>NZ_CP180551.1:1514549-1817459 GCF_047778095.1 Neptuniibacter sp. QD48_11
CGCTTCCTTTGACGCGTTATGATCGTGGCACCAACGGTATTGTTTATCAGCAGGTGATTATGGAGCTTCCGCAGTTAACGGAAGATGAGCAGCACATACTGCCTCTATACAGCTATCTTCTTACTGAATTGGGCTGTGGTGATCGTACTTATCAAGAGAATCAGCAGTATCAAACAGAAGTGACCGGTGGTGTTCATGGTTTTGCTTCAGTCAGGGGGGCGCCTGATAATGAGCAGGATGTAAAAGGCTACTTCACATTAACAGGCAAAGCCTTAGTGTCTAAACATGAGGCGTTGTTAGATCTGCTGAAAGAGACGCTGCAATTTGCACGCTTTGATGAATTGCCTCGTATTCGTGAAGTGGTATCTCAACAACGTACCCGTAAAGAACAAGGTATCACCGGGCAAGGCCATGCATTCGCAATGATGGCTGCAGCAGCGAAGATGAGCCCGGCTGCAGCACTATCTCATGCAACAAAAGGTCTTGAGTCTATCTGCTATTACAAGCAGCTGGATGATCAGCTAGAGAATGACGATGCTCTTAAACAGCTTTCACAACGTCTCCAAGAGTTGCATAGCAAGATCCAGTTTGCCCCTCGCCAATACCTAGTAGTGGCTGAAGATGAGTATCAGGCTAGTGTTCAGAGCTACTTAGAGTCTATCTGGGCAGATGTGCCGAGTGAAACCTCTGCAGGGTTCTTACTGCCAGAGTTACGTAGCAAGGTGAAACAGGCTTGGGTTACCAGTACACAGGTAAGCTTCTGTGCTAAAGCATACCCAACTGTGGCGGTAGATCACCCTGATTCAGCGCCACTTACAATTTTGGGAGACTTCCTGCGTAATGGCTATCTACACCGAGTTATTCGCGAAAAAGGCGGTGCTTACGGCTCTGGCGCTGGTCAGGATTCCGGTGATGCAGCTTTCCGTTTCTTCTCTTACCGTGATCCTCGTTTATCTGAAACCTTGGATGACTTTGATGGTGCGGTGAAATGGCTTCTGGAGACTGATCATGATGCTCAGAAACTCGAAGAAGCGATTCTGGGTGTTGTCAGCTCGATTGATAAGCCAGGATCACCGGCTGGTGAAGCTAAGCAAGCATTCCACAGTTCATTGTTTGGGCGCACGCCAGAACAGCGTAAAGCGTTCCGTGCGCGTATCTTGAATGTGACATTGGATGATCTAAAGCGCGTTGCCAAAACTTATCTTTTGGATAAAGAGGGCAGTGTGGCTGTGATCACCAGTAAAGAGCAGGCAGACAGTCTATCCGACGACTTTGAAGTAATTGAAGTCTAATTAAGGTAAAATTCGACTAGTGATCAAGGTAGACTTTGATTGCTAGTCATTTATTCCTTAATAATCCTCAAGCCTCTATGCCCACACAAGCGCTTTATCAAGGTGCGCTGTTTATCATACTGTCAGAACTGTTTTTGGTCTGTTCTGGCATGGTCGTAAAGCAGATCACTCATCAGCTACCCACTGAGATTATTGTATTTGCCCGTAACCTCTTTGCGTTAATTCTATTGATGCCTTGGTTATTGCGAAATGGGATCTCCTCGATAAAAACGAGCTCTCTTCGATTTCATATTGCGCGTGCGGTGGTCGGTGTGACTGCCATGATGTGTCTTTACTATTCATGGGGACACTTGCCTTTAGCAGAGGCGGCGTTGATCAAACAAACAGCTCCATTCTTTATTCCATTATTCGCCTTATGGTGGTTAGGTGAAAAGATATCTGGGGTAGTGAAACTGGCAATATGTGTTGGTTTCTTTGGCGTTTTTCTAGTGTTGAATCCCGGGCAGGGAACACTCAATGTTGCCGTTTTGATTGCACTTTTTGGCGCGATGCTAGGGGCGTTGGCAAAAGTTATTATCCGTAGGATGAGCGATACAGAACCAGCCAGTCGGATCGTTTTTTATTTTGCTTTATTTAGTACGGTTTTAGCTTTGCCGTCGGCCATGCTCAATTGGGTTACGCCCAATTTAGTTGAGCTGGGTTGGTTATTACTGATGGCTATTACCTCAACTGTTGCTCAGCTGTTATTGAGTAAAGGCTATGGTCTTGCGCCTGCGGGTCAGTTGGGGCCTTATACATACGCTTCGGTGGTTTTTGCTGCGCTGTTTGGCTGGCTATTATGGGATGAAGTCTTAGGCGTCTACAGCTTAATAGGCTTGTGCTTAATTTTTTCGGCTGGATTGTTGTCCCTTTCTTCCCGTAAAACTGTTAAATCCTAGTAACAACTGTTTGGTGTTTGAACAGTTTTGCCTGTCAGCTATCAATTTTTCTTCATGAAGCGAAAAAAGTACTTGTAATCCATTGTCAGAATGGTACTACTGTAAGTGTACAGGGGCGCACAAAAACATTAATTCATAGCGCTCTCACTGCAACAAGGCATTAAGGATTTGCACATGAATATCAAAATTACTCACCGCAATGCTAAAGTTTCTGACAGTGTAAAAGAGAAAGTAGAGGAATGGCTGAACAGCAGTCAAGAACGTTACGAAGTTATTACTAGTGCTCACGTTATTATTGAAAAAAATGATCGTGAGGACGTTGCTGAAGCAACAATTCACGTAGCAGGTAAAGATATCTTTGCGAAAGCATCCGCTGATAACTTGTATGCTGCTCTGGATGCGATGGCTGATAAAATTGATCGTCAGCTAGATAAGATTCACCAGAAAAACGTGAATAAAAAAGGAAATCAGAGACCCGCTGCAACAGTTGAAATGGCAGCGGATGAGGAACTCAGCTTAGCCTGATCTAGGATATAAAGTTTCTAAAGCCCAGCTATATGCTGGGCTTTTTTATTTCTAGAACAAAATTTTATATGCATCAGGCTTGCATAAGTGTCGTTATTGGATGGATAATGATAAGTGTTATCATTAGCGTGTAGGTATTGGAGTAGGTAGTGAAGGCAGCGTTATTTTACGGCACCACAACAGGTAATACTGGCGATATTGCAGATAAGATAAAAGGTAGTTGGGATGCCGGCGAACTAGAGTTATTTGATGTCGCAGACAGTTCGCTCTCTGCTGCAAAAGATTTTGATATTCTTATTTTTGCTATACCTACGTGGGATTATGGTGAAGTACAGGAAGATTGGCTGGAAGTATGGGATGAAGTGGAACAGTTGGATTTCAGTGGTAAACAGGCTGCCTTTATCGGTCTTGGTGATCAGTTTGGCTATCCTGAATGGTTTGTCGATGCAATGGGTATGCTACATGATAAAATCGTAGCTAAAGGCGCTGAGATTGTTGGTCACTGGTCTGTTGAGGGTTATGAATTCGAAGAATCTAAAGCATTAACAGACGACAAAAAACATTTTATTGGTTTGGCTTTAGATGAAGATTGGCAGCGTGATCAAACTGATGAACGCATCTCCGATTGGTTAGACCAAGTTAAACTTGAGCTAGGCGTTTTCTAATCTATCCAGCGACCTGAGTATTATGAGCCCTGGTTTTACAGGGCTTTTTTGTGTCTGTCGTTCTCTGGCCTATGCTGTAATAAAGCTACTTTCTATAAGGTAGTAAGAAACTAGGTCAGATAGGGATAGCTATGTCCGCCAGCAAACTCCGCTCGGAAATTAAAGCGATCTCAGTGCTGAGTATCTTATTTTGCTTATTTGCAGCCATTAATTTCCATTCACCACTGCTTCCACAATTAGAAAATTACTGGCTCGATTTAACGCTTCAACAGCGAGCAGAGAAAAGAGTAGCAAGTGAGCAAATAGTAGTCATCGATATAGATGATGCGAGCCTGAATAACCTTGCGCCTATTGCGGGTGGTTGGCCTTGGCCAAGGGCTGTCCATGCCGAGCTGGTGGAGTTGTTACAGTTACAGAAACCTGCTGCAGTAGTGTTTGATGTGCTATTTGCCGATAGAGATATTTTTAACCCTGAAAGTGATCAGTATTTTAGTGAGGTGTTGGCTGCATCGAATAATGTCTATCTACCGTTCTTACATTTGCAAACCTATTCTGATCATCTGTTTCCGCGTTTAGACCAATATCCAGAGACTGTTCCCATACAAAAGCCAGATACCGTTTCGACTATTCCTCATGCAAGTTTGGTCTTACCTAATGCGGTTAACGCGAGTGTTTGGCGTTTAGGCAGTATCAATTTCCATCCAGATAAAGATGGTGTTGGGCGTAAGTACGCCGCAATACATCCAATATCTGATTGGGGAATTATTACGATGCCTGCACGAATTGCTGTTGATCTTAATGGCTTTGAGATTGAAGAGAAGTCAATTTGGATCGATTGGTATCAAGGCAAAGGAGAACCCTATCCCAGACTCTCTTATAGCGAAGTGTATACCCAATTAAGTCAAGGCGATGATTTTAAAGAGCCTAACTATTTTAAGGACAAAATCATTGTAATCGGTTCAACTGCTGCGGGTTTACATGATATCCAAGTCACACCAATTACTAGTACTTACCCCGGTGTTTTTATCTTAGCTACGGCTATTAATAACTTTATGGATCAGAGCTTTCTGCAACCGGTAGATGCTTTGCTAGTTTTGGTGATTGTGGGTGTAAGCTTTGGTGTTTTAGTGCTGTTGCTAGTTCGTGTGGGCAATTTCTATTACGCACTCATCGGAATAGGCGTTTTAATCGGAGTAAACGTGCTGTTCAGTTATCGGCTTTTGATCATGAAAGGGATGATGTTCCCTGTTATGGCTTGGCTGGTGGCTTATATATTTGTTGCGGTTTCTTTTTACGCATTCCGCTTATTGCAGCAGCAGAGAGAGATGAAAAAAACGGTCGATATTTTTGGCCGTTTTTTAGACCCGAAAGTTGTGAAAATTTTGCTTGATCAAGGAATCACCGATCAAGCTTTGGCAGGAAAAAGTACGCGGGTAACCATCTTATTTACCGATATCCGTGAGTTTACTCATCTTTCTGAATACCGTAGTGCTACCGAAATTGTAGAACTTCTAAATCATTACTTCTCTCGCCAGGTAGAAGTTATTTTTCAGCATAAAGGTACGCTCGATAAGTTTATCGGTGATGCCATTATGGCGTTTTGGGGTGAGCCAATTGAAAATCCCGGTCAAGAGATTGCTGCTGTGAATGCGGCTTTGGATATGGTGGATCAAATGGTCAGCTTTAGACGAGAGTTTGGCTTATTTGATTTCGATATAGGTATTGGTCTCCATACGGGCGAGGTCGTTGTTGGGGCAATAGGTACCCAAAGTCGCTACGATTACACTGCTATTGGTGATGCTGTAAACGTAGCTAGTCGCATCGAAGGGCTGACTAAAGAAACAGGTCGAAGGATTTTGGTTTCTGAAGAAACTCGACAGGCATGTGGGGATGCTTTTGACTTCGAGCTGATTGGTGACTATAAGGTTAAAGGCCGGGAAAAATTGGTAACCGTCTATCAGCCAAGGAGGTTGAGTGATGAACCTTAAATTACTAATTATCGGTCTTCCATTTATGAGCTCCACTTGGGCGACTGCTCAAACTGCCTACACAGTCAGAGATATCCCTGTCTACCAAACTCCCTCAATTTCTAGCACTGTCGTTACGAAACTCTCTGAAAAATCCTCTGTAAATATTCTGCGACGAAGCGGTGGTTGGTACGAAGTACGAACGGGTAATACTGACTCTGGTTGGGTGAAAATGATAAACCTTCGATATGTGAGTAATCCTAGCACGCAACAAGTTGCGGGCAATATGCAGTACCGCTCAAAAACAACGTTGACTACCGGTGTTAGAGGGCTGGATGAAGGCGGGATTATATCGAGTGGGTCAGGTGTCTCCCTTAGCAAAGTAAAAGGTTATAAAGTGAGTGCAGATGCGGCTACCAAGTTTGCACGGGAAGGGGGATTGAAAGCACGAAGCATGAATTATGTGGAGTAGCTTATGTCTATATTGAAAATAAACGCTATCAAAGGGGTTGTTGCTGGTTTTCTTTTGCTGGGTTTAAGCGGCTGTCAGGTCAATAACATCAATCTGACCCCATTAATGGAAGCAGGAAAAAAATCGACCGATCTATTTGAGAAAAGCTTGGCTGAAGAAGTTGAGATCGGTGAGGAAGTGAGTGTTGTTCTGCTTCAAAAAGCCTCCATATATAACGTCCGAGATGTTCAAAAGTATGTGAATTCAGTGGGAATGTGGCTCGCTCAACAAACTGAACGATCTGATATCCCTTGGACCTTTTCAGTGTTACGAGATGATAGTTTTAATGCTTTCGCCACGCCCGGTGGATTTATCTATATTACAACGGGGACTTTAGAGCAGTTGGAGAGCGAAGCTGAGCTTGCAGGTGTGCTAGCTCATGAAATTGCACATGTGGTTCAAAAGCACCATCTCCGTGCTATTCAGAAGGAAGCTAAGATTGGTATTGCAGCAGATCTTGCTCGGTTCTTGCGTGACAGTCAAAGCGATTCAGATAGCAGTGGAGCTACGGTATTTGGTGACCACTCAGTTGAAAATAAACTGCTGAATACCATTCAGGATGTTTACAGTGATGGTTTAGCTCGAAGTGATGAATTAGAAGCGGATAAGATGGGCATGGTGATCGCAGCCAGAGCTGGCTATGATTCCATGGCTTATATCGCTGTATTGCAAAAGATAGATGCTCAACAGGATGATAGTTCGTTTTGGCAGGCTTTTAGTAAGCGCCACCCAAGCGCTGAAGATCGTTTGTCAGAACTGCACAAGTTAGCGGATAAGATGACTTATATAGAAGGTAAAGAGCTTAATAATCGTTATTCCAAAATGATAAAGTAGATGTACATGGGATATCGGAATAAATGTAATGGATCTTTCCAATAAAGAGTCTTTTCTAATCAGCGTGTGTGGGCCTGATCGAATAGATGTTGTGCTTAAGCAGTGGCAGCAACTTACATTGTATCTGCCTATTCACCATGCTAAGCCATTTGGTATGCCTATTCCTGAACATCTTGAAAATCAGCTCCGTCACACGCTTGAGAAATGTATTGAAAGAGATGATGCAATGGTATTTATAGCTGAGGGCGAAAAGGTTTATGGGACCATTGCCGTCATTCTGAATCAGCAAACAGCTTATACTCAGCCTAATAGCAGTGTTTTGTTTAATTTATGGGTCGAACCTGATCAGCGTAGAAAAGGGATAGGGCAAGCATTGGTCGCGGATGCTAAACAGTGGCTTAAAGCTCAAGGGGTGACCTCTGTTCAGGCTGGATGGCATCCCGGAAATCCTGAAGCTGATCGTTTTTGGTTGAAACAAGGATTTTCACCTTACGAAACGATTGGCTCTGCATTTTTATAGTTAAGTAATCATTATTAATAAACTTTTCCCCGCACATTTCTATTTTTAAGGAATTAAATGAGCAAAGCACAGCAAAAATGGGATCAAAGATACTTGGCGAAAAGCCAAGGCCTAGAATCGGAGCCTGTTGCACCAGAATATCTACAACGTCAGTGGCGTTTTTTAAAAACAGGTCGTGTATTAGATCTGGCAGCAGGAGATGGGGCTGCCTCTATCTTTCTGGCCAAACAAGGCTTTAGCCCGGTAGCAACAGATATATCTCAAGTAGGTTTGGATCGTTTGTCTGAGGCTATGACTAAGTTGGGCTTGGAAGTGGAAACTGCTCAATTGGATCTAGAAGAGGAATCGGTGGATCTGTCAGGTCTGGGGTTGTTCGATTCGATTGTTATCTCCAGATATAAACCGGCTGATGGATTATGGGAGCAGCTGCTTGCTCTATTGAAGCCTGAAGGTACTTTATTAATGACTACGTTCAATCTGCTCCAGCATGAACGTACCGGTTTTTCTAAGCGGTTCTGTTTAAGAGAAAACGAACTTTTAGATCATTGTGCTGAATTAGCTTTAGTAGATTTTGAATCTGATCGTAACCAATCGGGGATGGATTCTTATATTTTTAAAAAAAGAAACTAAGAAATAGATCTAAAATAAACCTTGCTATCGGTATGTATATACATTGTGATGCAATGAATTTACAAGGCATATTCGCAGTACATCGCTTGTCTGCCTTGGATCAAATATTTCAGTTTTTTTACCGAAAAATTACTGTTTTGTAACAAAACTGTAATTACTCTAGGAAATAATTCCGTCATAATTCGCGCGCCTGAACACAGGTGTGTTCAATTTTTTTCAGACTTTTAAGGTGCGTTGTATGGTAGCAACCAGTACCCCATTCTTGCAGATGTTTGCACGTTCACCGTTCAAACCTATGCAGGATCACATTGCAAAAGCGCAAGAATGTGCCGTTGAGCTTATTCCATTCATTGAAGCAGTCATCGCTGAAGACTGGAATGAAGCAGAGAAAGTACAAGCACGTATCGCTGTTTTAGAAGGCGAAGCAGATGCAATGAAGAAAGAGATTCGCCAGAATCTGCCTAAAAGTATTTTCCTTCCAGTTCCTCGTACGGATCTTCTAGAAGTTGTTCGTATGCAGGATAAGATTGCAAATCGCGCTAAAGATATCGCAGGCATCATGCTTGGCCGTCAAATGAAAGTGCCAACTGAGATGCAGCAAGATATGAAAGATTATGTTCGTGTCGCTTTGCAAACGTCTGAGCAGGCTTTAACTGCGCTTAAAGAACTGGACGAATTGGTAAATAGCGGTTTTGGTGGCCACGAGATTGATGTCATCGAAAAAATGCTAGAAAAATTGGATGCCCTAGAGCACAACACGGATGAACACGAACGTGCTATTCGCCTAAAACTATTTAGCATCGAGAAAGAGCTTCCACCGGTAGATGTAATTTTCCTCTATCAGGTTATTAGTTCGATCGGTGACCTGGCTGATCGCGCACAACAGGTTGGTAGTCGTTTACAGCTATTAGTTGCTCGTTAATTCATTCGGTAAGTTAAGATGGAAATCATTTCTCAGTACGGCCATATTCTTGTCATTTTGGCATGTGTCTTCGGCTTCTTTATGGCTTGGGGTGTTGGTGCAAACGATGTTGCCAATGCCATGGGTACTTCAGTTGGTTCAAAGGCGCTGACCTTGAAGCAAGCGATCATGATCGCTATTGTCTTCGAATTTATGGGAGCTTATCTTGCGGGTGGTGCTGTAACAGCGACAATCCGTAAAGGTATCATCGACCCAGCTATTTTGTCTGGAACGCCTGATTTACTTGTTTTTGGTATGCTGTCTGCACTTTTGGCAGCTGGTATCTGGTTATTAGTGGCGACACATTTTGGCTGGCCTGTATCTACAACGCACTCTATCGTTGGTGCGATTGTGGGTTTTGCGGCAGTTGGCATATCTGTTGATGCGGTCAACTGGGGTAAAGTAACTAAGATTGTTGCAAGTTGGGTAGTATCGCCAGTAACAGCTGGGCTCATAGCCTTCTTCTTATTTAGAAGTGTGCAGAAGTTGATACTGGATACTGACAATCCTTTTGCCAACGCTAAGAAATACATTCCAGGTTACATCTTCCTAGTGGGCTTCATGGTTTCCATGGTGACGTTCACTAAAGGCCTTAAACACGTCGGTTTAGATCTTAGCTGGGGGCAAAGTGCACTAGCATCTATAGCTATTGCGGTTGTGATTATGGTGATTGGTATGCAGATGCAAAAGCGTATCACACCTGACCCAGATGCTGATCGTGACCATCACTTTACTAGTGTTGAAAAACTGTTTGGTATTTTGATGATGTTCACTGCCTGTGCAATGGCATTTGCTCATGGTTCAAATGACGTAGCAAACGCTGTAGGTCCTGTAGCTGCAATCGTAGGGGTTGTATCAGCCGGTGGTGAGGTTGTTCAAAAATCAGCTATGCCAGTTTGGATCTTACTACTTGGCGGCGGCGGTATCGTTGCTGGTCTAGTTATGTACGGCCACAAGGTAATCGCAACAGTAGGTAACAACATTACTGAACTTACACCAAGCCGTGGTTTCGCTGCGACACTAGCTGCTGCAACAACAGTTGTATTTGCGTCGGGTACTGGTTTGCCAATATCCACTACTCACACGTTGGTAGGTGCTGTATTGGGTGTAGGTCTTGCGCGTGGTATGGCTGCACTTAATCTGCGCATCGTAGGTACGATATTTGTATCTTGGGTAGTAACTCTGCCTGCAGGTGCCGGTCTAGCAATCATCTTTTTCTTCATGTTTAAAGGTATGTTTACCTAAACGTGGAAGTGCTTTGAGTAGAAAAGCCCTGTATTCGCGAGAATACGGGGCTTTTTTCTGTCTAAAACAATTAAATGATCACAAATCCATCATAATGATGTAAAATTTGGGCCCAATTTTTTGCTTTGGGAGTAAATCCCTAAGCTAGAACCAGAAATATCCGGAAAGAAGATGCATACAGTTGAGAAGATCGGCGGCACTTCCATGAGCCGCTTTGAGGAATTGATGGACACCATTTTGGTGGGTAAGCGCACCACACCAGAGGAACTGTATAACCGAATTTTTGTTGTGTCAGCTTATGGCGGTATTACCAACTATCTTCTTGAGCACAAAAAAACCGGTGAGCCTGGTGTTTATGCACGTTTTGCGAATGCTGAAAGCGAGCAGGCGTGGATCGATGAGTTGAGTAAAGTTCAGGCGAAAATGGAAGAGATCAATGCTGAACTTTTCGCTGATATGGAATTTGAACGCAACGCAGCTGATGCTTTTGTAATCGAGCGTTTGAATGATGTTCGTGATTGCATGAAGAGCCTGCACCACCTTTGTACTTACGGTCACTTCCAGTTGGAAGAGCACCTGATGAAAGTGCGTGAGATGCTAGCATCTATCGGTGAGGCGCACAGTGCATATAACTCTGTGCTTGCTCTGCGTAAAGCTGGTATTAATGCTCGTTTTGTTGATCTGACTGGTTGGCACTTAGATCAACCTCTACCGTTTGAAGAGATGGTTAAGACTCAGTTTGCCGATGTTCAGATCGACAAAGAGATGGTGATTGCTACAGGCTATACGCACTGTGAAGAAGGTCTGATGAAGACTTTTGACCGTGGTTACAGCGAGATGACTTTTAGCACGATTGCGACTGTAACAGGTGCAACTGAAGCGATCATCCATAAAGAATATCATTTGAGTTCTGCAGATCCGATGCTAGTCGGTACTGATAACGTAGTCACAATTGGTGCGACTAACTATGATGTGGCTGATCAGCTGTCTAACTTAGGTATGGAAGCTATCCATCCAAAAGCTGCGAAAGGTTTGCGTCGTAATGGTGTTAAATTGCGTATTAAGAACGCATTTGAGCCAGAGCACGAAGGCACGGTTATCTGTCAGGATTACCACAGCAACGCTCCTCGTGTGGAGATTATCGCTGGTCGTAATGATGTTTTTGGCATCGAAATCTTCGACCAAGAGATGCTAGGTGATGCGGCTTACGATATTGAGATCTCTAAGCTTCTAGCTCAGTTGAAACTTTACGTGATCAACAAAGATGCTGATGCGAACAGTATCACGTACTATGTTGGTGGCTCTCGTAAGATGGTTAACCGCGCAACGCGCCTAATGGAAGAGATGTATCCAGAAGGCCAGATCCGTCTGCACAACCTTGCGATCGTTTCTGCTATCGGTTCACACATGAAGGTTAAAGGTATTCTTGCTCGTACAGTAAGTGCTTTGGCTGAAGCGGATATCAACGTAATGGCGCTTCACCAGTCTATCCGTCAGGTAGAGATGCAGTGTGTTGTCTCTGAAGATGACTACGAGAAGGCGATCATTGCATTGCATGCCGCTCTGATTGAGCAGAGCCCGCAGAACGTAAATACTGCGGCTTAATCGCAAACATCTGTAAAGCCCGCGAAAGCGGGCTTTTTTATTTCTGCATTTCCATCTAATCTGCTTACTATTCTTGGTAAGGCGAAAAACTGATGGAAAAGCAGTCCCTAGAGTTCATTTATACAGCACTGAAATCTGCAGAAGAGCACGTGCGCAGCTTTGATACTAAAGCGCAGATTGTCGGTGTGGGTTACATTTTTACAGCAGGCTTAATCCATACAATCGGTTCTACGTTGCCGCAAAGGGATGATTATATCTCCAGCATATTGGCGATCATCCTCTCTTGGGGATTGGTCATTGGGCCGATCATTTTATTTGGTGCGGTTTTATATCCTACGCGCAATACGGCACCAAAAGTGGGGGCTGAGCACAGTAAAGTTTTGAAACTCTTTTTCACTGATAGTGAGCATTCAGAATCGACAGGGCATTACCTTAAAGCGCTGGAAAGTTCTGATCTGCGAGTCGAGCTGACTTATGAGTTATTAAAAGTCTCTGGTCTGCGAAATTTAAAACGTAACCGCTTTCTCCGTGCCTTATGGGCAGCGTTGATCTGTTTAATCATGCTTTTTGGTCTTCAGCTTTATCGAGCTGTGTTCGCTTAAAGTGTAAACGCGCTTCTATTCCTAACTCGTTGATTTTAGAATGCTCAGTATCTAAAAGATTAAGGGTAAGTAATGCAGTTAGTGACCATGACCCCAATCCGCAGTCATTTGAATCTGCGTCAGGGAGTGAATGAAAGAAGTGCTGAATATAGCCAATTCCTTTCGCAGTTAGATTGTGTGTTACAAAAGCGGTTGGTCAAACAGCTTGATGAATCAGGCGATCTATCAAACCGCATTGCTGTTCAGCATCAAAATCAGGGCAAAGCTTACACCAATACTGGCTCTGACGATCGAGACACTCTGTGTTTATTCACTCACACTAAACAAATTACTGATCAGCTTAGTCTTGAGGCGAAGGTTTATAGTAACACCTTGTCTGTGGTGACCGTGACTATGGAGATGGAGTATGTCGTTGCTACACTCGAAGATATCGCTCAAACCTTGAGTGCTGACATTAGCCTACCTTCGGCAGAGTCTAACTATCAGGATCGAATCACAGCGCTTTGTCGCTCGATTGTTAAAGTCCCACAGAAGCCTGATGGACATGCTTTGCTTCCAGAGATCTATCAACTCCTCGATGAAGATACTGAACTGACGCTAGAGCTATTTGCCCAAGCCCAATCAACCTATCTGATTTCAAAATACTATCGCGACGAGCTTTACCCAGCGCTTCGTGATCTGCCTAAAACGATTCAGATTAACTATCTGGAAGCTTTGGGAGATTTCTCTGGCTTTAATGATATTAAAGAAACCGATGGTTCTAATGTCGATCAGCCATGGAGCTCTCGCTTACTGCGTTTAGATCGTTCTGAAAGGGAAGGAAATGAGTCGCTTATTGAAAACTGGTTAGCTGAAACACCTCATCCAGAACACGCTAAAGAGATTCTTGAGCAGGATAGAATGGATTCCTTAGTGTGGCTTAACTATGTATTAGTTGATGAAATCGATGAAAAGAACAAGCCTCTGCGTCACAAGTCAGACTACAAGTTAGAGGCTATGGGATTAGCTCAGTACTTTTATGCAGTACAACATGCCTGTAATTCCAATCTTTATATGGCGATCTCGGATACCTATTTAGAGAGTAATACCCATGTCGCCGAAGATATATTGGCGGGGGTGCGTGCGACGACGCGTATGCATATCAGTGATTATCATGAGAACTGCCAATATCTCACCCGAGATAAAAAGTTACTGCTCGAGAATATCCTAGCTGGCTGGGATTATGATCAGATGGTTCAGAATTCTGAGCGCCTGATTGAGGTCTGCTCTAGTAAAATTAAGGATATACATGCAACCCGTTCGGAAAAAAGCAGCTTCTACACCGATCTAATTCTTGTTGCGATTGGTTTTATCAGTCTGTTCGATCTTGCGATCACCATCTCTGAATACAGCCGTACTTATACATCAAATGCGGCGCTAGGTTATAGAGATGAACAGCCCTCTAGTTTCTTGAGTGGCGTGGCTAATATGGAAACTGACCTGCTTCTACTGAGCAGTGTTGTCTCAATCATTCTTTTATTTGTTGTGTACTATGTTGCGAAACGTCGTTAAATCTTTTGCTGTCATCGCCTTGATCTTGAATGTGGCGGTAGCTAGCCCTTTTCAAGCACAGCCTGTTTATACCTCTGATTGGAAGCCGTTTGTTAATGGTGAAGAAGAAGAGAAAGGTGTTGTTTCCCGAGTGGTACAGCTCGCCTTTTGGGAGATGGGTTTGGAGGCTGAACGAGCTAGTCTGGATTATTACTTCAGCTATAAGTTGGTAAAAAATCAGCAGGTTTTACTAAGTTATCCCTATTTCAAAACAGATAAGCGCTCGCAAGAGGTGTTGTTCTCAGATCCGCTGATGTCTATAGAGAATGGCCTTTTTTATAACTCTAAATGGCAGCAATATTCCGGTAAAGCCATCGATTTTAACCAACAGAAAGTAGGTAAAGTCGCTGGTTATAGCTATGGTGCTGAAATTGAACCTTTACTGAAAAATGCTAAGGTCTATAACAGTGATCTTCAGGCTTTAACGGCATTATCTAAAGGCGAAATTGATCTATTACCAGCTAGCATTGAGGTTGCGAAAGTAATGTTACATAAGCACTTTCCTCATCTGTTACATGAGTTTAAATTGCTCGAAAATCATCGCGGTACAGACAGTGTTCATCTAGTGGCTAGCGCTAATGATGAAGGTCGGGAATTTATTCAGCGATTTAATTCGGCGTTAGCGCGTTTAAAGTCGAAAGGTATGATTGAACAGCTGCTTACCTCTAAAGCAGATGTTCAAGGTAGTGGTTATGTTCGACTGGTGCCGGCGGAAGGCTTTCCTTTAATTACTGGCTATGAGATGAATGCTCAAGGAGATAAGCAGTTCTTTGTTATTCCTCAGGGCAGCAGGGCGACGGTGTTAGCTTGGCATGATGTTGTTTTAAAGCCGCATGCTACTGAAAAAGTGTTTGATGGCATGATGAAGTATTCTCAGGTAAAGGTGGTCGATGGACCACATGCGGGCCGATCACTTTTCGTAAGAAACATGCACCTAGAGGTAGAGTAGTGGTTTCAGTCACACTAGGCTGGCTTGGGACAATACTTTACCTGTTGGCTCATGCTTGGCTTTCCTTACTTAAAAATAAAGCCTCTTATCACTACTATCTGGCCAATTTAGTTGCCGCAATTTTGGTGGCTACATCTTCTTACCTGATTGCATCTTGGCAGGCGGTCGTAATTAATGTGTTTTGGGCGCTGGTTAGTTTTGCTGCCATGAAAAACTATGTATTACCGCGTCTGCCTTTCAGTAATGCCCAATTATATGGGCTGCTGGGCGTCATGTTTCTGGCAGGAGCTGGTGGCTTGCTGTTTTCGTATGCTCAGCAAGGAATGGCTATCTTGGCTTGGAGTTCATCTATTGCTTATTGCTTAGGCTACTGGCGATTTTCTGCAGGGCGGTTAAGTCAGCAGTCCTACTATGTCGTCAATACTTATGCGGCGGTGATGTTGTTGCCGCAGCTTTATACCGATGCAAACTGGCCGGTATTAGTGTTACAAATCGTTTGGGCCTCAGTCTCATTGTGGGGCTGGTATAAGGGGCGAGAAGGTTATGTGCTGTCTCCTTAATTTCTCATCTGTTGGCAGCTTTCTTTTTATATGGGTAAAACATGTCTGAACCAAATACACCTCAATTAGATATTGATGAACTAGCGCGAGAGCACTTTTACCAAGTGTTATACGGACGTAGGGATGTGCGAGGTCAGTTTTTACCGAATTCTATACCTGATGATGTGCTGACTAATATTTTGCATGCCGCACATCATGCTCCATCGGTCGGTTTATCGCAGCCTTGGAACTTTATTCTGATTCGTGACGAGGCTAAGCGTCAGCGAGTTTTTGATGCTTTTCAAAAAGCTAACGATGAAGCTGCAGAAATGTTTAGTGGCGAGCGACAAGTTCAATATCAAGCATTAAAACTGCAAGGCATACTCGATTCACCTCTTAATGTTTGTATCACTTGTGATCGAAAGCGAGGTGGTCCCGTTGTGCTTGGCAAGACCCATCAGGCCGAAATGGACTTGTATAGTACTGTTTGTGCGGTACAAAACTTTTGGCTTGCTGCAAGAGCAGAAAATATAGGGGTGGGCTGGGTGTCTATTATTGATAGGGATGTATTGGCTAAGTTACTTGAGCTCCCAGAAGGCGTAGTCCCTGTCGCTTATTTGTGTGTGGGTTATGTCTCAGAGTTTCTAAAAAAACCTGAACTTGAACTGGCTCAGTGGGAAAAACGCAGCCAATTGGAAGAGATGATTTTTACTGATAACTGGGGGAATAAAGCTTAGCTTTAGCTGATCTGGCGTTAATGAAAATGAACCTTGCTGTTTGAAAAATGATCTATATTGATTATATCGCCGTTTAATTTGAAACAGATTTAAACGGTTTATAGGTTGACCGCAGGGAGGTTCGATATGCGTTTCGTCCTCAGTTTTGCTGTCGTTGTCACTTTACTTACCTTGTTCATATCGCCAGTTAGCGCGCTTGAGGTGAGGAGTACGAGCGTACAGTTTTCTCCGTTGATAGAGCGGATTGTGCAGGCCAAAATAAAGCCTGTTTTAAAGCAGTTACCGGATAAAGATCAAAAGCTTTTAGCCCCAGTTGAAATTTCCGTGGTCGAAAACCTTCGTGCTGCGGGTATGGCTTTGGCTATCGATGACACACCCCCTCTGATTATTATTAATGATCGATTCCTAAAAGGCCTGTCCGCTTATATCGAAGCCTATTTGCTCTCTCAATCCTTGAGCCGGCCCGAGCTAGTTGAAGAGTACTTTAGTGATTATTTCTGGCGCCATCACCCATCCTTTGTTGGTCCTCTACCAAAATCACCTGCTGATTGGCTAAGTGCCTCGCCAGAACAAAGAGAGCAGATCCAAGTAGAGCATGAGCGTCTACTGGAAAGTGTCATTGTCGATGTGCTGCTACACGAGATGGGTCATCATGCAGAGCATGCTTTCTACGGATATCGCGCATCGCAATATGTGAGAGAGGATAATGAGCGTCTAGCAGACGATTGGGCGGCCAAAGTGAAAGATGAGCACTTCAAGCCAGATGATGCTTTAGGGCGCTTGATTTCCATTGGATATATCTTTGAACAAGATCGCTGGGCGGCACTAAAACGGGATGATTACTATCCTAGAATGTTAGCAGGCGTTGCTGATCATTTACCGATCTTATGTGAAGATGCAACTGAGGCATCAAAACAGCATTTCTGTAATCAGCTTTATGACAACATCAGGAACTATTTTTCCAAAAAGGTAGTAGATACCTATGCTCAGAGAAGAGAGCGGGGTGATACGTTTGCAAGTTTTCCTATGGGCCAGATTCATTTAGCGAAGAATAATTTTGTCGATGCCTGTAATTACTTCAATGAGAGTCTTATTTACGGTCAGGTTGCTCGAGCTGCAATTTATGTAGGTTGGTGTTACCAAAATGGTTATCTAGAGCCTTCTCCTCCAGATGCGCAGGTCTTAGCTATGGCGAGAGTGAGTTATGGCTTCTCCGATAAGAAAAATATTGCAGGAATGCTCGATTCTAGTGGATCTCAACATTAGGGCGAGTTAGTGTTGCCATATTGTTAGGTGCTTGGTAATTTCTGCACCAGTTTTGAATCATAGAGTTAGGAGAACATAAATGGCACGCGCTACAGCTCGACATATCCTTGTAGACACAGAAGCACGTTGTAACGAACTAAAAGCAGAAATCGAAGGTGGTTTGGACTTTGCTAAAGCTGCGCAAGAAAATTCAACTTGTCCATCAGGTGCTCAAGGCGGCGATTTAGGCTCTTTCGGCCGTGGTCAGATGGTTCCAGAATTCGATACAGCTGTATTCACAGGTGAAGTAGGTGTTGTTCAAGGTCCAATCAAAACTCAGTTTGGTTACCACCTACTAGAAGTGACAAGTCGCGAAGACTAATACAAGTTTTTAGCTTGTAACTTATAGACTTTAAAAGTGCCGTATAGCGGCACTTTTTTGTATCTGTTTTGTTTATTTCTTGGATGCTGGTTTCATGCTGAAAGTGATAGTTACTGTAATCTCGCTCATAATCGTTGCCGTTTTCATCTTATTTGCATTCAAGGCCTTTAAGTCAAGAACAGGTGAGCCGGCAGGAATTGTTGATAGTCGTTTAACTAAATGCAGTAGTAAGCCAAATTGCGTATGTAGTGAATATTCGGATAAACCCCATTACATAGAACCTTTGGCGTTACCCGCCAATGTTAAGGATTCAGATGCTGTAATAGCTGTTCTAGTTGAAGTTATTGAAGGGGCTGGTGGTGTGGTTCAGATCCTTATCAAGGAAAACCGATATATCGCTGCTGAGTTTAATAGTCGTATACTTGGGTTTGTAGACGACTTTGAGGTTCGAATCGATATGGAAGAGCGCCTTGTGCACTTTCGCTCAGCATCCAGAGAAGGCTATTCTGATTTCGGTGTAAACAAAGCTCGTGTTCGATCAATTACCTCTCAATTAGAAAAAGAGATAACGAAGATCAAGGAGTAAGCGGATGCATAAGGTATTGCTCGTTATTATAGCAATCGTGCTCAGTGGCTGCGGAACCAACTATGGCTTTAGCTATGTTAAACCCGAAGTTGAGAACAATGCGGTTGTTTATATCTATCGACCTGAAGCGCCTAATCCAGGTAAACAGCCGCTGGGTTGGAAGTACCCCGAAGTATTTATCGATGGTAAAAGTCTTGGGGTGCTGAAACTAGAGAAATACATTGTTGTGGAACTTGAGCCCGGTAGGCACGAAATTCTATTCACCGGATTAACAGATAAAGCGAACTGGGACGAGCGAGATTTGAAACGTAAATTCTCAGTTCATCATACTGAGCAGAAATACCTTAAATTTCAGGTGAGATATGACCCTAAAACGATGGGGTTGCTAGAAAAAACTAAGTACCAGCTATTTCTTACTCCTATGAAGCATGATGATGCGATCTACGAAATCAATAAGCTCAACCCGCAATGATCATTGCCTTAAAAGACGTCACTGCCGGAGCTAGCTGGCTAGCTCCGGTAAGTTAGCGAAGTAATCCAGTGCATCGGGATTAGCTAGCGCATCTTTATTGGTTACTGTTTCCCCTAAAATTACCTTTCTGACAGCCAGCTCAACAATCTTTCCGCTGATGGTTCTAGGAATTTCAGGTACTTGGATTATTTTGGCCGGTACATGCCTTGGTGTGGTGTGCAGGCGGATTGTCTGCTTAATTATATTGCGTAGACTATCGTCAAGCAGAGTTCCTTCAGACATAACTACAAAGAGGACTACGCGTGTATCGTTTTCCCAGGGTTGACCTACGCATAAAGACTCAATCACCCCGTCAACTCGTTCAACTTGACGATATATCTCAGCGGTACCAATTCTTACACCGCCTGGATTGAGTACCGCATCCGATCTGCCGTGAATAATCATGCCACCGTGTTCGGTTATTTCTCCGTAATCACCATGGGCCCAGCGGTTCTTAAATTGATTGAAATAGGCATTTTGGTATTTTGCACCATCAGCATCGTCCCAAAAGTAAATAGGCATCGATGGGAAGGGGGATTTGCAGACTAATTCCCCTTTCTTCTGGATAACCTCTACGCCGCTTTCATCAAAAATGGCGACATCCATTCCGAGCCCTAAGCATTGCAACTCACCCTTGTGGACTGGGAGTATTGGGCACCCTAGAGCAAAGCAAGAGATGATATCTGTACCGCCCGAAATTGAAGCCAGTAAAAGATCAGTTTTTATTTCGCGATAAACATAATCAAAACTTTCATGGGCTAGTGGTGAACCCGTAGATAAAATCGCGCGCAATTCCGAAAGCTCGAACTCTTCTTTTGGTGAGACACCTGCCTTTTCGAGTGCCGAAATATATTTCGCACTGGTGCCAAATACAGAAACTTTTTCTTTAGCAGCCATATTCCACAAAACAGAAGGCGAGGGGGCGAAAGGTGAGCCGTCATACAATGTAATAGTACAGCCGCTAGCTAGGCTGCTTACCAGCCAGTTCCACATCATCCAGCCGCAGGTTGTGAAGTAGAATAGATTATCTTCCCGGCTGATATCTGTGTGCAGTCGGTGTTCTTTGAGGTGTTGAAGGAGTGTGCCTCCAACGCTATGAACAATGCATTTTGGTGTGCCTGTGGTACCAGACGAGTACATAACGTATAGGGGGGCAGCGAATTCAACTGGCGTGAAATTAACTTCGCATGCACTGTTATCGATAAAGTCGCTCAGTATACAAGCGCTTTTTATGTGGATTAATTCAGGTGCTGGCTCATCGAGATAAGGCACAAAGACGAATGTCGTGTTTTCACTTAAACGCGAGGCAATCCCTGAAATTTTATCTGAACAGTCTATGTGTTTACCGTTGTAGAGGTAGGACTGGGTCGTAAATATCACTTTGGGTTTTACTTGTCCAAAGCGATCGATCACCCCTTGCACACCAAAGTCTGGGGAGCATGAAGTCCAAATGGCGCCAAGTGATGCCGTTGCTAGCATCGCTATAACGGTTTCAGTGATATTAGGCATAAAGCCTGCGACCACATCTCCCTTGGTAATCCCTGAATTTTTAAGCCCCGCAGCGTAGTGAGCAACCTGGTTATAAAGCTCTCGGTAGCTAATTTCTGAACGTTTACCCGCTTCATTGTAATTAATTAGCGCGGTGTTTTGGTCCTGAAACTTTAAGAGGTTTTCTGCAAAGTTTAACTGGGCTTCAGGGAACCATTTCGAACCGGGCATGAGGTCTGCATTTAACAAGTATGGGGCGTTCCCGATGCTGCCTATAACATCGAACTGTTCCCAAATGTTAAGCCAGAATCTTTCAGGGTTTTCTATAGACCAGCGGTGAAGCTCTGAGTAGCTATCTAGCTTTACCGAACTGCTTTTGTTTATGTTTTGCATAAACTGATATAGCTGAGATTGTTCGATTTGTGCTTGGCTCGGGCTCCACAACGGTTGTGTCATATACAGTTCCTAATTGAATCAATGTCTATAAGACAGAATAGACAATAAGGGTTTACCTGTATATGGCTTGAGGCTGAAATATTTTTTAGCTGGTTTGTTGGGGAGGGGCGATGGATAGTTATAGGGAGAGTGAGCCCTGCCATCTATAGATGACAGGGCTGATTATTAGCGCAGGAAGTTTTTGCTGATATCGCGGAACTCATCAGTTCCTGACTTTTGCATCCACTCAAAGGCAACCATTTCACGGCTAACCACGTGTATGCCAGCATGGCGCATGCGATCAAGCGCGAGTTCTTTATCTTCAGGGCTGCGTGACGATATACAGTCTGCCACAACGTAAACTTCTCGTGCTTGCTGTTTTAACTGAAGTGCTGTTTGTAGAACGCAAACGTGTGCTTCCATACCTGCAATAATAACTTGGTTAGGGCGGATGGAATTGATCTTTTCGTTACACGCAGGTTCCGACATGCAGGAGAAGAACTCTTTTTCCATGATGCCTTCTGCGGGGATTAACTCAGCTAATTCCGGAATCGTATGGCCCAAGCCTTTAGGGTATTGCTCACTGGTTAAGATCGGTATGTTAAGTTTGTTTGCAATAGCAGTTAACCAGATTGTATTTTCAACCAGCTCTTCTTTCTTATGAATCGCGGGTACAAGTTTGTCTTGAATATCGATGATCAGCAGACAAGATTTATTCGGGTGTATTAGCATGCGAAATAGCCTTATTTTTATGCTGGTTCTAGCTCATTGCAGCATTGTACGTGTTGAAGGTTAGTTGCTGGAATCAAAGCATCCAGCTGATCTTCTTCATAATAATGAGGCCAGATCTCTTTCACAATGGCACCATTAGTCGCGAGCGTGTGGCAGGTATCAAGCATAGGCGGCTTTTTGGTACCGTCCTGCCAGAAGTTCTCTAGTCGTTCCCGTTCTTGGTGTGTCGATTGGAAAGCAGCCGTCGCTAGAGGGCCCAACAACTCAAGCAGGTGAGTGCAGCCTTTGCGGCCACTAAACAGTTCTTTTGTTTGTTTGGTAAACCCAGGCATGATTTGTAGCCCGATCAACTGAGTGTAGGCATCAGAGATGGACTTGCAGCTTTCGAATGGAGTGTCGTCCATGCAAGCCACTGCATCTAATATATTTAGATCCATATCAACAGTAATTCGCACTGCCATACCATGTAAGGGTGCACCAGCTATCAAAGTACCATCGTGACCATAGTGATCCATGTCGAAGGTTTTGGTGTCGACAAGATGGGCTTCAATATCCCATAGGCCATCTTCTCTTTTGTAGCCTTCGCAAACAACTTTGCGGGTATGTTTCAGAGTTCTATTAACTGGAGCTGGTAAAGGCATAATTACTGCTTTTGATGGTTTAAAAAGGCTGTGCTTTAAATGCGGCTATTCTAATGTGAAAACGTTAGAAACACAGTAAATAATCCTAAATACGCTCAGGAATTGGTGTTTTTTAGACGAAAGATAAGTTTTGTTTAGCTAAAAACAATTCAGGGCAGCGAGTGCTGCCCTGAATAATTGGATGGGAGAGGTGCTATTCGTACATCGCTTGCATAGATTCTTGGGTCCACTCTAGGCTGGCTCTGTAAGCTTGATCGTATAGAGTGCCATCAAGGTCCATTGGCAGAAGATCCCAGTCGCCGTTTTCATAGTTCACGACATTTCTCAAAACTTGGCCGATCTCACCTTGACCTAGGCTGACTGCATTTTTGATATCATCGCCTAGCGGGACTTGCTCTAGCATAGTGTCACGCTCTATATCCAAAAGGGCGTGAAGGCCGGACATCATGCCTGCCATAAAATAGCTGCCATAGTTGCTCTTTTTCTGAGCTTGAGCAATCTCTTCACACATGCGACCACGCACCAACAAGCTACGAGAAAGCTCCTCTGGTTTGTCTTGATTAGATGACATCGCAATAAGTGTTGCCCATTTCTTAACTTGCTCTAAACCAAGCAAAACAATAGCTTCAGCGATGGATTCTACCTGTCGCACTAGGCTATAACCTGCGGAGTTAACGATACGCAGTAGTTTGTAGGTTAGAGCAGGGTCTCGGATAATCAGTTCTTCTAGTTTTTCCGGCGTCGCTTTAGGGCTTTGTAACTCTTGGATTAGTTGCATCAATGCAACTTGGCTACCTTGGATCTTTTTGCCCTTGATAACTTTAGGCTTACTTAGGAAATGTCCTTGGAAAAGTTTAAAGCCAAGCTCAATACAGGTTTCCAGCTGTTCGTGAGTTTCGATTTTCTCTGCAAGTAAAGTCACTTTATGACGACGCAGCTGTTTAACCTGTTCTTTGATCTGTTCTGTACTTAGTTCAAATACATCTACTTTGACGATTTGGCTGAGTTCTAACAGTGCATCAAATTTTGGATCGTAAACAAAATCGTCCATAGCGATACGGTAACCTTCGCTATGTAACTGTTTTACGGCTGATACCACTTCTTCGTCTGGCTCGATGTCTTCCAGGATTTCAAGAACTATGTGTTTCTTAGAAACTTCCGGAAGTTTCTGCTCTACCAGAATATCTCGCGTGAGATTTATAAAAGCAGGGACGCGCTTTAATTCACCAGAGTCTGAAATACTGGTGTATGCATTTAATATTACTTCGCTGGTGGCTTCGCTATTGGCAAACAGTGCATGTCCTTGGGCGTCTTCCGTTCTATACAAAAGCTCATAGGCCACAACCTTTTGATTACGATCGAAAATAGGTTGACGTGCCATAAGCACTTGAGAGTTTTCTGACGAGTCCATAAAGGTGCTGGGTCCTTGTGCAAATAAGATAAACCGTAATTCCTCAAGTGTATCACCTACAATCTTTGAGGCTAGTATTTCATACTAATATAACGCTTGTTTTGTGTCAGAAAGGGAATGTGAGCTACTTCCAATCGTCACAGTTCAACATTCGCGTTCTCCATGCAGTATAATAGTGTACTTTTACAGATTCGGGACATACCAATGAGTATTAATTGGTTTCCAGGGCATATGCATAAAGCCCGAAAAGAGATCGCTAAAGTTATGGATGAGGTAGATGTAATTATAGAGGTGCTTGATGCACGTCTCCCACAATCCAGCGAAAATCCATTGGTTAATACCTTGCGCAAGGGCAAGCCAGCATTAAAACTCTTAAATAAGAGTGATTTAGCTGATGACAAAAAAACGCAAGAATGGATCGATTATTTTAATAGCCTTCCAGATACGCGAGCGATTTCCCTTGACCATACACAAAAGAAGCTGATCAACAGAATTGCCGAAATTTGTAAACAGATGGCACCGTCTCGCTCAGAATCGGGCCGCCCGGTGCGCGCAATGATTATGGGCATTCCTAACGTTGGCAAATCAACGCTTATTAATGCCTTGTTAGGTAAGAAAATTGCTAAAGTAGGCAATGAGCCAGCGGTTACAAAAAGTCAAACGCGCTTTACGACGCGTAATGGTATGGCTCTTTCAGATACGCCTGGCATTTTGTGGCCAAAAATCGAGGATGTAGATTCAGGCTATCGGCTAGCGGCGAGTGGTGCGATTAAAGACACTGCAATCGAGCATGAAGATGTAGCTATCTTTGCCGCAGGCTTTATGCGGGATGATTACCCTGAGCGATTGATTGAACGCTTTAAATTCAAAGAGATGCCTGAGCTTGCTGAAGGTGTATTAGACGAAATTGGCCGCCGTAGAGGGTGTTTGCGCCCAGGTGGTGTTGTTGATCGAAATAAAGCTTCAACGTTGCTCTTGAATGAAATACGCTCGGGTAAGCTGGGTAAATTAAGCTTTGAAACTGTTCAAGAGTGGGAAGAAAAACGCCGCATAGCTGAGCAGGAAAGATTAGAACAAGAACGATTAGAAGCAGAAGCACAGGCGGCTGCGGAAAAAGAAGGTAGTAAGTAATGGCACGTTTAAAGAAAAGCCGAAAAGCAAAAGGCTTTATTCCAAATGAAGGCCCAACGCGTAATGAGCGTTTGGCTGATCCTGATAGTTACGATAGCAGACGACGCAAAGCTAAGCAGGAGAAGAAAAAGAATCAATCGGTGTATGAAAAACAACGCCAAGCTGATGATAGCTCTTCAATCCAGAAGCAGTCAGAGCGTAAAACTAGACTGGCTGATAAGATTCGTGAACTAAATAAATCCAAAGAAGAGAGTGCTGAATAGCGCTCTCTTTTTGGTTGTAAGTATTGTAAAGCGGGTTGCCTGTTTTACTAATCTAACGGATAATTATTCTCATTTTTATTAGCTGTAAGTTGTTGGTTATGAAATCTCTGTTTAAATATTCTCTTTTGGCTGTCGCTATTTCAGGCCCCCCTGTTTTCGCGGCTAACGACCTGGATGTTGGTACTAAGAAAACAGTAGCGACACATAATCAAAGCCAACAATCACAAAAACGCATCGATAATATTGAGCAGAGTACTCAAGTTGCAGTTGATGAATATCTCACCAACGAGCGTCTGTCGGATGTAACCGAAGCGTACAATGCGCAAGTCGCTTTACTGATTGAGTCGCAGAAAAAAGAAGTTTTAGATTTGGAAGCGCAAATCGCGTCTATTGAAGAAACGGATAAGGCCGTTTTACCTATGTTGAACCATATGGTGGAAACATTAGGTAAATTTGTGTCCCAAGACACACCTTTCTTACAGTCAGAACGTAACGAGCGTTTAGAGAAACTTGGGACGCTCTTGCTTCGCGCTGATGTCAGCGTGGCAGAGAAGTACCGTCAGATTCTTGAAGCCTATTCTGTTGAAGTACAGTACGGTCGAACATTTGAATCGTATAAAGGTGCACTCGCTTCAAATAATGGCCAACAGGTTACGTTCCTGCGTCTAGGCCGAGCAGTACTGTACTACCAGTCGCTAAATGGTGCTGAAAGTGCACTATGGCAGCCTTCTTCACAGTCTTGGCAGGCGCTCACTGATTCTCAGAATTTAGAACTTACTAAGGCTATTCAAATCGCTCGGCAGCAGCAGGTGCCAAGTTTGTTGAATCTTCCTCTGCCTAAACTGGAGCGATAATAATGTTGAAACAATTCGGTTTAGCCGCAGTCCTTGGTCTTAGCTCGCTAACAGTATTCGCTGAAACTGCGCCGCTTAAAGGTTTACTTAACGACGTAAAACAGATTAGTAGCACCGATACGGCGATCAACCGCCAACGTGAAGCAGAATTCAATGCTGATTTAAGTAAACAAAAAACGCTTCTAGCGAAAAGTAAGGCGCGTTTAGCCGCTGCTGAAGCAGAGCAGGAGCGCTTAAAAGCTGAGTTCGATGCGAATGATGAACAGCTTGCTGAATTAGAAGCAGCACTACAACAACGTTCCGGCCAACTAGGTGAAGTATTTGGTGTCGCTAAAGAATCAGCATCCGAATTAGTACCAGTTTTGATGGATTCAATGACCAGTGCTGATAACCCTGGTCGTTTAGATCAACTTTCATTTGCTGATTCCAAACGTGTGCCCAAGCTTCAGGACCTACAAAGTCTTTGGTACCAGTTACAGCTAGAAATGACAGCCACTGGTGAGATCAAGCAAGTTACTGTGCCTGTTGTGAATCGGGAAGGTGTTACTGCTGATACACCAGTGTTACGTATAGGCACCTTTGCTGCAGCTACTAATGATGGCCAGTTCTTACATTGGGATCTTCAACAGCAAAAACTGTCGGTTTTAACGACTCAGCCAAGTGCAGGTGCTCAACAAGATATCATCGATTATCAAAATGGTAATGGCGAGGATGTATTGATTGATCCAAGTCGTGGTCAGTTATTTGCGTTGTTGGATCGTATGCCGAAGCTTGTCGACAGGCTTCATCAGGGGGGTGAGGTAGGCTACATCATCATGGGTTTGGGCTTAATTGGTTTGCTGGTGGCATTCTGGCAAATGATGCGTATGACCAAAACTGAGCTGCAGGTGAGAAAGCAATTAGCACAACCTACGCAACTAATGGATAACAATCCCCTTGGGCGAGTACTGCAGGCAGTTAGTCGTTCGAAACTAGGCTTAGATCAGCTAGAGATGAAAGTTGATGAGCTGATTCTTAAAGAAGTACCAAAAATCGAGCAGGGCCAAAGCATCGTTAAGCTTTTAGCTGCCGTTGCTCCGCTTTTGGGTCTTTTAGGTACAGTGATCGGTATGATCGCGACCTTCCAGAGTATCACCCTGTTCGGTACCAGTGATCCCAAGTTGATGGCGGGTGGTATCTCTCAAGCATTGATGACAACCGTTTTAGGTTTGGTTGTAGCTATACCGTTGTTGTTCTGCCATAGCTATTTGACCAGCAGAAGCCGTCGCATCACTCAGTTGCTTCAAGAGAAAAGCTTGGGCTTGTTGGCGACTGATGAATCTATTGCAAAAGAAGAGAAGAGCACTCATGTGGCCTAGTCTTCATGATTGGATGTTTGCCTTAGGGCAATTTTTCCAAACCGGAGGGTGGGTGCTCTATCTGATTCTATGGGTAAGCTTTCTGATGTTCACCCTTATCCTTGAACGTATCAGCTATAGAGTATGGGCTTACCCCAAGCAGAGAGCCTCATTGTTAGATTATTTGCAAGGTCAAAGCTCGCCAGTTAAAAAATTGAGTGCTGTTTGTGATCTGGACTTAGCTTTGAAAAGCCAATTTCAGATGATCAAAAACCTAATAACTCTATGTCCGTTGATTGGTTTGCTAGGCACAGTGACTGGCATGATTCAGGTATTTGACAGCCTTGCTCTATATGGCACAGGTAATCCGCGAATGATGGCCGCTGGTGTGGCTAGCGCAACATTCCCAACAATGACGGGGATGGCAGTCGCTGTAGCGGGATTACTTTTTTACAACCGTTTATCTAGATGGTCTGAAGCGGAAAGAAACCGCTTGCGCCGAGTGTTACATGAGGAGTCTGCAGCATGAGACAGCGAGTCAATTTAACTCAGCAGCAGGATGATGCCGAAATCAATATGACACCTATGTTGGATGTGGTGTTCATCATGCTGATCTTCTTTATTGTATCCACTTCGTTTGTGCGTGAGGCAGGCATCGATGTTAATCGCCCTACAGCGCAAACCAGTGAAAGTCAGAGTAAAACGGCAGTTTTAGTCGCGATCTCTGCTAACAATGAAATTTGGGTCGATCGTAAGCCTGTCGACGTGCGTATGGTGCGCCCTGCGATTGAGCGTCTGAAAAGCGAACAATCTGAAATCAACGTTGTTATTCAAGCGGATGAACAAGCGACTACAGGTCAACTGGTTAAGGTGATCGATCAGCTGCGTTTGGCTAATGTGAACTATACAGTGGCTACTCAAGCAGGTTCGCAATAATGCTGCGTGCTTTAGTCGTTGCCCCTGGAGGCCTGTTATTAGCTATATTGCTTTTTTATGCATTGGCTATGGTTTCGGGTATTGGCAAGCAGGTAGAACCTGAAAGTGTCTTAACGCCTGATCTGGACTTTTTAATGGTTCGCCAGGAGAGTGATGTCGAGGCGCGTAGCCGTGAATTACCGCCAGAGCCGGAAGAGATCGTTCCAGAAGCCCAGCCCGAAATGCCACAGGTGCAACAGCAGGTTGTGCCTATTACCAGCACGCCTGTGACGGCCGTTGATATTCCAAACATTGATGTTGGAATTAGTGTCTCGCTTTCACCATCGTTAAATAACCTAGCTGTGCCGACGCCTGAGCTGGTATTAGATACTAATCCTACAGCAGTGAGTCAGGTGCCGCCTAGTTACCCAAGAAGGGCATTGCGCCGTAAAGTTGAAGGTAGTGTAACGGTGGAGTTTTTGGTGACTGAAGCTGGCACAGTTAAACCAGACACTATTAAGGTTATTGAATCTAATCCAAAAGGTACCTTTGATAGCGCAGTTATTAAAGCGATTAAGCGTTGGCGTTTTAAAATCAAAACCGTAGACGGACAAGCGGTCAAGTTTAAAGCGCGTCAGGTTTTGGAATTTAAACTCGATAAGTAAATAGAACTGAATAGAACAGTTTAGAAAAATGTTGCGATCATTAATTACAGTTTGTTTTTTGTTGTTTGCTCTCCAGGGGCATGCGGCGAAGCCTGCTCTATCTGCTTATGAGTATAAACAGCTAAATGCTGCCTTTAAATCAATGGAGGCGGGGCAGTGGAAACAAGCGAATCAGCAATTGTTGGCTGCTGAGCAAAAGGTTAAGTCTGATTATGCTAAAGCGCTTGTGCAGCATAATCTTGCTCAAGTTGCTCTCCAGCAGGAGCGCTATTCCTCTGCAATAAAGTATCTGAAAGCTACCCAAGCTTTAAAAGCCTTGCCTGATGCACAGCAGATTAATCTATTGCGCACTCTAGGGCAGCTTTATTGTATGCAGGAAGCTTGGAAAAGCTGTGTTTCTAATCTTCAACAATGGATGGCTAGTCCTGGGGTTTCGGTAAAAGCGAATGACCATCTGATGATGGCTCAAGCTTATAGTCAGCTGAAGCGTTGGAAATCCCTGTTACCACACATCACTAAAGCGATTCGTTACAAAGGGATAGCACCAGAAAGCTGGTATCAGCTGAAAATAGCGGCGCATATTGAGCTTAAGCAGTGGAAGCAGGCAGCTAAACAGCAGCAAGTTGTGATTCAACATTACTCCTCTAATCCCAAGCAATGGCGTCAGCTGGTTTCTCTGCAAATACAAGCAGGGGATCACAAATCTGCACTCGCTACTCAGCGATTGGGATATGAGCGGAAGTTGTTAGTCTCAGCCAATGATTATGAATTACTCGCGCAGTTAATGCTTCGTTCGGGTATTCCTTATCATGCCGCTAGAGTGATCGAGCAGGGTTTCCAGAAAGGTGTGATCAAGCAAAACGCTAAAAACTTAAGGTTGTTAAGTAGTGCTTGGATTCGCGCGCAAGAGAAGCCTAAGGCGATTAAAGTGCTTTCGAAGCTAAACAGTATCGCACCAAGTGAGAAAGTATCTTTACAGCTGGCGCAGATTCAGCTGCAAGAGAAACGGTGGGATCAAGCAGAGAAAACGCTTGCTAATCTGTTGAAGCGCAAACCTAAAAAAGTAGCTCAGATTAAGTTGATGCAGGGTATCGCTCAAATCAATCAAAAGCATTTTGAGCAAGCGAGAATATCTTTAGCAGCGGCAGAAGGCGATGCTAAATACGGGAAAATGGCAGCGAATTGGATTCGGTATCTAGACCAGATGGAAATGGATCTTCAGGCAAAAGGTTGAACCTATGACATCAGCACCGGTTAAGGCCCTTGAAGGGATCAAAAATTTTAATCCAGCACGTATCCTCTTGATCGAGGATGATCGCGAGGTAAGTAACTCTGTTTCGGAGCTGTTAAAAAAACAGGGCTACCATACGGTTCAAAGCTTCACCGGAAGGGAGGGTTTGGTTACCGCTATAAATCAGAACTTTCATCTGATTCTTCTAGATAAAATGCTACCTGAATTAGATGGTTTAGAAGTTCTACAGCGTTTACGCAAATATCGCGATACTCCCGTTGTTATGTTGTCTGCTTGTGGTGCTGAGCAAGATCGTATTGAAGGGTTTAAGGGTGGTGCGGATGATTATCTGCCAAAGCCGTTCAATATGACTGAGCTGTTGCTTAGGGTTGAGGCGTTACTTCGACGAAGTAAACCTAACAAAATTGATAAATCCGATGGCGTTTTAGCAGACGGTGCTATTAAGCTAAATTCCAAGAAAAAATGTTTACAGTCAGATGACGGCGATATTGAACTGACACCGATCGAACATGATCTTTTAAAAACATTTATCACCCATAAAGATGAAATACTGACAAAGCCTTATCTTTATCAGTTAATTCTGAGTAAGCCTTTTAGTCGTTACGACCGAAGTTTAGATATGCATGTTAGTAATCTTCGCTCGAAGATGGCGGGACTTGTTGACGAACAGAAGATTAAAACGGTTCGTGGTCAAGGATATTGTTATCAATGAGCCGGAGATTATTCTGGCAGCTTAGCTTTAGCTTATTGGCTGTATCATTGATTATCTTTTCTAGTCTTCACCATCTCTCTTATGAAGTGACTATTGGGATGACTGAAATATCTGAAGATAGTCAGGAGAGGTTAAAATCTTTAGCTAAGGACGCTGGCGAGCGATTTAAAACTGAAGGCGCAAAATCTGTTCTCCAACTCACGGAGCAAGTCGAAAAAGATTTACGTACCTGGTCTGCATTAGTAACTGCAGATAACACCATTATCTCTAGTCAACCCATTCCTGAGGCTTTAAAAAGCAAAATAGGCTTTCAGCGTTATGTGTACTGGCCAGTCCATGAATTCATGGAAAATGTGCTCATTGGAATTCCTTTAGAACAGCAAACCGGCACCTTTGTAATTGAGCTGCCAAGAGGGATGTATCCAAAGGTAGATACTGATCTGGTACATAGCCTACTGACGATTGTAATTCCTTCTTTCATCATTCTGATTTTCTGCTGGATAGCCTATAGATACCTAATGCGCCCTTTAGAAGCTTTAAATCAGGGCACTTTAAAATTAGCTTCAGGCGACCTTTCTGCACGTGTGTTGCCAAATCTACCAGATAATCGTAAAGACGAATTAACCCAAGTCGCCGAATCTTTTGACAGTATGGCTGCAAGGGTAGAGCGTTTGGTTAATTCTCAGAGACAGCTTTTAGGTGATCTATCGCATGAGTTAAGAACTCCGCTGACGCGAATCGGACTAGCGATTGAGATATGCCGGGATGATCAAGAAAAATCTAAGGAGCTTTTACCTAGGCTTCAACGTGAAGTAGATCAAATGCATCAGTTGGTTGAAGATGCATTGACCCTAGCATGGCTAGATGGAGATCCAGAAGTGGAGCTAAGTGAAGCGTTTAATCTAGCTACCTTGCTGGATCTGATATGTGACGATGCACTTTTTGAATACTCTGGCCGAATACTAATCCGTAACTATGCTCAAACTCTGAACGTTTCAGAATCATCGCAACAAGCGCTATCTCAAGCATTGGAGAATGTGGTAAGAAATGCGATGAAATATAGTCCCGCTGATCAACCCGTTGAGCTGACTTGTTTTGAAAAGGGTAATGAGCTGAATATCTGTGTGTCTGATCGGGGGCCAGGCGTACCCGAAAATGATCTTGTTAAGATCTTCGATCCTTTCTATCGCACTGATAAGGCACGTAGCCGTGATGTTGGCGGGGCTGGATTAGGTTTAGCTTTATGCCAGCGGCAAATTCAAATGCTGGGTGGTTCTATTAAGGCGAGCCTGAATCAATACGGTGGGTTGGATATCAATATCAAGCTACCTCGTTAAATAAAGCCCTCCAAAATTTAGCGTTATTTTTGTAAGAAGTGTAAATCTTGTAACTGCTACTTTATATCTAATGAATAATGCACTCGATTCGCATTTAGATTAAGTGGTATGAATAATGAAAACGCATATTTGCGCTAAGAAATTGCCATTGGTTTTAGCCATTGGCATAGCAACTCAAACATGGGCAGATTCGTCAGCAGTTGAAGGTCAAAAAGTACAAGTTTGGGGTACTCAGATCAGTAATGCTTCGACGATGTTGAGTGATGATATCGAGATTAAACAGGCAGACCATCTGAGTGATCTGCTTCGAAATCAGGCAGGTGTAGATATTGGTGGTGCCCATTCCCTTAATCAGCGTATCAATATTCGTGGTATGGAAGACTATGATCTTGATATTACGATCGATGGTGCTAAGCAAAACAACAATGTATATCACCACATGGGCAACTTGCTTATTAATGCAGATATCCTAAAAGCAGTTGATCTACAGGTTGGTACAAACTCCGTTTTAACAGGTGGTTTGTCTGGTGGTATCGCGTTCGAGACAAAAGATGCTAAAGATCTCCTCCGAGATGGTCAGCAAATCGGTGCACGTATCAGTACTGGTTACGCAAGTAATGATTACCATAATTATTCTGTTACTGCCTATGGCCAACTAAACGATCAGTTAGACGCCATTGTTTACTTCAATGACGTAAACCGCGACAACCCGGAAGATGGCGCAGGTGTTGAAAGCGTAGGTAATGATGGTGATATTAAGAATGGCCTAGTTAAGTTTGGCCTTGATATTAATGAGTCTAACCGCATCGAATTGAGTTATGACAAGTACACCGATGAAGGTGACTACGCGCCTCGTGCAGATATGGGGGCTTCAACTAATTCATCAATCACAGGTACGACTGTTTACCCAACAGAATTTGAGCGTCAAACAATCACTCTAGGTTATGAGCTCGATCTTGGTGACATGCTGAACCTACGTGCCACTGTCTACGAAAACGATATGAATTTATGGCGTGATGAGGACGATAACACTTTTGCAACCTATCGTTATCGTGAAGGTGAAGCGAATCACCGTGGTGTGAATGTTCTTGCTGAATCTGTTATTTCAGGTGAAGAGCTTACGCATAATGTCCGCTATGGTTTTGAGGTTTACCGTCAGAAAACCAAATTGCAAGATGATTCGGTTACAGTAAACACCGAACAAGCAAAGTCTTACGCAGCTTACATTGAAGATGAAATCGAATTTTCTAACGGTCTAGCGCTGACACCGGGTGTTCGTTATAACCGATATAAGCTAGATACCGCTGTATCAGATGAAACATTTACTGAAACAACATTTGGTTTGAATGCTGTTTATCCGCTAACTGACGCTTGGTCTGTTCGAGCGAGTGCTACAGAGCTTTTTCAAGGGCCTAACTTATCCGAGGTGTTCGTTCCTGCATCTACTGTAGAGAATAACGAATTGAAGCCTGAAACAGGTTTAAACTCGGAAATTGGTATCACATTTGAAGATCGCCAACGTTTTGGTTTGGATCGATTGAATTTTGCTTTAACCATCTTCCGTACAGATGTGGATGATTACATCGATGATGGTAGTAATGCTCTGCAAAATATTGGTGACTATCGTATCCAAGGTTTTGAAACTAGCTTAGGTCTAAGTAAAGGTAACTTTGATGCTCGCTTTACCTATGCTCACTCAGAATCAGCTAATGATGTCACGGACGAACCATTAGGTCGCCAAGTGGGAGATAGCATCTCTTTGGGGCTTGATTACCACATGCCAGCGCAAGATCTAGCGGTTAACTGGACCTCGCTTGTAACAATTAAAGAAGAGCACTTTGATAAACCATCTTACGATGTTCATAACATCTCTGCTCGATGGACACCAAAGCAGGTTGATGGTCTTAACGTGACCTTCGGCGTAGAAAATATCTTTGATGAATACTATACATCTCACGCTTCACGTATTGGAGATGCAAATCATCCAGTGTTTGGTGCACTTCATTTGAATGACTATGAGCCTGGCCGTAACTTTAAGTTAACTGCGGCTTATACGTTCTAATCTATCCCTTCCCCTTCAGGGATTTAAGGTGGCAGCGCTCTACGAAGTAGGGCGCTGCTTTTTCTGTAAAGATTGTAACGATATTAAAGCCTTATAAAGAGAATCGGTTATCGTAATGGTTTTGATTCTCTTTTGTCTTTCCAATGAACCAGATCCTTACACAAAATCCAAGCGCGAAGACTCAGCTCAAGTCTAAATCTCAGCCTAAAGGAAAATCTAATCGGTTAGTCCGCTGGCTTCATAGTTATACCTCTATGTTCATGCTCGTGATCATGCTTTTTTTTACGGTCACGGGTATCACGTTAAATCACCGAGATTGGTTTGAAAGTGCTGATGCTCCGAAACAGTTAACGGTAGATATGCCAGATTCTTTTTTAGTTGAGGGGATATGGGATACAGAACCCCTTGATCAGGCTAATAAGCTGCGTAAATGGCTGAGCTCTGAGCATGGAATCTATGGCAACAAGGTAAGTTACGAATGGGAAGCAGAGGAGCGCTTCCTCGTTATCGAGATTAAACGCCCAGGTGGTTACAGCATCGTAGAGGCCGACGTTGAAGCCGGTGAAGTGCTGGTTGAACAACAAAATTACGGTGTTATTGCGACGTTAAATGATCTTCATATGGGGCGATACAGTGGTGACCTGTGGCGCGGATTTATCGATATTTCTGCGCTGCTCATGCTGATTTTTACTTTAACTGGCTTTTGGTTAGTCATCCCTCAAAAGAAAAAGCGTAACAAACTGTTTGCGATGAGCGTAATCGGTACCGGCTCAATGGCGCTGGCTTATGTTTGGCTTTTGATGGCTTAAGGAAATTTAATGAAAAAACTAATTTACGCTGCATGTCTCAGTCTAGGGCTGGTAAGTGGTTCTGCCATCTCAGCAGATACACATCAAATTGAGTTAACCATCCCGCAAATAGCGACATCTAAATATCAGCGTCCATTTGTTGCTGTATGGGTTGAACAAAAGGGTGAGCGCAAAGCCGTCAGCACAATCAGTGTTTGGTTTGACGATAAAAAATGGCTTAAGGATATCCGTCGCTGGTGGCGTAAAGCGGGTCGCTATGGTCAAGCGGTAGATGGTGTGACAGGGGCTACCCGTGCTCCTGGTGGCTACACATTGAAATGGGATGGAACCGATAACCAAGGTAAAGCACTTCCAGCAGGCGAATACACTCTGTATTTAGAAGCGGTTCGTGAACACGGTGATCGTACGCTGTTGAAACAGAAGATTTCCTTAGGTAAGGGACAACAGGTTTATAAACTGGATGCCGGTGCAGAGCTAGGGCCAGTTAGTATCAGTATTGGAGAGAGTAAATAATGATGATTAAACAACTAGGCCGTACGATTAAAGGATGCCTATTAGCGAGTGCTTTAGGCGTGTCAGCAGTAGCTCAAGCACATCCACTGTGGATATTGCCAAGTGAATTTACGGTATCAACGGAAGAGGGCCAAGGAGAATGGATCACTGCTGATGTTAGTGCGTCTCACACTGTTTTCGGATTTGATAAAGGTGTGCCGCTAGATCACTTCCTCGTTTTTTCTCCTGATGGCGATCGCAACGCGCTGGGCAGTTATTTTAAAGGCCATCGTCGTAGTGTATTTGATCTGTATATCGATCAGCCGGGTACTTACAAAATCGAAGGTAAGCGCCAACCTTACTATTTCACTAGCTATAAATCAGGTAAGCGTGACACCCCTAAGCGCATGATGGCGGATAAGATCGAAGCGAAAGAGCGTCTACCTAAAAGCGCTCGCGATGTTTCTACCTTATTGATCGATATGGTAACTGCAACGTACATCACTAATAACGCGCCTACAGACCTTGTGACTGAGGTCAAAGGCAAGGGATTAGAGATGCAGTTAGATACACATCCAAACGATATTGTTGTGGGTGAAGAAGTTGAATTCACCATGCTATTGGATGGTAAGCCAGTGGCGGGTGTTGATGTTGAAGTCACGCCAGCAGGTACTAAATACCGCAGCGAACGTGGTGCTATTCCGGTTACTACGGCTAAAGATGGCAAAATCATCTTCACGCCAGAGCAAGCAGGCCCATGGTTAGTTGGTGCTGATCTAAAAAGCCCAATCAAGAGTGATCTGGCTGACTACCAATATGCGATCCGTTTCGTAAGTTTTGAGGTTTTACCTGAGTAATGCTTAAAGCAACAAAATACGGATTAATAGGGATATTAATGAGCGCAAGTGCATCTGCACTTGCGCATTACCCGGTTATGACTTGCGAGCAAGAATCGGCTGAAATTCTATGTCATGTCGGTTTCAGTGATGGCACTAAAGCGGTGGGTAAACCGGTTAAGCTCTATGATTACGATGAGACCTTACTGGTGTCTAAAAAAGCCGATAAGTTCTCTCAAGTTCGCTTCAAACAACCTGAAGGTGAGTTCTATATTCAGTTCGATTCAGGGCATGAGTTTCCGGTAGAGGTTGATTATGGCGAGCTTTAAAACCTCAGCACTGGATGAAGACGCAACGGTTGAGGTGGTCAGGCCCGATAATGGTCGTATTGAGAGTTACTGGCTGATCGGCAGTATCGTGATCATTTTTTCTATCGCAAGCTACGTTTTGCAAAATAATCAGGCTCCGAGTTTAGCCCCGCAAAAACATCTTGAGCTTGATGTTGAAGGCAAAGCAGTTTTGACCGCCTTAAGAAATGCTGCCGACGAAATCATGTTTCTATCTGATGATGGCAGTCTTCCTGCGGTTTCAGAACTGATCGAACAAGAACTACCGCCGTTTGCTGACAGTAACGGTACTTTTGCTGCCTACACGTGGAGCCTTCTCGATTCTATTTGTTATTTCGGCCGCTCCTCCAAAGAAGGCTCCCGCGAGTTTGTCTTGAAAATACACAATGATCATTCCGAGATCTATTGGCGACAAACCGCTGTAAATACTCCACATTGCGATCAGTTAACAAACTGGGAAACGGCTTCCACTCATGATTAAGCGTTTAATTACATTTTCTTTATTTTTGTTTTCCAGTGCGTTGACGGCAGAGCCATTGAAGGTTGGTATCACGCTACATCCATACTACGCTTACGTTTCTAACATTGTTAAGGATAGAGCAGAGATTGTTCCTTTGGTTGATGCCGGTTTTAACCCTCATAGTTATGAGCTTCAACCAGCAGATCTTAAACGTTTAATGACCATGGACGCCCTAGTGGTTAATGGCATTGGTCATGATGAATTTGCGTTTAGAGCACTCGAAGCGTTGGAAGCTCAAAACGGTAAGCAGCGTAAAAAGATTAAGGTGATTCTGGCTAATCAGGATGTACCTCTATTAGCTGCCGAAAATACTGTGGGTGCGTGGAACCCTCACACTTTTGTGTCGATCAGTGCGGCTATCCGTCAGGTCTATACCATTGCTAAAAACCTTGGTGATTTAGACCCAGATAATGCCAAGTTCTATAAGAAAAATGCGGTGCAATACGCGCGCAAGCTTAGAACGCTGAAGAACCAATATACCCAAGCGCTGAACGGCTTAGATTTGAGTGGTATTCGCATTGCGAGTACCCATAACGCTTACGGTTATTTTTTGCAGGAATTTGGAATCGGCATCGACACAGTGATCGAGCCTGCCCATGGGGTAGAGCCAAGTGCGAGTCAGCTTCAAGGCACCATCGACCGTATTCGTGATGCCCAAGTACAAGTGCTATTTACCGAGCTAAACATGGATTATCGCTATGTGGAGACGGTAGAAAAAGCAACGGGGATAGGGCTGTACCATTTTTCACATCTGACATTCGGCGAGTACGACGCTGAACTTGTTTATCGTGAGATGGAGCACAACTTAAAAACTTTAGTTAAGGCGCTTAAAAGTGCATTGGCCGATGAAGGAGCCGCATAATGGGGCCTTCAATTAAGTTGGATAAAGTAAGCCTGAGCATTGCAGGCAGTCAGATCTTATCGCCACTGTCGGCTGAATTAAGTGCTGGAAAAATGCATCTGCTGGTTGGCCCTAACGGTGCAGGTAAAACCTCGTTGCTAAAATCCATGTTAGGTTTAACTCCCCATCAGGGTGAAATAAAACGCGCTTGGATGAATAAAGCGCAAAAGCCTGCCTATATCCCGCAACAGCCGCGATTTGACCAAGTTTTACCTGTGACAATTTCTGACTTCCTCAGTGCCGGTTTAAGCCGCAAGCCTGTTTTTTTTCGTCGTCAAAAGGAAACTCAAAATACGGTTCTAGAATTATTAGAAACCGTTGGCCTGCAGGGCAAAGCAGAACTACAGCTTGGACAGTTATCTGGTGGTGAAAGGCAGCGCTTGATGTTTGCGCAAGCGCTAAGCCGATCGTCAGATCTTTGGTTCTTAGATGAGCCCATGACGGGTCTAGATGCTGAAGGCCAAGCATTGATTACTGATCTGATGCTCAATCTTCGAGAGCAAGGTAAAACCTTGGTGGTTGTTCATCATGATATGGGATTTGTCAGAGAACATGCCGATAACGTGTTGCTTATTAACGGCGGTTTAGTTGATATGGGGCCTCCAAGTGAAGTCGATCTTGGCATTGTTGGGGCTTCATTTGATTCATCCTCAAAGAGAGCGATGGAGGCGGTAGCCTGATGGAAGCATTACGCAACTGGGCCTTTGAAATGCAGGCTCAAGGTACGCTGCCAAGCATCTTCGAATATGGATTTTTGATCAATGCCTTAGTAGCTGCGCTTATTATTGGTCCTCTTCTTGGGGGCATGGGTAGTTTGGTGGTAATCAAGCGCCTGGCTTTTTTCTCTGAAGCAGTAGGTCACGCAGCTTTAACCGGAATCGCGATTGGTATCTTGTTAGGCGAGCCTGCAGCGCACCCTTATGCGTCTCTATTCAGCTTCTGCTTGATCTTTGCTCTGTTACTTCATTGGATTAAAAGCCGTACACAGGTGCCGTACGATGCGTTAGTTGGGGTCTTTCTTGCTGTAGCTATCGCAATGGGCGCAGCCTTGCTGCTTTATGTGGCGCGTAAGGTGAACGTTCATATTCTAGAGAATGTGCTGTTCGGCTCTATATTGACTGTGCAGGATCAGGATCTCTTTATTCTCGCGGTGATAGGTGCAATCTGTCTATTACTAACTGTCTTTTTTGGTAATCAGGCTTTACTTGCTTCGCTAAACCCAGAGCTGGCGCAAGTGAATGGTATTAACACGCGATTGTTCGATTATGCATTTGTTGTGCTGATTGCTCTAATTACCGTTGCGGCTGTCAAAATTGCCGGAGCTATTCTTGTAGGGGCAATGTTGTTAATCCCAGCGACAACCGCTCGTTTAATTACCCGAAATATCAGACAGTTCTTCTGGACCAATATCTTGCTTTCAACCATCTGTTGTTTGGCCGGAATCATCTTACCTATGGCCTTAGAGCTACCCGTACCATCTGGGGCAGCCATTGTGTTATTGGCTAGTTTGGGATTTGTGTTGGCTGTTATTACTAATCGTATTCGTAGTTTTGCTTAGAGTTCCTGTTATGAAAATTAAGCTGATTTTGACTGCTTTAATGCTGACGTTGTCGGGCTATTCTGTCGCTGCAAATGAAGTAGGGCCCCAACGTGTAGTGTCAGCTATGCCTATTATCCATGCCATTAACCAAGCCCTGCTTGATGGCACGGATATCCAGGCGCTATATCTGCCACCAAAACGTTTACCAGTGTCCCGAATTAACAACTGGCTAAAACATAAAAGTGGCGCGGCTATCTCAAAACAAGGCCCTGTTACTGCTGTAGTATCGATTGAGTCGATCTGGCCGGAATACGCTTTGTTTAAGCATCTAAGATCAACAAATGTTCGGGTGATTAATGTAGACGCTGCACAAGAAATTCTACCGGGCGGCGCGCAAGTAAGTTTAAGTACTCAAGATCTCGAGCAGAGCACGTACTTCTGGTTAGCGCCAGATAATCTTCGCGTAATGAGTCAGATCGTTTCCCGTGAATTTCAGCGGATCTGGCCGGAGCATGCACCGACTATCCGTTCAAACCAAATGGCGCTGCAAAAACAGATCAGTGATTATGCTCTTAAGTTAGATGAGACCTTGCTGGAGCATGATGTTGTCGCTGTTTGTCTCGACAACACAAAACTTCAACCGCTAGCACAAGCCACTTACTTGCCAGTGGAAGAGCAATGTGGCGAGGCATTACAGATCAAACCTAAGAGCAAAAAGCTCAAGCCGCAATCGGGTTTATGGCTGGTGGATACAGCGACCAAACCACTGAAAACGGATCTTGCACAGTGGCTATCAAATAATCTTAATCAGCTTAATCAAGCGCTTCAGCATTAATAATTGTATTGTTCTAAATTTGATCATTTGAAATTGCTCTTCTACGTTTACTGAATATAGCGATAGCCCTAAATGCTGCTAAGGATGGTGGAATATTCAGTAGAGGAGCATAACGATGTCTCATTCACCCGTTCATAGGGCAGCTGATGCCCCAGTCAAAATTCACCTAGATGCGGGGCAGACTTATGCGTGGTGTGCTTGTGGTCGCTCGGGTGATCAACCGTTTTGTGATGGCTCTCATCAAGGCACAGGGATAGATCCAGTGGTCTTTGAAGCCGAAGAGGATGGTGAGGTTTGGCTTTGTATGTGCAAGCAAACAAAAACACAGCCACTCTGCGACGGTAGCCATAAAAACAAACCTGAAAAATAATAGCTTGTGGTAATATAGCGCGCTTTCAAACCAGCGGAGAAAGCGTGTGACACAGTACGATGTAGTAATTATCGGAGCCGGAGCTTCAGGCCTGATGTGTGCCGCTACTGCTGGTTATCGAGGACGCTCTGTTCTTGTTATCGAACACACCAAAAAAGTTGGCCGTAAAATCCTAATGTCCGGTGGTGGGCGTTGTAATTTCACCAATATTCATAATGGTCCGTCTAACTTCCTTTCGCAGAATCCTCATTTTTGTAAATCTGCACTCAGTCGTTACAAAGCGCAGGACTTTATCGATCTAGTTGATCGTCATGGTGTGGAATATCACGAAAAAACACTCGGCCAATTGTTCTGTAATGAATCCAGTAAAGAGATTCTTCGCGTCTTAATGACGGAATCTGAATGGGCGGGTAATGAGATCCGTACTGAACTGAGCGTCAACGGTATCGAAAAGCAGGAAGAGGGTTATTTACTGCAAACTTCATCTGGCCCGATCCAAACTGAATCCGTTGTAATTGCGACCGGTGGTTTATCGATTCCCAATGGCGGAGCTACCAGTTTTGCCTACGATATTGCGGAGCAGTTCGATCTAAAAGTGCTACCTAAAACAGCAGCGTTAGTGCCTTTTACCCTGCAGCCAAAAGAGAAAGAGGTTCTGAAAGAGCTCTCGGGTGTATCTCACAAGGTAAAAGCGACTATAGGTAAAACCAGTTTTGTGGAGAGCATGCTCTTTACCCACCGAGGCTTAAGTGGTCCTGCTATTTTGCAGATCTCCTCCTACTGGCAACCGGGTGGTGAAGTGGAGATAGATCTGTTCCCAGAGTTTGATCTGCTAGCATGGCTAAAAGATCAACGCGAAGCGCGTCCAAAAGCTGAAATTACAACCATCATGGCGCAGCAGATGAGCAAGCGTATGGCGCAGATCCTCTGCCAGCTATTCGGATTTAGCGGCATTATGGGTAATCAATCAAATAAAGATCTGGATGCGATCAACAGCGCTTACCGTGAGTGGAAGATCAAACCTTCTGGCACCGAAGGTTACCGTACAGCAGAAGTGACACTGGGTGGAATCGATACCAACGAGATCAACCAGAAAACCATGGAAGCTAAAAAAGCACCGGGCCTATTCTTTATTGGTGAGTGTCTCGATGTAACCGGTCATCTAGGCGGTCATAACTTCCAATGGGCGTGGGCATCTGGTTTTGCTGCGGGGCAAGTGGTTTAGCGGTACTTGGTTGAAGAGAATAAAACGAAAAAGGGCCTGATTTAATCAGGCCCTTTTTTATTGGTATCTATGACGGCTGTTAAGCAACTTCAGCAGCAATCTTTTGGCTATCCATATATTCATCAAAAGTGCCGTGGAAATTGATCATCTGCTGATCTTTAATTTCGATAATATGTGTCGCTAGTGAGGATACAAATGTGCGGTCATGGCTGACAAAGATCAAAGTACCGTCAAAGCCTAGCAAAGCATTGTTTAACGCTTCGATCGCTTCCATGTCCATGTGGTTGGTTGGCTCATCCATAATCAGGACGTTCAAATCCATCATCATCATTTTGCCGAACAGCAGGCGGTTTTTCTCACCACCGGAGCAGACTTTAGCTTTCTTATTAAAGTCGTCAGCCGTAAAGAGTAAGCGACCTAACATGGCGCGGACTTTTAGGTCATCATGCTTAGGTGTACGCCACTGAGACATCCACTCAAACAGGGTAAGGTCAGAATCAAAATCAGCACTGCTATCTTGCGGGCAATAACCAATGACCGCATTCTCAGACCATTTGATCGTACCTTCATTCGCTTGAAGCTCGTCCACTAGGCAGCGCAAGAAGGTGGTTTTACCGGCACCGTTCTCACCGATAACGGCGAGCTTAGCTCCGGCCTCTAAGATCAAATTACCGTTTTCGAATAATTTATTGTCTTCAAAGCCGTGGCCGACATCTTCCAGAATAAGGGCCTGACGGTGTAGCTTTTTATCCTGCTTTAACGTGATGGAAGGGATCTGACGGCTGGAGGTTTTAACTTCATCTAGCTCGATCTTCTCCATCTTCTTAGCACGCGAACTTGCCTGCTTAGCTTTAGAGGCATTGGCAGAAAAGCGATTTACAAACGCTTGTAGTTCATCCAGCTCAGCACTTTTTTTCGCATTTTCCGTTAACAGCTGCTCACGGATCAAAGAGGATGCTTCTAGGAAGTAGTCATAATTACCCGGATAGATTCTCAGCTCACCGTAATCGATATCCGCCATATGGGTACAAACCGAATTCAGGAAGTGACGATCGTGGGAGATAATGATCATAGTGCACTTGCGTTGGTTCAATACAGACTCAAGCCAGCTAATGGTATGGATATCCAAGTTGTTGGTCGGTTCGTCCAACAGCAGAATATCTGGGTTAGCAAACAATGCTTGTGCTAATAACACGCGCAGTTTCCAACCGGGTGCAACTTGGCTCATCAAACCAAAATGATATTCCTCAGCAATACCGGCTTCCAATAGAATGTCACCAGCACGACTTTCTGCCGTGTAACCATCCATCTCAGCAAATTCGCTTTCTAGATGGCCAACCTTCATGCCATCTTCTTCGGACATCTCTGGTAGCGCGTAAATACGATCACGCTCCTGTTTTACTTTCCAAAGCTCGGTATCACCCATGATTACCGCATCGATAACTGTGTACTCTTCAAAGGCGAACTGGTCCTGGCTAAGCACACCCATCTTCTCACCTGGCGTGATAGACACGTTGCCCGATGTCGGCACTAGGTCACCACTCAGAATCTTCATAAAGGTCGATTTGCCGCAGCCGTTCGCACCAATCAAACCATAACGATTACCGTTACCGAATTTAGCCGAAATATTTTCAAACAAAGGCTCAGCGCCAAACTGCATTGTAATGTTCGCAGAGGATATCAAGGGAGTGTCCTGAGGGTGAAAATTTAGAAGATGTACAGCGGTTTTTTTAAGGACTGTAACAGGGAGGCGCACTTTACCAGAAAATGGCAGGGAATAGGGGGATTTCTTAGACTTAAATCGTTTAAAAAATAATCGAGATGGTAGCATTACATAATGCTACTTGCTGGGTTTACAAAATAGGTGCTTGTTTCGGTCTGAAATTGAAGTTTTTAGCTTAGTCGTCTGTTAATTCGACCGAGGCTTTTATCTCTTAAACTACAATTTTTGTTTGGACTCAGATCATTGGGAACTCTTGCCTACAGTGGTATATTGCTGTCTTAAGAAGTCGCTTACGCAGACAGGAAGTTAGGCATGGATAAAAAGCAGCTTAGTGAAGCCGATATCATCAGTAAATTCATTTTGCCCGCTATTTTAAAAGCTGGCTGGGATGACATACTGCAAATCAGGCAAGAAGTTAAACTAAGAGATGGTAAGGTCATTGTTCGTGGCAATATGGGTATGCGAACAGTGGTTAAATCTGCTGATATAGTTCTCTATCACAAGCCTAATATTCCGTTAGCCGTTGTTGAAGCTAAAGCTAATAAACATGAAATCGGCAAAGGCATGCAACAAGGTTTAGATTATGCTCGTCTTCTTGATGTTCCGTTTGTATTTGCCAGTAACGGCGATGGTTTTATCTTTCACGATAAAACCGCGCCATCAAATGGTGGCAAATTAGAAACCGAAATCAGCCTGGATGAGTTTCCATCTCCACAAGAGTTGCGGGCTAAGTTTAATGCCTATAAGTCCTATACCCCTGAGCACCTAACCTACCTTGATCAAGACTACTATGATGATGGTACGGATAAAGCCCCACGTTATTATCAGTTGCAGGCCGTTAATAAAACCATAGAGGCAATTGCTCAAGGTCAAAAGCGCGTCCTGTTGGTCATGGCAACGGGGGTGGGGAAAACCTACACCGCTTTTCAAATAGCTTGGCGCTTATGGAAAGCAAAAAAAGCCAAGCGCATCCTATTTCTAGCCGATCGCAATGTTTTAGTTGACGACCCTAAGCGCAAAGATTTTCAGCCTTTTGGCGAAGCGATGACCAAAATCACGGGTCGTAAAGTCGATCCAGCCTACGAAGTTCATCTAGGTATTTATCAGGCATTAACCGGCCCAGAAGAGCACCAAAAAGCATTTAAAGATGTATCTAAAGACTTCTTCGATCTGATCGTAATTGATGAGTGTCACCGTGGTAGTGCTGATGAAGATAGCGCATGGCGAGAGATTCTAGAGTACTTTGATTCAGCGACCCAAATAGGCTTAACCGCTACCCCGAAAGAGACGAACGAAGTTTCCAATATCGATTACTTTGGTGAGGCGGTGTATACCTACTCACTTAAAGAGGGCATAGAAGACGGTTTCTTATCGCCTTACAAAGTTATTCGTGTCGATATAGATATAGACGCCCAAGGCTTTCGACCAGAGAAGGGGCAAACTGACAAAAACGGCAACCTGATTAAAGACAGAATCTACAACCAGAAAGACTTTGACCGTACGCTAATTATCGATGAACGCACCCAGCTGGTGGCGGAAACCATTACTGCCTACCTAAAGCGTACTGATCCTATGGCAAAAACTATCGTCTTCTGTAATGACATCAACCATGCAGAACGTATGCGCCGCGCTTTGGTGAATTTAAACCCTGAGCAGATCGCGATAAACGAAAAGTACGTCATGAAGATCACCGGCGATGATGAGCTCGGTAAAAATCAGCTCGAAAACTTCATGAACCCGAAAAAGCCTTACCCAGTCATTGCCACTACGTCAGAGTTAATGACGACAGGCGTAGATGCCAAAACCTGTAAGGTCATCGTGCTCGATCAGAACATCCAATCCATGACGAAGTTCAAGCAGATTATCGGTCGTGGCACCCGTATTGATGACAAGCTAAATAAGCTTTGGTTTACCATTCTAGATTTCAAAAAGGCCACTGAGTTATTTGCCGATGAGCGCTTTGATGGCATCCCTGAACAGGTCATGGAGAAAACCACCGACGACATTATTAGCGGCGAGGGTGATATCACTGATGAAGTGGCAGTTGATGATGGGCATGGTACAGAGAAGCCCGAAGGTATTGATGAAGACCCAGGTAATTACGGTCCAGATGTAACCAGCCCAGATGAAAACGAATGGCCTGACGGTCCGATTGGTGGTTTTTCCGATGACGATGCAAAAGAACCGTTTATTAAATACCACATCAGCGGGGTAGAGGTTAAAAAGCTGGCTGAGCGTGTGCAATATTATGATTCCGACGGCAAGCTCGTGACTGAATCGTTCAAAGACTACACCCGTAAAACCGTAAAGCAGCAATTTAGCTCGCTGGATGACTTTATTACCAAATGGCACGCCACTGAGCGCAAACAAGCGATCATCGACGAACTCGCTGCAGCGGGGGTTATCTGGCAAGCCTTAGAGGAAGATGTCAGCCGTGATTTAGACCCCTTCGACCTAATCTGCCATGTTGCGTTTGACCAGCCACCCTTAACCCGTAAAGAGCGGGCGAATAATGTCAAAAAGCGCAACTACTTCGGTAAATACAGTGAGACCGCGCAACTAGTCCTTAACAACCTATTAGAAAAATATGAAAACAACGGTGTGACAGAAATCGAATCTAAGCAAGTGCTTAAGGTCACGCCGTTTGATAAGATCGGCCGCCCCATAGAGATTAAAAAGAATGCCTTTGGGGGCAAAGAACAATACGAACAAGCCATCAGTGAGTTAGAAGACGCGCTCTATCAATCCAGCGATGAATTTACGCCGCAAAGCGCCTAACACCTAACAATTAAGCTATCACTGCCAAGCCTACAGAGTTGTAACGAGTACTATCATGTCTATATCCAGCGCAATTAAATCCATTCAAGACATCATGCGTAAAGACGCTGGGGTCGATGGCGATGCCCAACGCCTTGGCCAACTTTCTTGGTTGTTGTTTCTAAAGATATTTGATGCCCAAGAAGAAGAGCTGGAAGACGAACTCGATAACTACACTGCACCCATTCCAGAAGCGTATCTATGGCGCAATTGGGCCGCAGACAGCCAAGGCATTACCGGTGATGATCTATTAGAGTTTGTAAATAATGAACTCATACCTGATCTTAAAAACCTAACCGCACCGATCAATAAAAATCCGCGCGGTTATGTGGCTAAAGAAGCCTTTAGTGATGCCTTCAACTATATGAAAAACGGCACTCTGCTGCGTCAGGTGATCAATAAACTCAACGAGATCGACTTTACCAACTCCCAAGAGCGCCACCTGTTTGGCGATCTATACGAGCAGATCCTAAAAGATCTGCAAAGCGCTGGTAATGCTGGGGAGTTCTATACCCCACGTGCCGTTACACGTTTCATAGTGCAGATGATCAACCCGCAGTTGGGTGAGTCAGTGCTTGACCCAGCTTGTGGCACAGGTGGTTTCTTAGCCTGCACAGTCGATACCCTAAAAGCTCAGGTCACCAACTCCGAAGGCCAGCAGCAGCTGCAAGAGTCCGTGCGCGGGGTAGAGAAAAAGCAGCTACCGCATCTGTTATGTACTACCAATATGTTACTGCATGGCATCGAAGTGCCGAAGAATATTCGCCATAGCAATACCCTGAACAAGCCACTTTCCAGTTTAGACGATGATGATATGGTCGATGTGGTGGTGTCTAATCCACCTTTTGGCGGCACAGAAGAGGACGGTATTGAAAAGAACTTCCCTGCGGAGTATCAAACCCGTGAAACTGCTGACTTGTTTTTGCAATATATTATCGAAGTGCTCAAAGATAGCTCAGAAGGTAAAGGCGGCAGAGCCGCCGTTGTATTGCCAGACGGTACACTGTTTGGTGAAGGCGTAAAAACCAAAATCAAAAAGCTATTACTGGAAGAGTGTAACCTGCACACGCTAGTGCGCCTACCTAACTCTGTGTTCGCGCCTTACACTAGCATTAAAACCAATATTCTGTTCTTCGAAAAAGGCGAACCCACCCAAGATATTTGGTACTACGAAGTGCCTTTGCCAGAGGGTGTAAAAGCCTTTAACAAAACCAAGCCGATGAAGCTGGAAGACTTTGCCGCGTGTACCGATTGGTGGGGAGAAGGCAATAGCCTGACGGATAGGATCAAACGCCAAAACCGTCAGGAAAATGAGTTTGCTTGGAAAGTCAGCATCGATGAAATTATCGTGCGCAACTATAACCTCGATATCAAAAATCCCCATGTAGAAGAACAGATCGTCTACGATCCAGAAGAGCTGTTAGCACAATACCAGCAGCAACAGCAGGATATCGGCGAACTGCGTAGTCAGATCAAAGACATTTTGGCCGATGCTCTAGCACCTTCTATCACACCTTCTCTGTCCTCTGATAAAGCGGGAGGAAAGGATTGATGGGATCGGACGTTCAAACCCTAATTACCGAGCATATTGATCTTTGGACCTCGGCTATTCAGCAGAAGAAAAGCGCAGGCCGCGGCAGCAGTAAAAAGCACAACCTCTACGGTATTAAGAAGCTGCGTGAGTTGATTTTGGAGCTTGCGGTTCGGGGGAAGTTAGTACCGCAAGATCCAAATGATGAGCCAGCTTCGGTGTTGCTGAAAAGGATTACTGATGAACGGGATAGGTTAGTCAGAGAGAAAATAATAAAGAAACCTAAGAAACTACCAGAAATCACTGAAGAAAAGTGTTTAGAAAACTTTCCTACAGGTTGGTCAGAGTGCCGTTTAGGTAGTGTTATGAACGTGCTTAATGGTAGAGCTTATAAAAAGCATGAGATGTTGCAAGAAGGAACACCTTTGTTAAGGGTGGGCAACCTATTTACTTCTAAAGAATGGTATTACTCAGATTTAGAATTGGAGCCAGATAAATACATTGATAGCGGTGATCTTATCTATGCTTGGTCTGCGTCATTTGGCCCTTTCATCTGGGATGGTGGTAAAGCTATATATCACTACCATATTTGGAAGCTAGATTTTTTTGATAAGAGGTCATTGTATAAGCCTTATATCTTCAATTTTTTACTAGCTATTACTGAAGAAATAAAAGCATCAGGTAATGGTATAGCCATGGTCCATATGACAAAGGATCGAATGGAAAAATTGATTCTGAGAATACCGCCTTACTCTGAGCAGATTCGTATATCAGAGAGAGTTGAGGAATTGATGGCTCTCTGCGATCAGCTTGAAGAGCAAGCAGAGAACAGCATTGCTGCACACCAGGTACTAGTTGAAACCCTGTTAGGTACACTCACCCAAAGCCAAAATGCGGATGAACTTGCCGAGAACTGGCAAAGGCTGGCCGAGCATTTCGATACCCTGTTTACTACAGAGCACAGCATTGATCAGCTAAAGCAAACCATCCTGCAATTGGCGGTGATGGGTAAGCTCGTTCCGCAAGATCCGAATGATGAACCGGCTTCCGTTTTGCTGGAACGGATTGCTGCTGAGAAAGAACAGCTGATTAAAGATAAAAAGATTAAAAAGCAGAAGGTGTTGCCGCCTATAAGTGAGGATGAACAATCATTTGTACTACCAGAGGGGTGGGCTTGGGAACGCTGGAATCAAGTTGCTTTGAAAATTGGGGATATAGATCATAAAATGCCTGATGAAGAAATAAATGGCATTCCTTATGTTTCCCCTAGAGATTTTTATCCAAACAACGTTATTAAATTTGACGATGCTAAGAAGATTTCTCTTGAAGACTTTGAACGATTAGCTGCCAAAATACAGCCAAAGAAGGGCGATATTATTTTTCCTAGATATGGGACGATAGGGGCTAATGTCCTAGTTGAAACTGATCTGGATTTTTTGGCGTCATATTCTTGTTGCGTGATTAAAACACTTCAGGGTTTTATATCGCCAAGTTATCAATTTATATATTCAATATCCTCATTCGTGAAAGATCAATGTCGTAAGGCTGAGAATAAAACTACTCAAGCAAATGTTGGAATAAAAAGCATACAAGAGTTCGTTATGCCGATCCCTCCACTTGATGAACAATACCGCATTGCAGATAAAGTTAATAAACTAATGACTGTCTCTGATGAACTCAAAGCCCGTCTACTAGAGTCTCAACAAACTCAACTCTCCATTGCCAAAGCAATCACGGATCAAGCGCTACAGGGTTAAGCGTTACTTAGGTAAGCATTAAGAGGATAAGGATGTCCTACGATAAACCTTGGATTAGTTATCTAGAACAACGGCAGCTGCTTACAGAATTATGGATGTTACGTAAATGGAAGAAATTATTGGTATCTTTGCCAGTATCGTTGGAGTGATAGGCGGTCTTTATCAAGGGTATCGCTGGCTAAGGAAAAAGTTAGATTCTAAGAAAACTGAAGTAACAAATGCTGATTCCATCAATGAATCTGTTGCTGAAAGATTTATAAATCTGTTTGAAGCGCACGGGGTCTATCGTAACCAGATACCTGAATTTTTTGATCATGGTTTGACTATGGCGGATGTTCAAACGGAAGACAATCTCCTCGCTAAGTTGACACCTTCATTACTGCAAAGCGCAGCTGATCTGTTTCAAGTAAACGCAGAATGGTTGTCTCATGGTCAGGGGGATATTTTTAAATCCCATCATTTCTACAAACACCCTGCAGAGTTTGGCTGTTATATAGATAAGCTTCAGGCCAGCGGGGATGAAAAGCAGATAGAAGGTTTTGTTCTAACGGTTAAGCCACCTAGAAAGCATGAAGAAGATACGCTGATTGTTCTTAAAGAGAGTGTGGGCCGAATAGGGGATAGAACAATCTTCAGGTATCACCTGTGTCCGGATTGGATACTCAGCTATTGGAAGTGCTGTGCCGATGTTGCTTGTTGTATCGCCCAAGCTCAAATGCGTGATGTTTACTTGGTTGGTAAGTACGTCGAAAAGGAGTGGTTGCAGTCCTTTGCTGATGGCATGTTATTACCAAAATTTGCTTTTGATCTGGATGAAATTGATATGCCTACAACGGGTTGGTGGCAAACTGATGAGTTTGTCGATATTCCAGTGAAGTTTATCGAGCCGCTTTCACAAAAAGATGATTTTAGTATTAGATCAGCGATTGATCGATGGCTTAAATATTTCGATGCTGGGAAAATATATGTGAATTCTGACACCATCAATAAAAGTGTAGGTGAAGGATTTAGACATTTTAAATCGATAGGGTCTAAATAAATTTAAAGGCTTATAGCTGTAGCGAGTGTTAGGGCTATAAGATAAATAAAGAGAAGTTACTTATGAGTCTGTCCGCGATTACCTAGTTAATTGATAAAGAGGGTGCGTTCGGAACGGTATTCGTAAAAATATAATGCAGGAAATTATCAAGGATGATGAGCAAAGTTGTTGAAAGTGCGTTTGGTTTAGCGTTAATTACAGGTGCATTATTTGCTTTGAGTATTGCAAATCATAATGCTTATTTCGCCGTGATTGGCGTAGAGAATGGCTTTGTTACTTGGTCATCTCATCAAATCCTGTATAACGCGCTATTTATAACTCTTATTCCCTCCATGCAATTGCTGTTCTTTGGTTTCTTCGGATTTGGGTTGTTGTTTGTTATTGCTATGGGTATTGATATATGGATTCTCAGATCATTTTCTTTTAAGCGGAAGTTGGTTATATGCAAACAAAAGAGAGAAAAACAACCTAAGTTGAGTAAATTAGAAACCCATCTTATACGCTGGTTTAAAAAGTTCGGTATGGTGGTGTTGATTTGTTGTTCAGTATTTGCAGCTTTGCTTTATGCCGAGAAACAGGGTCGAGACAGAGGATTGGAGTTTTTAGCTGATTTAGAGATGTCGAATTTAAGTGGTTATCTTCTTGTTAGAATGCAAGGGTACCCAAACCCTGTGGTTGTTATCAGTTGTGGGCAGGATAATTGCTCAGGTGTTGATACTGTTAAGCGAGAGGTGATTTATTTTGAAAACAAGTTTGAAGTTGGTGCTGTGACTAATGCTATTAAGACAAGATCCAGCCATCTAAAATAAAAGAAGGCAGGTTCCTAGTCTAAGCCTCCCAATTACCAGCGTGAATTTCACTTAACCCAAAATAGGAACCTCAGTTCCTATTTGGGGAATCAGTAGCTGTTTTTTACTACCCAACCCAAAAAGCCTTACTCGATTCTTTGTGAGCTTGCACTCGACTAAGACCTATATCCTTCAATTGCTCATCACTTAACTTCATAAGCGCTTTTCGGGTGCGGTAGTTCTGGTGCCACTGTTTGAGAATACACGCCAATTTATGCAAATTCATTGTCGGGAGAGGATAACTATTTCTTATCTCTTTTGATGGCTGGTAGTTTTCGCATACTTGAATGCTCATCTTTATATCCTCCGTTTATACTTAATTTGTAGGTAGTATTGGTCTTGGGTTGCTATAGTGACAAACGATATAAATTTCTATTCAGTTAACTAAAACTTAAGTGATATGGATCGTTTACCTCCTCTTAAAGCGTTGCGTGTTTTTTTGGTGGCTGCTGAGCATGGCAGTTTTAAAGTGGCGGCTGAAAAGTTGTTTGTGACTCAGGCCGCAGTCAGCCAGCAGATACGTCTGCTGGAAGACTACTTTGCAAAGCCGCTGTTTATTCGTCTGAATCGAGAGGTACGTTTATCTCCTGATGGGGCTTCTTTGCTGCCTTATATCCAGCAGGCGTTCAAGGCGATTGAAGAGGGGAGTAGAGCGCTTTCGGTCGATCCTTCACCTAATCAGCTTAAGATCACTTCTCTGCCTTCATTTGCTGCGCGGTGGTTGATACCTAGGCTGGGCTCTTTTCAGCAGGCCTATCCAGAGTTCAATTGCTTAGTGTCTACTTCCTGTGATCTGCATGATTTCTCGGATGATAGTCAGGACCTTGCGATTCGTTTCGCAGAGGGGGGGAAGACGCAATTGATGGAGAAAGTGCTGACCGAGGATTATATCGTTTCGGTCTGCCACCCTGACCTTTTGCAGACAAAGGACGGAGCTGATCTGAACCTTGGCAGCTTACCACTGTTGATTGATGACTCGCCCGAACTTAAACGGGTGAATGCTGGATTTGTTCGAGAGATGGGAGGCAAAAATCAAGTGGTTCTGCAACTGCTGGATTCAAGCCTTCAGGTGGATGCTGCATTGAATGGTCAGGGTGTTGCCCCGATTCGTTATAGCTTAGTGTACGAGTATATAGAACGCGGTCATTTAGTTTGCCCGCTTAAATGCTATTGGAATTCGCCTTATGCCAACTATCTAGTTGCGCCTGAAGCTAATTTTGAACGGCCAAAGGTGATGGCTTTTACCGATTGGATTATGGAAGAGGTTAGAGCCGTTGAAGCGCATTGGCAGGTGTTTAAGGATACATCCAATTTTTCACTTATGGATGACTAAGGTAAATGTGTTTATTTACCCTCTAAAGTTTCATACTGGGGTATCGGAAAAAGTCCATTTAGTTCTCGACGGTTCCCAAATTGGGAACTATAGTTCCCATATTGGGAATTTATGGGTTGTTTTTGATGTTAGCTTCGACGATTGGATCTGCGCTGTTTACTAAGGCGCAACAGAATGTATTAGGTTTGCTATACGGCAACCCTGAGAAAAGCTTTTATCTCAATGAAATTGCTAGAAAAACTGCAATGGGTAAAGGTGCACTAACACGTGAGTTAACAAAGTTAACAGAGGCGGGAATACTCACAGTTACCAAGTTAGGTAATCAGAACCATTATCAAGCAAATAACAGCTGCCCTATTTACGGAGAGTTAAAGCAGATTGTTGTTAAAACCTTTGGTATTAAAGGTGTACTTCAGCAAGGAATATCTGGTCTGTTAGAGAACGTCGAACAAGCCTTTATCTATGGTTCTTTCGCCAAAGGAGAGGAGCATGCTGAAAGTGATATTGATTTGATGCTGGTGGGTAATGGTTTAAGTTATAGTGAGGTGATGCAAGGATTGGAGCCTCTTGAAGAACAATTGCACCGCCAGATAAATCCAACCATTTATACACCAGAAGAGTTTTCTGAACGCTTAGGTGAGGGACAAAACTTTGTTTCTAAGGTTATGTCACAATCTAGGATCGATCTACTGCAAGGATAGCAGGGGAGTTCTATGAAGGAACTGGATAATTTAGTCAAAATTAACAAACTCAATTACGAACCGCCAGAGAAAAAGGAATTTGAAGGCATGGTTCGCGCAGGTAAAACCAAACTTAATGATGCTCAAATCGAAGGCCTAAGTGAAGATAGCCAATTCTCATTAGCTTATAGTGCAGCGCACGCATTCGCCTTAGCTGCTTTAAGATGGCATGGCTACAGATCTGATAGCCGTTACTTAGTTTTTCAGTGCTTGGGCCACACTTTAGGGCTAAGCAAGGCAAAATGGCGGGTTTTAGATATATGCCATAACACGCGAAACCTTGCAGAGTATGAAGGGCATCTTGAGATCAACCCACAGCTGCTTTCCGAGTTAATTAGTATTACTAAGGAGCTTGAAGTTCTCTTGGCGAATTTACCAGTTTTAGAATGAGAGTTGTTAGCTATACGCAGAGTCCCAAAATGGGAATTATAGTTCCATTTTTGGGACTTTATGCGATTGGTAGCTTCTATGACACAAGCCCAAGTGCTGTTGTTATAACTCACTAGATTCTGAAGAGAGAATCTAATGAATATGATAGAAACATTGTGCGGTTATTTAGGATCTGCCAGATATAGCGAGATCACATGTTTACAAAAAAATACTCTGTTATACTCGCGCCATTGTAGTTAGTGATTAAGAGGCCTTATTTATGTCGAATCGTCTGGTGATTCTGGATACTGAAACCACAGGTATGAACCAGGAAAGTGGTCCGCATTTCCAAGGGCATCGGATTATCGAAATCGGCTGTGTTGAGGTAATCAACCGTAAGCTGACCGGCAAAACCTTTCACGTTTACATTAACCCAGAGATGCCGATTGACCCTGAGGCGATCGCGGTACACGGTATCACGGATGAGCAGGTTAAAGACTGCCCTAAATTTGCTGAAATCGCTCAGGAGTTTGCCGAGTTTCTCGACGGCTCAGAGATGATCGCACACAACGCTCCCTTCGACGTCGGGTTCATGGATCATGAATTTGGTATGTTGGGCGAGGGTTGGAAGAGCACAGAAGAGCTCTGTAAAATTACCGACTCCCTCAAAATCGCTAAAGACAAATTTCCGGGTCAGAAGAACAACCTTGATGCTTTATGCCGCCGTTTAGGCATTGATAACTCCCATCGTGAGTTACACGGCGCCTTGTTGGATGCCGAGATTCTTGCTGATGTTTACCTGTTGATGACAGGTGGACAAACCTCTCTGTCGTTGTCGGATGATGAGGCGGGTGGTGATGCAGGGCAAATCAGAAGACATGCAGATGCACTACAAGGCTTACCTTTGGTCACCTTAACAGATGAAGAGCTAGCCGAGCACGAAGCTTTCCTAAATATGCTTGATAAGAAAGCTGGCGGTAGCTGCACTTGGCGTCAGGAATTGGTTGAGGCGGAATAAGGAAGCCTTCGCCTCTAGTTGCCTCCACTACTTTTTAAACAATATGTTAGCTATGGTTTTTCAAGACCCTGATAGGTAAAGTGGGCAGAAATCGTGTTACTTACACGATTTAGATAGAGAAAATTTCAAGGATGGAAGATGTGTGAGTTAAAAAGGATTTTACGCCTAACACTAATTAGTTGTTTGCTATTTAGTTCTAATCTGGCCTATTCAGGCGTTAAAGAATACCCCATCTTAAAGGTCGATTACGGCCCTTCAACTACTTTTAAGACCGGTGCTGTCGGTAAGATCAATATTCCGATAGACGAGCTTACCAATGCAAAAATTGCAGTTTTGGATGGGTTAGTGATCATCTTCGATGATGGTTCTAAGCTTTCGATGGAAACGCTCACTGATATAGCTCTTGGATTCCAAGGCGTTGATATGCGCACTTGGCCAAAGTACCTCTTAGGAATACAAAACGCGGGTCCTGAACCTGAGGGCTACAAATCCGAGCTGCAACAATCTAAAAAGCACATTATTGACACTGAAGTATCAGCTTACGAGATAAGAACGTTTCCTACCCAACAGGGAATCGGTTACTGGGCTATTGGCCCAAAAAAATCAGTAATCGTATTTACTTCATCAGTCATAGAAGACTAGGTGGCACTCTTATTTGCAGAAAATATGGATGAGCATCAAATTAAAAAAATCATCATTAATGGCACGCTAAGATAAAGATATTACGTGAATGCCTAACCCTGTGATTGAAAGGTATGTGCTTGTAGAGCGATTATTATTTTAAATCGGTTGTCGTTTGACAACTTGATAGTGCATTTCTAAACTTAGCATACGGAGAGACAGGGATGTCTCGTAAGAAACACTCCAAAAAAGAAGTGGAAGCCGCATTAGTTTATGCGGAAAAGAATGGTTGGCGTATTGAAGTTGGTGGAAGCCATGCTTGGGGTAAAATTTACTGTCCTTATAATGACAAAGAATGTCGTTGTGGTGAGTTTTGTATCGTTAGTATTTGGAGCACCCCAAAAAGCCAGCAAAACCATGCTAAGCAGATCAAACTAGTCGTTGATAACTGTGCTGTGAAAAAAGCATGTGATGAGGAATAAAAGCATGCGTGATTATGAATTTACTTTGAAGTTTGCATTGCCAGACGCTGACATTGACCCTAGTACTTATGTTGAGGAATTAGGTGAAGCAGGGTGCGATGATGCATTAATTGGGTTAGGTCATAGTGGGCGTATCGCTTTACAATTCACCCGAGAAGCGAAAAGTGCTTCTGAGGCTGTGATCACCGCGATAGAAGATGTGAAGTCTGTGATTCCAAACGCTCAGCTATTTGAGGCGACACCTGATATGGTTGGGGTTTCGGATATTGCTGAAATCATAGGGGTATCTCGGCAAAATATTAGAAAGCTGGTAATGAATCATGGCTACACCTTTCCTGTCCCTGTTTATGCAGGTAGTTCTTCTTTATGGCACCTTTCTACCGTTCTTGATTGGTTTGAGACCGAGCAAAACAAAACTATTGAACCGACGATAAAAGAGATCGCTTTTACAAATATGCAGGTTAATTTAGTTAAGGAAAGCCATAAGCTTGATCCTATCTATTCTTCAAAGTTATCTGTTCTCAATCTGTAGAGCCTATCTGCAGCTCCGTTTACCGTTATTTATGAATTAGGCCGCCACATATCATAGACATCATGGTTTGATACAGAGCAGATAAAGTAAAGAAACATGACTTTGCTAGCACATTAGATCAGCTGCTCTGTTGTGGTCATATTTGTATTCGGTATTATGTTTTGAATAATGTGATCATTCATTCTTTTTTAGGCCAAGGATATTTTGCAAACAATCGTAAAGCCTGCAGAATCTCTTATCGATTTTTCGGATCAACCTGACTTTGTTGCAACATTGTGTAAGCAGGTTAACCTCCTACCTTATATTTCAGATCGGATATATCATGCATCGGTTTCTGTTGATCGACAGGATTTGATTGCCTTTCTTTCCAACAATACCTCTTACCAGCAAATGTTTTGGCAAGCGCGAGATCAGGATAGGTCGCTAGCAGGCCTTGGTGTGGCTGCGGAGATAATCGCAGACTCATCAGCAGAAGCAATTGCTGAAGTTAGAGATTTTTCATCTCGAATTTTTAGCCAATCTAAAAAAGCGTATCTGCCTTGGTTCTTTGGCGGATTTTCATTCGCTGCGGGAGATGAGAGTGATATCTGGCAAGGCTTTCCTTCCAGTTATTTTGTTTTGCCGCAGATCTGTTTGAGTGAAACTCAAGGTGAATATCACCTACATATTCACCTTCCATGTAACGGTGAGGCTGAATGGAATACTGCAAAAAATGATCTGATCAGGATGCTACTTGCACTGGATTGGGGTCAGTCCGTTCCTGACATTCTTGAGGAAGGTCAGCAGTATCAAGCATGCTCCAGTATCGATAAAGCCCATTGGCATGATCTCTGTGATCAGGTGAAGAGTGACATTGATCAAAAGCATATAGAAAAAGTCGTTCTCGCAAGAGATGTAGCCATATCAGTTGATGGTTCAATGAATGTTCATCATTTATTGAACCGTTGGTTAGCTTTAAATCCAAACACCTATTCTTTTATGCTGCAAAGAGGCGATAAGTATCTATTGGGTTGTTCACCTGAGCGTCTTTATAAAAGAGAAGGGCAGCAGCTTAGCACTGAATCATTAGCCGGAACGGTTGGGCGAGGGGACGATTTAGTGAGTGATGGTCAGTTATCGCAGCAATTACTTAATGAATCTCGCTTTAAGAATGAACATGGACTGGTCAGCCAGTTTTTACAGCAGCAGCTTGAAGGTGTTTGTAGCTCGCTAGATTTTGAACCTACTCAAGTTATGAAATTGGAAAAGGTTCAGCATCTTTATCAAAAGGTGACGGCTGAACTTAACTGTAAAATTAATGATGCTGAGCTGATTAATTTGCTCCATCCAACACCTGCTGTATCTGGTTATCCAAGAAATGCCGCACTGAATTTCCTGTCTTCAAATGAGTCTCTAGCGCGTGGTTGGTATAGCGGGGGGATAGGAATCGTCAGTTTTAGTGATGAGAGGGAGTTTGTTGATCTTGCTGTCGTAATCCGATCTGCGCTACTGGAAAATAATCGCTTGCACTGCTTTTCTGGTGTCGGTTTGGTTGACGGCTCCGATTCAGAATCGGAATGGCAGGAGCTGGATTCGAAAATTAACTCTCTTCTCGATGTGGTTTATGGAACAGCACAACACTAATCTGACAAATCTATGGGCCGCTGCTGTTCTAGAACAGTTAGTTCAGTTGGGCGTCGAGGACATCTGTATTGCGCCTGGCTCTAGAAGTGCTCCTTTAGTTATTGCGGCTGCCAGGCTTTCTCTGTCTAAAACCAATAATGGGGAGCAGGGGCAGCTGAGATTACACACGCATATTGATGAGCGAGGCTTAGGTTTTTTCGCACTGGGTCTTGTCAAAGCGCGGTCAAAGCCAGTCATCGTGATCACTACATCTGGAACTGCGGTTGCCAATTTATATCCTGCAGTCATTGAAGCGTTTCAAACATCACAACCGTTGATCGTTCTCTCTGCTGATAGGCCTGAAGAGTTGCTAAATTGTGGTGCGAATCAGGCGATTAATCAGAAAGGAATCTTTGCGAATAATGTTGTCGAATTTTGTCAGATTGATGCGTTAGATTCTGAAGCAGAGATTTCAGAAAACCTGACATCAATCGTCAGGGCTTACCAGAAGGCAACTATGTCAGGCCCTGTGCAGATTAATTGTGCCTTTAGGGAGCCACTTTATCCAACAGATGATGTGGATCTGTTAGATACAGACAAATACCTTCAGACTGTTGATCCAGAGAGCCTATCTGCTTCCTCTGTTTTTGAAACAAAGTTTAACCAACCGGAAGGGGAAGCAGTTCTTGTCGCCGGTGATTTAACCCCTTCGCAAGCACAGCATGTTATGGCATTGGCTGAGCGGTTTGATACCCCGATACTTGCCGATATAAACAGTAATTTGCCGAACCATCGTTTGGTTATTCAAAGTGTAGAGCTGATCCTTGAAGCTCAGCCTGATCTACTTGCTGAATACGACTCGGTGATTCAGTTTGGTGGGCGGCTTGTCGGTAAACGCTTGTTGAATTGGCTATGTGAAAGCCATTTTGAAAACTATCTTTTGGTATCGCCACAGGCCTTAGCTCTCGATCCCTCTAAAACGGCCACCCAGCTTTGCATCGATATAGATGAGTATTGTCGGGGCGCCGTTATAACCAAATCAGATCATGCTCAACTGTTAGAAAAGAGTGACCAAATACTGGAGAAAGCACGAACCTTTGTGCGTTCACTATCATTCGGTGAACTGAAAGCTGCGCAGACTCTATGTGATGTCCTGGATGGTAACGTAGATCTTTTTGTCGGTAATAGCTTAAGCATTCGCTTGATGGATCTGCAGTCTAATCGCAATTTCCCTGTTTTCAGTAACCGTGGGGCGAGTGGGATTGATGGGCTGTTGGCCACGGCTTGCGGTGTACAGCAGGGGCGAGGGAGACCTATGGTGGTTTTGTTAGGTGATACCTCGTTGCTGCATGATCTAAACAGTTTGATGATCGCGCGCCGTCATACTAGTGACTATCCGCTTATATTGATAGTGTTGAACAATGACGGCGGCAGCATATTTAATATGCTGCCTACGGCAAATTTAGGTGATATTCAGCGAGATTTTTTCCAGCTACCGCATGGTCTGGAATTTTGTAATATCGCTAGGAGTTTTGATATTCCTCATTATTTACCTAGCACCGAAGCGCAATTCAAACAGCAACTTACTGATTTACTCAAACAGAATGGAGTGGCAATGATCGAGTTACAACTGCCTCCCACTGAGAGTAGTCAGCAGATAAAAGCACTCTATGAGTTTTCAAGAAATCATGGCGCAGCTTCTGATTCGACAGGCTAATAATTAGATGCTGATCAACCATCCGAATTACAATGGCCAGATATTAACTGAAAGCTCCCCCGTTATACTCTGCCTCCATGGCTTTATGGGGGGGCAGGATGATTGGAAACCCGTCATAGATCATCTTCCTGATAGTCAGAAACTGAATATTATTTATCTCTCTTTGCCTCTTTCCTTCCCAAAAGAGGTGACAGATATTGAAGGTTATAGCCGTTGGTTGTGGCAGCAACTTCCCGATTTTAAACAACCGGTGTTTTTACTAGCGTATTCTCTGGGTGCACGTATTGGGATGCATTGGTTAAGGGATAATCCTGGTTTAATTTGTGGTGCTTTATTCGAGGGAGGGCACCCGGGCCTCCCCGGCGACAAAGCGCGGCTAGACAGTGATTTAGTTTGGCAGCAGCGGTTTAGTCAGCAGGATCTTAAGCTCACTTTGGAGCAGTGGTATCAGCAAAGTGTGTTTAATGGCAGAGAAAAAGATACAGCGGAACAGATCTATCAACGGCATAAGGCTGATCCATCTGCGTTAGGAAACTTATTGCTGACTCTATCTGTGGCTAATCAGCAGGATATGACGTCCTCACTTGGGGGGCACCCTATTACCTATCTCACAGGAGAGCATGATAAAAAATACACAGAATTAGCAAAACAGCTCGTTCAACAGCATGCTAATATCGTTCATCATGTTATCTCAGGTGCAGGCCATAATTGTCACAGTGATCAGGCCTGTAGTGTGAGTAGGATTTTATCTAATTTTTTAACGGACTTTATTCATGACTAACCCTGCAGACAGCAGTATCCAGAAGGGCGCAGATTGGGTTGATTGCGGGCAGCAATTTACAGATATCCTTTATCACAAGGCTGAAGGTATCGCTAAAATCACTATTAATCGTCCTGAAGTACGTAATGCCTTTCGCCCACAAACTGTCAAAGAGATGATTGCGGCAGTCAATGATGCCCGTTATGACGATCAGGTAGGTGTGGTTATTCTGACTGGGCAAGGAGATATGGCTTTTTGTTCAGGCGGGGATCAGCGAGTTCGAGGTGATACGGGCTACGAAGATGAGTCTGGTGTTCATCATTTGAATGTTCTGGATCTTCAGAAGATGATCAGAAGCCTACCTAAGCCAGTTATCGCGATGGTAGCGGGTTATGCCATTGGTGGGGGTCATGTACTGCATCTGGTCTGTGATATGACGGTAGCTGCGGAGAATGCTCGATTTGGTCAGACAGGCCCTAAAGTGGGTTCTTTCGATGGTGGTTTTGGTGCCAGTTATATGGCGAGTATCGTAGGGCAGAAGAAAGCCCGTGAGATCTGGTTCTTATGTGATCAGTACGATGCAAAAGAAGCACTAGATATGGGCCTAGTAAACAAGGTCGTACCTTTAGAAAATCTAGAACTAACCACGGTTGAGTGGTGCAGAAAAGTGCTTAGGCTTTCACCTATGGCATTGAGAACGTTAAAGAGTGCTTTCAATGCTGGAATCGATGGGCAAGCAGGTCTTCAGGAGCTAGCCGGTAACGCGACTATGTTGTTTTATATGACAGAGGAAGGGCAGGAAGGCCGTAATGCCTACAATGAAAAGCGTCCACCTGACTTTAAGCGATTTAAACGCCAGCCATGATCCCTAAGCTCCGGCTTCTTGAGTATGAAATTCCGTTTACCTCTTCATTTGTTTTTAATGTGGGTGGTAAGCGGAAAACACTCAACACTAGACAGGGATTACTACTACACTGGTTGTTCGGTGATCAGAGTATTTATACTGAGGTCGCACCCTTACCAGGTTTTTCAAATGAAACCCTAGAACAGTGTAAGCAGCAGTTATTGGCGCTCGATTCGGAGGAATTGTCCGCTTCTGTTATTTCAAAGCGCTTATACCCAAGTGTGAAATTTGCAATTGAAGCTGCGTGGTATCAACTTGAGTATCCATTGCGTTCTACAGCTGTTCGTTCCTGTTCGCTTATTGGTAAGAGCTCCGAAAGCCATCGAATAAAAATCAAAGCAGGGCATCAATCAATCGAGAATGATGTTTTGTCTTTAAAGTCTGTTTTAGCTCATTTACAACCTCATCAAAAGTTGCGAATTGATGCCAACCGGACATGGACGATAGAAGAGCTAGAGACTCTCCAGCAAGCACTCAATACGTCGCAAATCGATTATGTGGAAGAGCCGCTTAAATGCCTCGACCATTATCGATCTAACGGGTTGCCGATTGCTTTTGATGAATCTCTCCGCGAACTTGATCCGCTAAAGCCTGTTCCGGAAATATTCTTTACTGCCAACGCCTGGGTTTTAAAGCCAATGCTATCTGGGTTACAACGAACTATAGAACTTGCTGAATTGGCTCGTGAGAATGGAATAGTCTGTGTTCTTTCCAGTAGCTTTGAAAGCAATGTCTCATTGGAGTTCTATCATTCACTTGCTCAGGATCTGGAATTAACCGAGGAGCAGGGTTTGGATACCCTTAAGTATCTAGCAAAAGACCTACAGCCTGCAAAAATAACGCTTAGAGCGGAATCTGTACCATTGGCAGATTGTAAAGAGATTGCGCGGCTATGTTAGAAACGGTCCTCGAAAAGCATTATGGTAATGGCAGTACACTGGGTGATGAGCATCATCGCTATTCTTATGAGGCTTTTAATCGTCTGATCAAATCTAAGAGAGATGAGCTGTATTCATTCGGTTTAAGAGAGCATCAACTTGTTCTTTATAAAGCTGAAAATACCCTTGATACGCTTATTTTAAGCTGTGCCATTATGGAATTAGGCGCGGTGGCTGTTCCGTTCAATCCTGCATTTAGCGAGAGCCAACTAAATGAGTTAAAGGCTCTTAACCAGTATGCGTATTTTATCGATCAGCATGGGGTAGCGGGACTAAATGAAGAGCATGAAGAGGGTGTTGTCGATCCATCCATAGTGAATGGGATTTTTACATCGGGATCTACTGGAACACCTAAACTGGTGTGTCATCGTCTCTCTAACCATATTGCCAGTGCTAAAGCCTCAGCGATGATCAATCCTTGCGACTCTTCTGATCATTGGCATGTCTCATTGCCGATCTACCATATCGGTGGCTTTAGCGTGCTTTTCAGGGCAATAGTGTCCGGTGCATCGCTGACTATTGGTGGCCGTGTAGAGGATCTATTATTTCTACAGAACATGGGTATAACCCATGCTTCGATGGTGGCGACACAGTTACAACGTTTCAAAGCATCAGCTGACAATATAAAGGATTTAAGGCTAAAAACCTTGCTGATAGGGGGAGGTCCTACGGCAGATAAACTTCTACGTTTATGTGCTGACCTGCCTTTAAGAAAGACTTACGGCATGAGCGAAATATCGTCACAGGCTTGTACTGAAGGTGAAGATGGCTCGATGGAAGTGCTAGACAGTGTCGAGCTAAAGGTTGATGAAGACGGTGAAATATTACTGGCAGGTGAAAGCTTATTTGCAGGCTATCTGGTTAGTAACCAATTGAGATCATCAGAGGCATTTTTCCGTACAGGTGATATCGGTCGCTGGGAGAATAACAGACTGCTGATTACAGGGCGTAAGGATAATCAGTTTATTAGCGGTGGCGAAAATATTCAGCCGGAAATGATTGAGAAACAACTACTCAAGTTGGTAGGTGTTACTGAAGCGATAGTGGTTCCTGTTGAGTGTCCTGAATTTGGCTATCGACCTTTTGCCTGGACAAATCCAGATTGCTGCTTTGCTCAGATTAAATCCGATCTGAAAAGCTTATTACCCAGTTTTATGATTCCCGTTGGCTTTGCCCAGATACCTGATTCTATGCTGGTGAAAGGCCTGAAATTATCTCGCAAGGAGCTTACCGCTATAGCTGAAAAAGAGTGGTAATTGGTATTTGTTACTAATCAAAATAAGGCGTTCTTACCTCAAACGATAAATCTAATATACAGAAAAACGAATTAATAAGAGTTATTAAATTAATACTGCAATGTGCCAAAGTGGATGCTCTGCACAACAATCATTACGGGCTAATTTAATAGTACTTGAGCAAACTGATATACTGAAAACAGAGGATGTATGCTGGTATATGGCTATTTTTATTAAAAACTCTTGACGGCGAAACAGGTCGAAGTGTTTTTTAAAGAATGAGAGCGTTGAAAGTGACAACTAAGAAAAGAAAACTCACTTTATCAAGAATAGAAGAGCGTGTTCAACAGTTACCGCTTCTGCCTTCTGTTGTTTGTGATTTGATGGCACTTGATACAGACTCCCCCTTCTTTTATGACAAAGTTACTGAGTTGTCTCAAGCAGACCCTCCGCTGGCAACAAGAGTACTTAAAATTGCTAACTCAGCCTCTTCGGCACATTCCCATGTCATAACTGATCTGCATGAAGCACTGATTCGGGTTGGGACAGATAAAATATTATCGATTATAACAACATTATCAGTTGCTCGAGTTTTCACCCCCGTAACAGATCAGCAAAAAGCCATTTGGCAGCACTCAATTGAAACAGCTCATATTGCGAAGTTTGTGGCGATCCATCTAAAAGATTTTAACGTGGATAAAGGGCTGGCATTTACTTCAGGCTTGTTACATGACATAGGAAGATTTGTACTGTTTGAAATGACAGCTAAAGCCATTGATGTCGTAGATGCTAAGGGCTGGGACACGCCGATAGAATTACCTGAGGTAGAGAAAGGGGTACTTGGTTTTACCCATGCAGATGCTGGCTTTATTGCGGCGAAGAAATGGCAGTTGCCGAAAGTAATTGTAGACATGATTCGTTATCACCATAATTACGAGATAAACGAACACAACGAAGTGTCAGCAGAATTGCGGAACTTAGTTTTAGTTGTCCAGTTCGCAGATTTGGTGAGTGTTTTAATTGAAAAGAACCCAGAATGGCCTGATTGGGATGAAGCAAAATTGACTAGTGAAATTCGTAGTTTCTGTCACCACGATAGTTGGCCTAAAGTTAATTTTCCAGTAAATGAACTCGTAAAAGAACTACCAGTTATATCCATTGAGTGCTATCAGATACTTGAAAAGCTAAGGTTGAGATAAAATCTACCCTACTGTTTATTAGTTAATACTGGTTTGTAATCTATAAAAAGTTCTTGGACCTCATGGTGAAGTGTTTCTGCCTCAAGGATTTCCTTCGTCTGTAGCAGTTATCTAGTGATAAGTCAGGTTACTTTCGTAGGCTGATATGCACTGGAACTATCAGAAAACACTTTGATTAGTCCCAATATTGGAATTATTGTTTATATATTGGGACTTTTGGGCTTAGCTTAAATCTTTACGACGAACAGCTGTAATGAGATAAGCCACCAAGGCCATTTAGTTCAGAAGGCCTTAATCTGTAGAACTTGTATTCTACTTCTTGCGATTGTTCAGCATAAGGCTGATTCATTACTTCCTGTAGTCCTCTGATTAGTTCGTAATTACCTTCAGTCGCTTGCTGATAAGCGGGTTGTACGAACCACTCACGTAGGGTGTATTTAGGGTTTACCAGTTTCATCTGCTGAACACACTTTTCTGTTGAACGATTCAGAGAGGTATTAGCCTGATCCACAGCGGTGTCCCATTGTTTAAGCCAATCTACCCAGCGTTCGCTTAGTTTGCTAGATGGCGTTTGGTAAAAGCTATTTGTTAATGGCTCTAGGCTCTCTGGCAGGTTGGATAGTTCACGGAAGAAGAGCGTGTAATCAGTTTGGGTCTGGGTCATTAGAGCTAATAGCTCTTTTACTAGTTCTGGCTCAAATTTATGTAGGCCTAATTTTGCGGCCCACATTGCTTCCATTTTGTTAGTCATCTCTTCTGCAAAACCGTTTCTGATTTCACTGAGCTGTTCTATTCCGTCAGGAGCTGTTTGGAGAAGGGGAGCTAAGGCTACGCAGAACATATGGAAGTTCTGTTCTGCGGCTAGAGGCTGATTTAGGAAGGAGAAGTGATGCCCGCCGCCGGTCCAAGGTTGGAATTGTGGATCAAACTCATCCATAAAACCGTATGGACCATAATCTAGGGTAAAACCACCCGCAGCACAGTTATCGCTGTTGAAGTTGCCTTGGCAGTAGCCGACCCGAATCCAGTTACTGACTAGTGAAGTGAGTCGGTCACGGAAAGCTTGAGCGAGTACCAGCGCTTTCTCTGTTAGAGATAGATCCTTATCGATTGCATCGCTGTATTCACGCTCGATCAAATGGAGAACTAGCATCTCGAGTTCTTCTAATGCTTTAGGGTGTTCTTGTTTTCGAGCACGGCGACCAAAAAGCTCTAACTGGCCAACACGAATAAACGATGGGGCAACACGTGTTGTGATTGCAACCGGGTTATAGACCATGGTGTCAGGTTCATGAGAGTGTGAGCCTTCAGAATACCAAGGCCGCCTGACCGTTTCTGATTTGGAAACGTAAAGGCTCAATGATCTTGATGTCGGCACGCCGAGGGCATACATATGCTCTTGCGCTAGAAACTCACGCACACTTGATCGTAAAACCGCACGGCCATCTGCTCCGCGACAATATGGAGTTTGACCGCCGCCCTTAAGCTGCATCTCCCAACGTTTATCGTTGAAGATGCCTTCTAAAACAGAGACTGCTCGACCATCTCCATATCCGTTACCTGTGCCAAATGGGCATTGTTGATAGTACTCATTTCCGTAGATGGAAAGAGCATAACCACAGGCCCAGCCTTGTTTACGTAAAGGTTCTGGTGCTTGAGAAAGGTCGCCAGAGAACATTCGCTTGAAACCATCTGATTGTGCTAAAGCGTCATTAAAACCTAATTCTTGAAAGAGCGTATGGCTATGCGCGATGTACTCAGGATCACTGATGGGTGTTGGGTTTACTGGCACGTAATGCCCATAAAAAATCTCTCTTGGGAAATGATCAATACCGTTTTCAGTAGCATCTGGATCAGCATTGAGCGTTTCTAAAAGTGAATAGTCGGCCAGAGCTGCAAGGTCATCAAGTGTAATGATAGCTGGTTCATTATTTGTAGCAGTTGGGTCGATCATTGTAGCTCCATAAATAGGCATAAACGCTGGCTGGTGTAGTTTCAGATATCCTCTTACGTTTGGAAAGAGGCTAAAGATCTTTTATTGCAGCTATGCATTCAGAACGGTTTGAAAGTTTAGTTTCTTAATTCTGTTCAAGTCACCAAATCGGGTGTTGATTGGATTTGTATCTTTTTAAAGATCCAAATTCTGATCTGATCCGTATTAAGTTTTTGGCTTGCTACACTATTTTTTATTTTTGTTTAAAAAATGAACATATGCCGCCTTTATGACTGTTTTTTTAGGCCTTAAGTTCATACTGAACCCCATAGAAATAAGCGGTTTAGCGTCTATAGTAAATCTATACCCATTGTTTGATTACATAGTGTGAGAAGAGAAGGGGCTATGTAAGCATTTGGGAACTCTACTCGGTTGCTAAAATGGTCTTTAAAAGAGAATCGCGAAAGCACTTCTGGTCCATAATTATAATAATGATGTTAGTCGGAGCGATATCTTCTATTGCTTCTATTGGCATCTTGTACAAATCAGCGGTTGAGGTTGAGAAGTCTCGTCTTGTCTCTCTTGTGTCCAGTAAAGCCCGCCTCATCAATGCCATCGCTGCGTTTGATTCGCAATATAGCCGCGTAGACCACCCTGAAGGTGCAGTAGGTGCGACCCTGAGCCAAGTTCGAAGCTCATTTGAATTGAAGAATGGTTTTGGCGAAACGGGGGAGTTTGTTGTCGGGAGATTAAACGGTGGCAATATAGAATTTTTAATGAGCTCGCGCAAACTCAATCAGCCCCCTCAGCCAATACCTATAAATGAGAGTGCTGCAGAACCCATGCGCCGAGCACTGAATGATCAGTCAGGAACCATAATAGGCCTCGACTATGAGTCCCGAAAAGTTTTAGCTGCTTATCAGTCTATACATGTATTGGATATAGGTATCGTAGCAAAAATTGATTTGACGGAAGTTCAAGAGCCCTTTATTGATGCGAGCATTAATGCAGCGCTGATAGCTCTATTTATTATTGTTTTGGGAACTCTGTTAATTAGCCAGATAGAAGAGGAAGACCATTCTAACCAAGAAACCTTCGCCTTGAAGTCCGGAACCAGCGCTAAAGAGTGGTTAATATATCGTTCGTTACTTCTTGCTGCAGTGGCATTTGCGGTAATGATCAGTTCGTTAGGGCTGCTCTATCAATATGCTAGGGATACTGAAAGGGCAAGTCTTTTAGATATGGTTGAAACTCAGGCTAGCTTGATCAATTCCGTGGCTGACTTCGACGCAAAATATAACGATGCTGACTTCCCAGGAGGGGCGTTTGCGGCAACGTTAAAGCAAGTTAGTACCGCGCTCCAAGAATCCCCTGGATTCGGTGAAAGCGGAGAATATCTAATTGGCCGTTTCGATGAATATCAAATTACCTATCTCACGCAACCTAGGAATTCAGATGGCCAAATAAGCAGTTTCCATGTGGCTGAGCCGCGTTCCAACGCGATTAAGCAGGCTTTAGCAGGTAGAACAGGGATGACACCTGATGTTGATTATCGGGGAACCAATGTTTTGGCTGCGTATACACCTATTCCAAAACTAGAGGCTGGATTGGTTGCAAAAATTGATGTTAAGGAGATGAGAGGACCGTTTATCCAAGCCGCTTCACAAGCGGGTGCGGTGTCTGTCGTTGCAATAGGATTTGGTTCACTATTTCTATGGCATTTGTCTTTGTCATACAAAAATAGACAACGTGTTCAAACCGATCGTTTGATCAGTCGGGGGTTATCAATGGTAGAAGAGAGCAAGGTCACCGTTGTTCTTGTTCTATTTACCTTATCTTTGGGTGTGGCCCTGTTTAGCCTTGACCTTCTTTTACCGCTTGGGGTGGCGTGTGGCTTGCCCTATATCTTCTTTGTATTGACGGGCAAGCTCTTCCCTAGGCGTGAGTACACGCTTGGTTTGGCTATCATTGCGACCGCCTTGGTATATGTGGGTTACCATTTCTCCCCAGAAGGTGGGCAAGACTGGGTTGTTATCACAAACAGAATGCTGGCGGTGGTTGCAATCTGGTTAACAGCATTAACCGTCAGTCTTTCTCAGGCTCAAAACCGAGCGCAAAAAATACAAGCGTCTCAATTACGCAAATTATCATTAGCTGTAGAGCATAGCCCTGCGTCGGTCATTATTACTGATCCCAATGGGATGATTCAGTATGTGAATGAAAAATACACGGAACTTACCGGATACAGCAGGGAAGAATCTGTGGGTCACAAAAGTAACATGACTAAATCGGGCAACACACCGATAAAACAATACAGGGAGCTTTGGGAAACATTACAGCACGGGCAGGAGTGGCACGGCGAATTCCAGAATAGGAAAAAGTCAGGAGAGCTTTATTGGGAGCGCGCGTCTATTCACCCAATCACCTCAGCCTCAGGCAAAATAGTTAACTATGTTGCGCTACAAGAAGATATTACTGAGCGTAAAGAAAACGAACGAAAGCTTAAATATCACGCTACCCATGACACGTTGACAGGCTTGCCTACGCGTAGCTTATGTATGGACCGGTTGAGTAAGGTGCTTGATTTAGCCAAGCGTAATAACCAGCAAGCGGCAGTGTTGTTTATTGATCTGGATGGTTTTAAGGAGGTCAATGATAACTTTGGTCATGATGTGGGTGATAAAGTATTGATTGAGACCGCGCAAAGACTCAAAAGCAGCGTGAGGGAGTCTGATACTGTTGCTCGAATAGGTGGTGATGAATTTATTATTCTACTTAGTGAAATAAATCAGCCAAATGACGCTAGCCAGGTTGCTAGAACAGTATTAGATCGCATTAAAAATAGTTACTTGTATGATAGGAATGAAGAGATCCATATTGGTGTGAGTATCGGTATTTCACTCTACCCTGATAATGCTCTTGATCCAGAAGAGTTAATACAGTTCGCAGACAAGGCGATGTACTGCGTAAAAACCGAAGGTAAAAATAATTTTTCCTTTGCGAAGAAAGCTTTATAAATATTATTTGTACTTTTTGTTTTTGAATCTTTTTATTCTAAATAAGCTATTCTTAATCCATTAATATTTATATTTAATTACAGGCTTCTTAAATATTTATTTCAACAGATCTGCTAATTTAGTTAGCTCTAAATTATATTTGCTACCTTATTCTCTATAGGAAAGTGTAGTAATTGGTTGTTACAAGTCTGATTTATGTGCATTAAATAGTACTGTTTGTTATGTTCTTTAGTATAGTGTCAAACGATTATGTGAAAAATCTGCGCACCAAAACAATGCAAAGAAAATCCCTAATCTCCTTTTAAAATATCTATAAATAACCATTTTTAAATTATTTTAGAAAATATTAATAAAATATATTAGAAGTTTTTAAATGGATAGCTCTCTATAGGTTTTGATTAAAAACTATGGCAGCCTGCGGGTCCTGCTTTTAGGGTCTTTAATCAAAATGGAGTTTTTAAGATGACGCTATCTCGCAAGCTCACCATTATTTTCTTAGCGATCGGTATCGTACCTATGCTGATTTTGGGAGCCTTTCTTACTTATACCAGTAGCAGCAGCTTAAGTGATCAAGCACTTAATAAGCTGGAAGCGGTGCGCAGCATTAAGCAAAATCAGATTGAGTCGTACTTTGCTGAGCGTGAAGGTGATGTGATGATGCTTTCTGAAATGATCAACTCCATGACATCTGCAGGACATACGCTAAACAGTATTGAACAGATGCTTGGTGTCGAAGGAGGCGATGGTAGTTTCTTCGCAAAGTATATAAATGCTTACGGCTATTATGATCTTTTCCTCATCAATCCAGCGGGTACTGTCTTCTATACAGTGACACGCGAAGCAGATTACGGCACAAACCTATTATCAGGTCCTTATCGAGACTCTGGTCTCGCCAAGGCTTTTCGCAATGCCCGTGATGAGAACAAATTCGTACTAGAAGATTTTGCTCCTTACGCACCTAGTGCAAATGCTCCGGCCAGTTTTATTGCCTACCCAATCCAACAGAATGGTCAGTTTGCGGGTGTTATCGCGCTTCAGCTATCGATCGAAAAGATCGGTACCATCATGCAAGAGCGAGATGGTATGGGTGAAACGGGTGAATCTTATCTGGTTGGATCAGATAAACGTATGCGATCTGACTCTTTCCTTGATCCTGAAGGGCACTCTGTGATCGCGTCTTTTGCCGGGACTGTTGCGAAAAACGGTATTGATTCTGTATCGGTTCGCCAAGCATTAAATAATAACGAAGGCGTTACAGAGTTGATTGATTACAACGGTAACCCTGTATTGTCTGCTTATACATCGGTGAAGGTAGGGGGTCTTACCTGGGCACTTATCTCAGAAATTGATGTGGCTGAAGCACTTGAATCTGTGTCTGGTTTGAAGATGACGGTTCTGGTTACGGTATTAATCTCAATGGTTATCGTTATTGCTGTGGCTTATGTGTTTTCTCGATCGATTACACGCCCGTTAGGTGGTGAGCCACACGAGATGAAACAGGTAGCCGACACCATCGCATCAGGTGATTTAACCCTAGCCATTGATGCAAATCAGCAATATGGCAGTGCTTATAGCTCGATGGCTGTTATGGCGGATAACCTGCGTAAAATGGTTGCTGACATGATTAGCATCAGCGAGCAGATGGCACGTAGTAGTGAAGAAACGTCGGTCATCACAACACAAACTCACACGAATACAGAATTGCAACAAAATGAGTTAACCAAGATCTCTGCTGCGATGGTACAGATGGTGGCGACCGTACAAGAGGTGGCATCGAATGCGCAGAATGTTTCCGATGCCACATCAAATGCATCTAGAGAAGTCGTTGCCGCTCAGAAAGGGATAGAGCAAACCATGAAGTCGGTAGCGGAGCTTTCCCATGAGGTGGATCAGTCCAATCAAGCGATCCTGAATCTAGAAGAGTACAGCGCCCAGATAGACTCTATTTTGGCTGTCATAGTAAGCATTGCTGAACAGACTAACCTATTAGCACTAAATGCTGCGATAGAAGCGGCGAGGGCTGGTGATCATGGTCGGGGCTTTGCTGTAGTTGCTGATGAAGTTCGCTCCCTTGCTCAAAGAACACAAGATTCAACACGCGATATCGAATCGATCATTACCCAGCTAAAAGAGGGTACTCGTCGAGCAAGTGAATCTATGAATGTGAGCATCAAGAAAACTCAGCTTTCACTTCAAAGCACTAAAGAGATGAATGATGTGATTATCTCTATAGGTGCCGGTGCAGAGCGTATTAGTGAGATGATGCTGCAAATTGCCAGTGCTACAGAAGAGCAATCTTGCGTGGCTGATGAGATCGGCGAGAACGTAAACTACATTCATCAGTTAGCGATTGAGAATGCCACAGGTGTTGGTGAAACCGCACAAGCGACACAGCACTTATCACAATCTGCAGGTAATCTGCATCAGTTGATAGCACAGTTCAAAACTTAACTGAGTCGAATTAGCTGATATAAAAGACTTCTTGTTGATTGGAAATATCAAAAGATAAGATATGTCCGCTCAGTGCCAAAAGCGGACATTAGATTCATCCATGTTGGAGGCTATAGTATTAATCAGTCACCAAATAATCAGAACGGATGATTAAATCAATGAGTAAACTGACTATCAGCACAGTTGCTAAACAGGCTGGTGTGAGTGTTGAAACTATAAGATATTACCAACGCATAGGGCTTATCCTAGAGCCTTCGAAACCTGATTCAGGATATCGAACCTACACTGATAAAGATGTTCAGCAGTTACAGTTCATACAGCGGGCCAAGAAGCTTGGTTTTAGTCTCGTTGAAATCAGAACTCTGCTTTCACTTGGAGAGGCAAACTGTGACCAAACCAAGCAGTTAGCATCCAGTAAGCTTGTTGATGTCAAAGATAAAATAAAAGATCTATGCTCAATCGCAAATACGTTAGAGGCATTGATCAATTCATGTGAAGACAACAGCCTTAAATCCTCCTGCCCTATCATTGACGCTATCTCACAGGACAAATGATTCATGCTTGACTCCGTACCATAGTACGGAGTTTATACTCGATGTATCAGATTGTTTTGAGATATTAGATATGCAGTTATCAATGCTTACTGAAAGGCTAGGGGTTTTGGGAGCTATCGTCTCGGCGATGGGGTGTGCATCGTGCTTCCCTGTATTGGGGGCTTTTGGTTCTGCATTAGGAATGGGGGTTCTGGCACAATTTGAAGGTGTTTTCATTAATACCCTGCTTCCGTTATTTGCGGTTATCGCTCTTATCGCTGGATTATTCTCATGGTGGTCACATAAACGACATCTGAGAGGAATTTTGGCTATTTTAGGGCCTGTTATGGTGCTTGCTACTCTGTATCTATTTTGGACAGATGCTTGGAGTACTTACATGTTTTATATCGCCCTTACGCTCATGCTTTGTGTGTCCTTATGGGATTTAATTTCACCACCACGCCAAGTTTGCCAAACCATTCGAGAGCATAAGGGGTTGTAATGAATAACAAGATTATTTTGGAATCGACAATTACCTGTCCTGAATGCGGGCATGCAAAAATGGAATCAATGCCAACTGATGCGTGTCAATGGTTTTACAAATGTGAGGGTTGCGGGATCTTACTAAAACCACGTTCTGGTGATTGCTGTGTCTACTGCTCCTATGGCACAGTTCCTTGCCCCCCAATACAGGAAAGAACAAGCTGTTGTTAATCCAGTAATGCTTCTCAGTCCAATACCGCATAAGTTATCAACTTACTTCCGACTTAGAGTGCGGTCTAGGAGTGCTATCATCCTCATATCGTTTTCCAATGGGTCAATTAGCTATGTCGAGTTGTTGCGGTAATGCACAGAAAACAAGAACACAAGGGAATAGGCATGCATGCCCAGTAAACGGGAAAGAATATGTAGAGGTACGTGTTTCGACAATCATTCACCATATTGTTGAACCTTGGAACTGGGATGATGATGGGGAAGCTTTTTATTTTTGCGATGATCCTGAATGCAGGGTTGTCTATTTCTCGGCATCAAACAAAGTTATAACTCAAGATCAATTGCGAACCCCGATAGGCCAGAAAAATACTTCCGAGATGGCTACTTTGTGCTATTGCTTTGGCGTTTCTCGTGGAGACTATATAAAAGATCAGAGGGTCAAAGCTTATGTCTTAGATCAAACAAAAAAACAGACTTGTGCTTGTGATGCAAGAAACCCATCAGGCCGTTGTTGTCTGAAAGATTTTCCTTCATGAAAGGCGTGCAACCCAGTGAAGTTAATGTCCGCTTTGTGTCGGAAGGGGACATTTATGATGTAAGCCTAAATCTCATTAGCCGCCGGTATATCCGCGAACATACTATTGCTCATCCAGCGGCTGACATTGGCCGTTAAGGAGCTAGGTCCAATAAGGTTCAAGCGCTGCTGTCTGATCGCAGTTTTGTAGCTGATATCGCCCATCCAGATTTCAATCATGGTACGAAGGTCGGTGTTAAACCAGATATCGACCTCTTTACCTGGGTCTGTTGTGCAAACATCTTTATGGTTACCGTCGACCATCACCCACCATTTAGCTAAGTGTTCACGGTCGCTAAAGTTAAAGCAGATTGTAGTTGCGCCATCTGGGAGTTTATCGGTTTGGATGCTGCGTTCGAGATAAACCATCAGCAGTTCAATATCGAGTTCGCTGTCGGAGATCTGGCCGCGGGTCCAACGCATGCCCCAATCACCAATTTGCTGAATAATCGGTAAAAGTTCTTTGCCTTGCTCGGTTAAAAAGTACTCGTAGCCCCGTTGGTTTGGGATCTTTTTACGAATCACAATACCGGCTGCCGTTAGCTCATTTAAGCGCTTAGTCAGCATAGTAGGGGAAATAGCAGCCATGCCGCGCTGAAAATCATTAAAGCGTTTTCCACCCATGAGTAGCTCGCGGACGATAAGAAGCGTCCACTTTTCGCAAAGTAGCTCCGAGGCTTTAGCGATTGGGCAAAATTGCATGTACTGCATAAAAATCTCTACTATTTTTTCGTTTTTATTCTTAACTACAGAATTTGTAGTTTGATGCTACGGTTTCGATAGCATTCAAAGAGTGAACATCAAATTAGTATCAATGCTCTGATTGATTACAAAAACAATAATTGGAGCAATTCACCATGCCTAAGTTCATCATCGAACGTGATATCCCAGAGATCGGTTCTGCCGATGCGGATGCCTTAAAAGCTGCTGCAGCAAAATCTAACGCGGTGCTAGCCGAGATGCAGAGCGAACATAAAGATATCGCTTGGGATTACAGTTACGTTGCAGGCGATAAAACCTTTTGCGTTTATAACTGCGCTAACGCTGATTTAATTGAAGAGCATTCGCAGCGTAGTGGTTTCCCGGCATCCATTGTTACGGAAGTCGAAGCGCAGATAAGCCCAGCAACTGCAAAGTCTTAAATAAGCTGTAGTTATTGCAACCGGTGTTACCTTAGCACCGGTTTTTGTGCTGATGTACTGTACTTAAGACCCCAGTGTTTAAGTCTTAAATGCAATTATTGCAGCGAGAATATGCAGTTAGCATGTTATAAAATAACAAGAATAAGTAGCCATGTATCAGTTCTATAATCGTAGTCTTAGCTATGTTTTCTTATTGACCGTGCTGTTTGTATGCACGTTAGTCATGAGTCTTTCTTCCAGTGTGCAAGCTGGGGTATTAACCAAAGACGACATCGTTAAAGCCTTTCCATCTCCCTATATCGTCGGCGATAAAGATGAATCCCTTGCGGTATGGCCGTTATACCAGCAGATATCTACCGATACGCCGCTGGTGGGCTATGCCTATGAAACAATTGATATGGTTGCCGTACCGGGTTTTGCGGGGGTGCCTTATAACCTATTAGTGGCGATGGACCCGCAGGGATCGTTTATTAGCGTAAAAGTCCTATCTCATCACGAACCTGTATTTCTTGAAGGTTTGGGGGAGAAGCCTCTTTTTGATTTTGCTAAACAGTACTCTGGCATCTCGTTGATGCAGAACGTCAAGATCGATGCCAGCCCGACGGTTGCCCAACGCGAAAACAAAGCCAATGCTTATATTGATGGTGTAACTAAGGCGACGGCATCGGTCCGTATCTTTAACCAAACCTTATTATCTTCCTCTCTAACCGTAGCTCGTGAAAAACTAGGCTTCGCAAAAGGGCGAGATCCCGATCTGATCGCGCGATTAGACAAAGAGCTTTTCGAGCCGATGAGTTGGGAGCAGCTCATCGACGCAGGTCTTATTCAAAAATTCCGTTTTACCAATGATCAGGTAGAGCAACAATTTAAAGATACGATTGGTGAAGGGCTGGACGAAGAAGGCCTAGAGGCACCAGAAGAAACCTATATCGAGCTATATGTAGCAAACCTAAGCGTGCCATCAGTGGGGCGAAACCTATTATTGCCAGAAGCTTGGGAATATCTAAAAGAGAGTACGGCAGAGAATGATCAGCTTCTCTTAGTCGTCGGTGGCGGTCGCTACTCATTTGTGGGTGAGGACTTTGTTCGCGGTAAAGTGCCGGAGCGAATCAGCCTGCAGCAAGCCGGTTTGCCGGTTGAAATGCGCGATTTCGATTTAAGTGATCTGCTCGATCTGTATGAGCTGGACTACAAGATTAAACTGCCTGAAGCTTTATCTGAACATGAATGGAAGGCATTTCATGTAATAGGACAAGCAGGTTTAGATCCAGCATTCCCTTATGAATTTCAGCTGCATATCAGCCGTGAAAAGGGTTGGTTGTATCCAGAAACAGTGAGTAAAACTTTGGATTTCAAAACTGAGTTGGATGACGAGTATTACATCGCTGCTGAAACGGATAACAAAACTTGGCACAGTCTTTGGGCTGGACGCACTAAAGATATCGCCACCCTCCTTGCTGGCTTATTCGTTCTGACGATAGTGTTGGTACGATACCAGCTTCTAACTAAAGGTCAGCAGCATCTGCGTTGGTTTAGACCGCTATACCTAGTTTATACCTTGGTGTTTATCGGTTGGTACGCACAAGGCCAGCTATCGATTGTAAACATTACTGGTGTGTTACAAGCGTGGCTAGCAGGGCGTAGTTTAGAGTTCTTCCTATACGATCCTATGACCGTGATTATCTGGGCTTACGTGGTCATTACCTTCTTTGTTTGGGGGCGTGGCACATTCTGTGGTTGGTTATGTCCATTTGGCGCATTGCAGGAGCTTATCGGTAAGGTGTTAGCCTTCCTGAAAATCCCTCAAATTAAGATTTCTGAGAAAACCGATGCGAGACTAAAAGGGCTTAAATATCTGGTCTTGCTATTTATCTTAGTGGTTGCCGTTGTGTCCGTTCCACTGACAGGTTCTGTAGTAGAGATCGAGCCATTTAAAACCAGTATTACTCTGATCTTTGATCGCTCTTGGCCATTTGTGTTGTGGGCTGTTTTGTTATTGGCATTAAGCCTGTTTGTTTACAAAGGTTACTGCCGCTATATCTGCCCATTGGGTGCGAGTATGGCTGTGCTGGGTAAACTGCGAATCTATAAATGGCTGCCACGTCGAGAAGAGTGTGGCTCGCCTTGTCGTTTGTGTACACAGAAGTGTGAATACCAAGCGATTCCACGCAGCGGTGTGATTGACTACAACGAGTGCTTCCAGTGTTTAGATTGTGTCGTAATTTACGATGATGATAAGCAGTGTGTCCCGCTTGTATTAGAAAAGCGCGGTCGTAAACTTAAAGTGAAAAATGTTGCTTAAGTAACCAAAACCGGCACTAAAAAGTGCCGGTTTGAGGGATTCTCCAAATTGAAAACTTTGGGCAATTTAAGGTTGCCCATAATCCGTTACCGTTTGGTAATTCTGTACAGCAATACTTTCATTATTGGCAGCTTTTGAATAAAAATGATCGCCTTGTGCAAACGCACTACGATGAGAATCGTCACTTAAATTTTGCAGTAAATAGTCATATTCATCGATAAACCATTGCGGTAAATTTTGCTGATTATCTATCAGAATTTGATGTTTGTTTATCGATACACTGCTGCCTGCTGTTTGATTACCCAGTTGATCAGCTATTTGTTTAAACCCTTGTTGAAAGGCTTTAGCTGCTTCTATCAGGCTTTTATCACTTACTTCAATACCTTGGCTTTCCCATGCCTTTAAGGTGTTATTGCCAATAGCCATTCTGCCAAGTTCAATTAAACCTTGTTTATCGGTAGCACTTACAATTTTTCCAATTTGGCTGAAACTATTCTGCTGTGTATTGTGCAGTTGTGCCGGGTTTGAGCTTATGCCTGTTTCAACTTTATTCTTAGTTGGCTGGGCTAGGGGTGAAGAGGCAGCGTTATGAATTTTCATCTTGGTGCCTTCTCTACTCGCATTAGCTCGACTAGTTGTGTGCTGGTGTTCATCAACCAATTTTCTCCATCAAAACTCATAGAGAAATCTTGCTTATAGCCATAGGTGATTAGGGAGTTATCCCCCTGTGGTTTGTTATCGGAATCAGGTTGATTCAAAAGGCTATCTCTAAGTTCTGCTTGAGTAGTATTTTCAGCTGCAGTAAGTCGATCTAAAGCGAGGTAGCTTTTTTTGAAGTGAGCGTTTTCGGGGTTATTCAACAACTCTTCGATTTGATCGCTTAGTAAAGGGTCATCAACATTTTTGATCAGAAATTGCGGTTCTTTTGATGCTTCCTCTTCCGCAAATTCTGATTTTTTTTCTGGAATCCCGTAAGAAATAGTGAGTCCATCTGGAACATCGATCCCTTGCTCAGTAAACAACGCTTTTAATTGAGCATTAACGTCTTGATAGCCTGCAGGAATAGTGGAACTAACTTCAATCATGCTTCCTGATGTGCTGAAAGCGTATTGCTGCCATGCCTCATCAGGAGACGTTGGTTTGAAAACTATTTGAGCATCGCCTGTTGTATTGTAGATGCTATCAGGTAAATCTCCCTGAGCAATGAACTTGGTTTCATCCACTTGAGGTTGGGTGGTTGTAGGGTTTTGGCTATGAGTAACTGAATGCGTTGAGTTCGCTTGAATTTGCATCGTTTAATATCCGTATCGTGATAAGAGAATATGATAAAAGGCTTATGCGGAACGTAGTTAGCCCAGTTGTTGCAATTCAGCTTCAAACTTATCGTAGAAGTCTTGCTGGAGCAGTTTGAATCTGTCCCAACCGTCTAAGGCAACAGCAAACTCTAAAGCACCTCTTAATTCTTCTAATAGATTCTTCCAGCCCTCTGTTGACCATTGTTTTTCGGGAGTCAGTGGCTCTTTGCTTTCAATGCCTTCAATCTGAACACCATAAACTGCAGTGTGCATGTGGAGCTGCATGATCATTTTATCTCCTTCTGACATGCCCTCAGTCGCTTTTTCCCAAGCCCTATGAACAGAAGCGGGTGCATTAACAGGCGGGAACGTAACCATTTTTCCGGCACCTATTTCGACGATACCGTCATTGTTAAAATCCACCATGCCTGTTTTGTCTGGTTGGGCAAGTAGATTGTGAGCTCCTTCACGACTCAAAGAGCTGACACTTATCGGGTCAACTAAGCCAGTTGCCTTCTGTAGTAATTTCATCTCCTTTTGAGACATATCGGACAACACTTGCTTGGCTGATTTGTCATTTTCTAATTGGCTATTGGCTTTATCTAGCAGTGCTGAAAAATCACTAACTTGCTCATCAGATAATCCTCTTAATTGCAAAAGATTTACCGATTCGTTACTTAGGCTTATAGATGACAGCATTATTTATGTTCCCTATCTAATGACTGCTGTAAGGAAAGCAAAAAACAAGCCAAATAATGTATCTTAGATCTATCTTAATTAAGAGTTACTGAAAAGCCTCTAATTACGGGCTGTAGCAATATAGAAAGGGCAATATTTATCAAAAGGGTTAGGGTTAGGCTCTGTTAAAATTAGGTGAGTTTTCCGGAAGCGGCATTAGTATGCCGCTTGAGGTTGAATGCTTTTTAAAATATCTACTGCTCTTGAGTTAGCTCAGCAAAAGAATCTAAAAGCGATTTCGCTTGTTCTTTGGCTATATCAATATCTAGCTCTTGCTCATCTGTAGCTTCTTTTAGCGAGTTGATGCTTTCTAGGATGAATGCTTTGGTATCATCGGTAAATGGGACAAGTATTTCCACTAGCGTATCTACTTGATCTTCAACGAAACTAGCAGCTTGCCAGAAATCGTCTTTTACCGGTTCTGGTAGTGCTGATTCAAACTCGATTAAATCTTTTACGCCTTTGCTTTCAATAATGGCATTAGTGCGATTTAAGAATTGCTCAAAATCGGCTTCTAAAAGGGTTAGATCATGTTCAGCCAAGCGAGAGGTAGTCGCTCCGGAGTGGTTAATCTGCTTAATAAGATCATCCCGTTGCTCTGCCTCTAACTGACTCAAGTTATTAGCTAATTGTTTGGTCTGAGCTGGTTCGTCTTGATTTAGCCAGGCATGAGTAGTTAATAGTTCGATTGTCTGGCGCTGATCCTGAATGGCTGTACTGTGATCTTTAATTTCATAGAAAGCGCGGCCATCGGATATCCTCTTTTCACCCATATATGATTCAGCAACCAGCATTCGAGTATTGTGGTCAGATCGAAGAGTATCCAACGTTGTAAGAGCAGCCTCATCCGAGGCTAAATCGTGTTGAGCTTCATCACCTACGAGGGTATTTAAACCTGTTGAGGTGATCTCTAAATAAGCGCGTTGGTGGGTGCTATCAAGATGCTTAAGGTCAGTAGCCATCTCTTTTAGCTGATCATCACTAAAGGTGTAATCTTCGGTAAGTGAAACAAAGGTATCTATCATGCCGTAAACAACTGAGCGGGTGTCATCAGCATGATTCAACACCGCGCCATGCCATTCATCGGGTGATGATGGGCGTCTAATAGGATCAAGAGAAAGAGAGTCCGGTTGTGTGGCTGTTTTGGAAAGCTCAGCAAGAAAACTTATCATTTCGTCTTGAGTTTTAGACTCAAAACCTTCTACAGATTCTAATAAGCGGAAACTAAGTTCTAAGTCTCCGCCAAATAGCTGTAATAGATGAGATTGTTGCAGTTCATCTGTGCCTTCGAGGTTATCTAAAATACGGTTAGTGTCTTCTGATAATTGCTCTGAATCGATATTGTTAATAGCAGTAACAAAGTTATGAATATCGTTTGCTGCAGGGGAGCTAGGGGTGATTAAACCTCCAGAATCGTACACAGAATCGTCATTTGATATGGGGACTTTGCTACTCAATTCATCGGCTTTTGCCAACACTTGGCCACGCGTATCACTATCTAAAGAAGATAGTGTTTGGATAAAGTCCTGTACGTTTTGTTTTCCAGAGGGATAATTGAGGGCAAACGAATTAAAATCGGGTGCTGTCTGTAATGCCAGTGCTGCGCTAGCAAACTGCTGTAACTCGGTATCATTTAGCTGTTGAGCAAACGCTAAGAAATCTTCATCTTCTAAAACGCCAAGATCAATTAAGTTCTGGCCTTGCTCATGGGATAGTTTGTCTAAGACAGCATGCATCTGATCGGTTTTTTCAGATTCAGGAAGAATCACGACCTGATGTTTACCTTCAAATGTTGTGAACCGCATAAACTCACTCGGATCTTGCTGGCGCAGTTGTTCTATCTGCACCTCTACAGAGTTAATCTGCTTTAGTTGGCTTTTAAGCTCTTGAGAGGGTTCAATCTGCTGAGGTTTTAGAGTTGAACTAAGTCCCTGTTGCAGCGGTAACTGATCCGATGTGATCTTCATAAATCCTTTCGCTCTAACTTCATCTGAGGTTTTATCTATAACGGCCAGATTCCAATAATATTGACTGATCTGGGTTATATAGGAGGGTGTTTTGTGTGAAAGGTTCATAACAAATGTTTATTTGAGAAAAAATTGCAGATGTAATGAATTGATAAAGATAAAAGAGGATAGTTACTCTTTTGCTAGGAATAGCTATCCTCTTAATCGACCAAAATTTGGACCTAAATATGATCGTTATCTACGGAATTAAGCAGCAACTAACCCCCATCAAAGCAGAACTGTCGGATGTTATTCATCAATGCATGCAAGAGGTACTTAGTTTTCCTGAAGATAAGCGTGCTCATCGCTTTATCCCGATGGAAAAAGAAGATTTTTACTATCCCGGTGGGCGCAGTGCTGCCTACACAGTTATCGAAATTAATATGATGGCTGGCCGTAAAGTTGAGACGCAGAAAAAGCTGATTCACACTCTATTCGAAAAGATAGAAGGGAAGATTGGGATTCTACCCGTTGATATTGAAATCATCATTAAAGAGCAGCAACCTTACCAGTGGGGCTTTAGAGGTATGACGGGTGATGAAGTGAATGACCTTAAATACAAAGTTAATGTCTAGTTGGTCATGAAGCTATAACTTATTGACCTAATTACACTTATGTTCAGCGAGTAACTCTAGGCGGTTATAGGCAACTAAATGGGGTAAAAAAATCACCCTAACTTTGACCCCTTTACTTTCAAGATTGAAAGCATCAATTACTTTACAAGCGTACTTTGCATAATCTTCAGTTCGATACCGTTGTATTACACCGATTTGGAGTGCTTTCTTTGAGGTCCATTTCACATCAGACGCTAACGGTTCTTGATCGCTATTCAGATAATCGGCTACTTTTTTGTGCTTTTTGCTGAAGCTTTGTTTTGATTTCTTTGATTTGATTATTTCACTTCGCTGACCCTCGTTGTTGTAGTAACCGGAGGGAGGCTCTTCATCTTTGTCCATAAAGAAGGTTTTAGCACTGACTTGCGGACATATAAGCACAGCCAAGAGTAGGCTTAAGCCTGTAAAAAACGATAATTTGGGTTTTATAAAGTTCAATTGCATCGCGTTGATTTCGGTTACTGCTATTCCTTTCTAAAGATTACGCTACCTATCTGATTTTAAAAGAATAAGTTTATTAAAATTTTATCTAAAATTATGAGGGATTGTTGATCCAAATTTATAAACGCTCGATTTTGATCATGATTTGGTATTTATCTACCTCGGCGATTGAGAGCCGTTCAAACATACTCCTAGCTAACTTATTAATGCTGTTTGGAGGATTGAAAATGGCTGGGCGTTTAGAAGGTAAAGTGGTACTGATTACAGGTGCCGGTGGCGGACTAGGCAGTGCGCAAGCACGGATGATGGCCGAAGAGGGTGCGAGTGTAATGCTGGCAAACTTACCAGAGGATCCCATTATTGCAGAGGGTCAGAAACCAACAGGGCTTTGGGATAATGCTGTTACGGTTACAGAAGATATTAGAGCAGCGGGTGGTAAAGCAGATGTGGTGGCTTTGGATGTTACTGAAGAGTCTCAATGGATTGCTGCGGTTAACGCAACCGAAGCAGCTTTCGGTAAATTGGATGTATTGGTCAACAATGCTGGCATCTATTACCACGCAGGTTTATTGGATCATACCGTAGAGAAATTTGATCAAATTGTGGGTGTGAATCAGTTGGGCTGTTTGTTGGGCATGAAGTCAGCGATTCCTGCAATGCGACGGAATGGTGGCGGTTCTATTATTAATTTTGCATCGATTTATGGTATTTCAGGGGCAGGAACGTCTACTGCCTATCAGAGCACAAAAGGCGCCGTTCGCTTGATGACTAAATCAGCGGCACTTGAGTTTGTCGGCGATAACATTCGTATCAATTCAATCTGCCCTGGGATGTTTGATACCAACCTTTTTGAAAGCTCTGTCCCGAAAGAGGCGTGGGAGCCTCTGGTCGATATGGTACCAATGAAGCGCTTCGGTCGCCCTAAAGAGATCGCTTATGGCACGGTTTTCTTAGCTTCTGATGAGGCTTCTTTTATGACCGGGTCTGATCTGGTGATTGATGGTGGTTATACCTGCCCTTAACTTTTTTCTTCACTTATTCTGATTTAGAAAAGCTGCGCTTAAGTGCAGCTTTTTTTGTTTGGCCGAAATTGTCCTATTTTGGGCCGCTGCCTTTCTTACTTCGATTTTGGTTATAGCTCACACTTAGCTCACAAATATTAAATACATGGGAGCTTAAGCTATGAAAAATACAGCGTTATTAGTTATTGATGTTCAGGAATCCTTTAAACACCGCGATTATTGGTATGATGATGGTTTTACTGAATATGAAGCGAGACAAAACCGGCTAATTGATGCAGTAAGAGCGCAAGGCGGAACAATAGTGTTTATTCTACATAATGAAGATGAAGGTGTATTTTCGGTTGAGTCCGGTTATGTCCGCTTGATGGACTTTCTGCATAAACAGGATGAAGATAAGGTGTTTAACAAGCGCGTTCATAATGCGTTACTAGACAGTGGTTTGCACGAGTGGTTGCAAGGACAATCGATTACCAAACTATTGGTGAGTGGCTTAAGAACGGAACAGTGCTGTGAAACCACAACGCGTGTAGCCAGTGATTTGGGTTATGAGGTTGATTTTGTGGTCGATGCTACTCATACCTTCACTATGAAAAATCCATTTACCGGTGAGACTGTGAGTGAAGAGGCGTTAAAGCAACATACCTCTATGGTTTTGCAAGATCGCTTCGCAAATGTGCGCATGGTTGGAGATTATGAATAAGAAAAGGCGTGTTTATCTGTTGGTGCTGCCGCGTGTCCATCTGTTGGATCTGGCAGCGCCTGCTCAGATATTCGCACATCCTTCTTTAGAGGAGAGTATAGAGTTGCGCTATATCTCTCCTCGACCTGAACTGCAGTCCAAGCAGGGCTTACATCTAGCGAACCTAGAACCCTTACCTAAGAGTTTAGATGAAGACGACTGGCTATTGTTGATCGGAACAAGCCAGTTAAATAAACATCTCCATGAGGCTGATTACCAAACTGCGATTCAATGGCTCAATTCGGTGAAATCTCAGTTTGGCTTGTTAGCAGGGATCTGTTCAGGTTCGCTTTTAGCAGCCAAGGCAGGTGTATTAGATGGCAAACGCTGTACTACCCACCATGACCTTACTGCCTCTCTGTGTCAGATCGCTCCAGACGCTTTAGTACAAGAAGATTGTATTTTCGTTACTGATGGCAATATATGGACGAGCGCCGGTATCACCACAGGGTTGGATCTTTGCTTACAGTTAGTTGATAACCATTGGGGGCAGGATTGTGCAGTACAAATTGCCCGTGAGATGGTGATCTATATGCGACGATCTGGCCAGGAAGCGCAGCTGAGTTTTTGGTTAAATCATAGAAACCACACTCAGTCTCGCGTGCATAAAGTTCAGGACCTGATAATGGAGCAGCCGGGTTTTGATTGGGATGTAGCGCTGTTGGCAGAACGAGTTCACTTGAGTGAGCGTCATCTTCGGCGTTTATTTCTGCAAGCAACTGGATTCAATCTGCAAGAGTACCTGCAGCAGGCACGCATTGAGCTAGGGCGTCAGTTATTAGAACAAACCAAACTTCCTATCGATGTTATTGCTGAGCGTTGCGGGTTTCATTCTGAAAGAAGCTTAAGACGTGTTTGGGCAAGGTGGCAGGGGGGCACTCCCTCGCAATATCGAAGGAATTTAAATCTGATTGATATTTGATCAATTTGGTTGTGGTCGTATATGTTTAAGTGACTGTGTTTCAACACCATACGGGAGGTGATGCATGTCTACTTATCGAGGTACCATCAAGGGCTTATATATTGGCCAGCCAAAACCAATTGGCCCAGATGATGCGCCGAGTGGTATCTTCAAAGAGCCAATAGATGCCTGTTTGCTTACCAAAACAGGACTGGAAGGTGATGTTCAGGTAGATAAACGTGTGCATGGTGGCCCTGAAAAAGCGCTGTATCAATTCCCCTCAGAAAATTACGCAATTCTTCGCCAAGCCTTACCGCACCTTGAGGATAGTTTTATCTCTGGATCGATAGGTGAAAACCTTTCTAGTGAATCAGTGGATGATACTCAGGTTCATATTGGCGATATTGTGAAAGTGGGTGGTGCTTTAGTGCAGGTATCCCAACCCCGCAGACCTTGTTGGAAAGTGAATCATAAATATGGCAATGGTCATATAGCGCCATTGCTGATGTCGCAGGCGATCAGTGGTTGGTACTACCGCGTGTTAGAAGAAGGTGAGCTGTGCGTAGGCGATACATTTACCTTGCAGGAACGGCTAGAGGATAGTGTCGCTGTTGCTGAAGTCTGGAAGGTCTTTTTAGAAAAGTTACAGTCCAGACTACCGCCAGAAGCATTTAATACCAATATTCCAGGATTATCGACTGAATGGCGTTTTGAATAGCTGTTATTAGGGCTTAGCCGTACACATCGTAGAAGAAGTAAGCGGTGATGCCACAGCTAGCGAAAATTACGAAATTACGCACCCACTGTTGTGGTAACTGTCGTGAGTAGTGCGCTGCATAATAACCGCCTGCGAGTGTACCTATCAGAACGATCGTACCTGAATACCAATCGATCACCCCATCAATAATAAACAGCACAATCGCGATCAGTGATACGCATGAAGATACCAAAAGCTTGATACCGTTCATGGTGTTGATATTGGTATAACCGGCCAAAGCTAAATAGCTCAGCGTGATAATACCTAATCCAGCATTGAAGAACCCGCCATAGAGACAAACGCCAAACAGCAGTAGCATCAGAAGAAAGCCTCCTACTGCTGATGCATGCTTATGAGCGCCCGAAAGACTTTTTAATGCGCTGTTGAGTCGTCCACCGAAGATAAAAAGAATCGTCGCGAATAGCAGTAACCATGGCACAGCTTCAAGAAATACCTCTTCAGGCGTTCTTAGCAGTAGCACGGCACCTGCGATACCACCGATAAAACTAATCAAGATTAATTTTATGAGGTTCTTTCGATCTTGCCTGATATCTTTTCGCAGCGCATAGGTACCGCTCATATAACCAGCACAGGCAGAGAATGTATTGGTCGCATTCGCGCTAATCGGCGGTACACCCACAAACATCAATGCCGGAAAGGTAATAAAGCTGCCGCCACCGGCGATTGCATTTAATACACCGCCAAAAAAACCAGCTACAAAGAGAATAAGGAGTTCAAACAACATACAAATGTGAAGTCTAAGTGAAAGAGCGATCAAGTATACATGACTGATCTCGACATTATCTAAGTAGAACCGCTTAAGTAGATTTTGCTTAGGTGAATTTAATACAGCAATTTATTCTGATTAAGTTAGCCAATAACTGCGTCAAGTAGCTATTGTTATGATCTTGATAACAGAGTGTTTACTTTGCGATATCTACCTGAGGGATAGATATTTCTCTACTATTGTCAAAGCGTTTTCATATACAGGTTCCACTTCAGGAGTTAGCGATTAATGCAGCCGATTATTCAGGTGCAGGATTTAAATAAAACTTACGATTCTGGGTTTACCGCTCTACGTTCGGTGAATCTTGATATCAACAAAGGTGAAATCTTTGCGTTGTTAGGGCCTAACGGAGCGGGTAAAACAACGCTGATCAGTATTATTTGCGGAATTAGTTGTGGAACCTCTGGCACGGTTTTAGCGGGTAACCATGATATCGCCAAAGATTACCGTCTAGCGCGAAGCAAAATCGGATTAGTGCCGCAAGAGCTTACTACCGATGCTTTTGAGACGGTATGGGCAACGGTTAACTTTAGTCGTGGCTTATTTGGTAAGGCTCCTGATAAGGCTTACATAGAGAAAATCCTTAAGCAGCTTTCTCTCTGGGATAAGCGTAATTCTAAGATGCTGGAACTGTCGGGTGGTATGAAACGCAGGGTGATGATTGCCAAAGCCCTATCTCATGAGCCGGAGATTCTTTTTTTGGATGAGCCTACTGCGGGTGTTGATGTCGAACTTCGCCGTGATATGTGGGAGATGGTTAGAGAGCTGCGCGATAATGGCGTGACGATCATTTTGACTACGCACTACATTGAAGAAGCCGAAGAGATGGCTGATCGAATTGGTGTGATTCGTAAAGGGGAAATCATCCTGATCGAAGAGAAGGCGACCTTAATGTCTAAGTTGGGTAAAAAGTCGCTGCACATTCACCTTCAACAGCCGATGGAGCAAGTGCCTTCAGAGTTGGATCGTTTTAATCTGACTTTAGAGCAGGCAGGGGAATATCTTCAGTATGTTTACGATGCCAGTGAAAGTGAGCAGGTTGCTGAATTGTTAGCGAAATTAAACGAGCTTGGCGTTGGGATTAAAGATTTGAACTCTTCGGAAAGCTCGCTTGAAGATATCTTTGTAGAACTGGTGCAGGAGTAAGTGATGAATTTTTACGGTATTCGAGCGATCTATAAGTTCGAAATGGCACGCACCTTTCGAACGTTGATGCAGAGTATTGCTTCCCCTGTGCTTTCAACATCGCTCTATTTTATTGTCTTTGGTACTGCCATTGGATCAAGAATGGGGGAGATTGATGGTATTAGCTATGCGGCGTTCATTATTCCGGGGCTGTTAATGCTGTCTCTGTTGAGTGAGAGTATTTCTAATGCGTCCTTTGGTATCTTTTTTCCAAAGTTTTCTGGGACGATTTACGAAGTGTTGTCGGCACCGGTTTCACCTTTTGAGATCGTGGCGGGCTATGTTGGTGCGGCAGCAACCAAATCGGTCATGTTGGGATTATTGATTCTGGCTACGGCAAGCTTGTTTGTTGATTACACTATCTTGCACCCACTATGGATGCTTTGTTTCCTTGTTATTACTGCTATTACCTTTAGCTTATTTGGATTTGTTATTGGTATCTGGGCGGATGATTTCCAAAAACTTCAGATCATTCCATTGATGGTAATCACACCTCTGACCTTCCTAGGCGGAGCGTTTTACTCGATCAATATGTTGCCTGAACCTTGGCAGACCATCTCACTATTTAACCCGGTTGTTTATTTGGTGAGTGGTTTCCGTTGGGCGTTCTATGGTGTGGCTGATGTGAATGTTGGCCTAAGTTTGGGAATGACCATACTGTTTATGATGAGCTGCATGGCGATCATCGCTTGGATATTCCGAAGTGGTTACCGGATTAGAAGCTAGATCGTATCGATTAACGAATAAATCGGTGCTCGGTGATGATATCCATCAGGGCATCGATTCCTTTTTCTTTAGACCCGCTGTTATCTATATACATAGTGCCTGTTGGCATGTGATCTAAGAAATCAGCATGGCGCTTTAAACGTTTTTCAATTTCTAGATCTGTTTCCCTGCCGCGCTTATGCAATCTATCCCTAAGGAGCTCGGTTTTAATATTAATCATCACGGGGATAAGAAAATCATATTGCTGCATGGCGATTGGCAGGTATTCTCGGGAGCCATTAATAATGACGTTTAATCCCGCTTTAACCCAGATTTCGACCTCTTTGCCTATTCCATATAAGTGACCATGAGATGCCCAATGCATTGCAAACATAGCGGTATCAACACGCAATTGGAACTCTGATTCTGTCAGATGAATATGATTTTCGCCGCCTGCATCGGCAGCACGGGTGATATAGCGATGGGCGATAAATGCTTGATGGCTATGTTCTAAACGTTGCCTGCAGCCTTGGAGTAGGGTGTCCTTTCCTGAGCCTGAGGCCCCCATCAGATAAAAGAGTTTGCCGCTCATCAACTTTCCGCTAGTCAGATTGAATGATTTAGTTATAGCAAAGTGCTTTTGTTAAAGCTTTACTGTTGTTGATTTGTTTTGGTTTAGACCTGTAGATGAGTTTGTTTATTGTCGCTCCTATTTTGATCAAGATATGTTTAAATTAACTCATTCTGTTACAGGGTTGTTCAATATATGGAGGTTGTGACAGTGAAGTTATTTAACCGTTTGGCTATCTTTGTAGCAGCGTTGCTTTTACCGCAGGTTGGAATCGCCAACCAGACGGTTCAGCTCTATACGGTTGATTATCCTCCCTATAGCTTGATCGATGATAAGGGGGCTATCAGTGGTATCGATGTGGAAGTTACGCAGGCGGCTTTCGCTGCGGTAGGTATTAATGCGGATATACAAACGGCCCCATGGAAGAGGATATTAAAAAGCATCCGTCATGGTCGTATGGCAGGGACGGTAACTTGCTCTAAACGGGCAGGCCGAGATAAATTTATTCTGTTTAGTGATGTTTTGAGCGAAGCAAATCAATCTGCAGTAATGCGTCTAGATAGATCTGATGATGATATCGTCAATTTTGAGGATCTTAGAGAGGTTAGTGTATCCGTAGTAGATGGCTGGGGGATACAGAAGGAGTTACAGCAAGCGGGTATAGCCCACTCTGTAGTACCTGATGTAGATAGTGGCATCCGTTCGTTAATCTACCGTAATGTAGATGTTTTCTATAATGCGGGTTTAGTAACTAATTACCGAGCACGCAAACTAGGTCTGCAGGATGAAATCAAGATTAAGCGTCTGAAAGGTATGCACAGTACGCAGTATCATTTGTGTTTGAGTAAAGCGTATCCCAAAGCGGAAGTCCTTCTAGAAAAGTTTAATGAAGGTCTACGTTTAATCAAAAACAATGGACAATATCAGGCTATTTACGACCGCTATCTTTAATGGCAAAACATCACTTTATGGGTCTAAATTTACGACGTAAAATTGCTCTCAAACAAGCACGTTTTATTTTGATTATTGCGTTGCTTTTGGGTGTGTTCTCTACCGGATTGCAGATCTATTTAGATCTCCAGCAGGTGAGAAAAAATACCACTGAGGACATTGAACGCATCATTAGCCTGTATCGCGATACAGCGACCCAAGCTGTTTATAATTTGAATGCATTTCAGGCGAATGAGGTCACATCTTCACTGATCTCTTATCCCACAGTTTACCATGCGCAGTTAATCGATGACTTCAGTGAAACTTTAGCTGAACATAGACGTGATCAGACCTTGAGTTCTAGTTTTCTATCGTTGCCCGCCCAGCAGTTATTCGACCTGAATCGCTATATAGAGATGGAATTGGAGTTGACTTCTGTTAATTCAGGCAACGAAAGAGCTCGGTTGATAGTTGAGTTAGACACAATCCATGTAGCTAATAGTTTCAGTCAGCGCGCAATCAATAGTTTACTTTTGGGTTTGATGCATAGCGTTGCTTTAGCAGCGATTATTTTGCTGTTGATTTATCGGTATCTTTCCCGACCTATAGTGCAAACAGCAAAATGGGTGAATGAACTACGTTCGGAAGGTAAAAGTTCGGCTTTGCCATACACGGCAGAGGATGAGCTAGGTGACTTGGTTCGGAGTTTTTCTGGGCTTTGGAAAGACCGTGAGGCAGTTACTGACAAATTAACGAAGATGGTGGCTGAGTTATCTGAAAGTGAGCACTTCTCTCGCTCAATAATGGATAACGCCGGGGACGCTATGTTCTTGTGTGAACTGGACAGCACTATTTTTCGTGTCAACAACCAAGGGGCGAGTACCTTAGGGCTATCTAAACGGCAGCTCCGCAATACTAAACTTGCTGATTACAGCAAAAACTACTCATTTGATGAATACTTGCAGCTCTGTGAAGGTATTAGTGAGACTCAGGTCACTACCTTTGAAGATCTGCAGATTACCGCCAATGGTAAGGTCTTTCCGGTAGAAGCGAGAGCCATTAAGTTATCCCTTCAGTCTCATGAGTACCTGCTTATTGTTGCCCGAGATATCTCGGTGCGTAAGCAAGCAGAAAAACAGATCCATGAGTTAGCCTTTTACGATACCTTGACCGGGTTGCCTAACCGTCGCTTATATTTAGACAGGCTGACAGCATCGCTTGAATTGCATCAGGCTAATCATAGTTTTGGCGCTGTACTATTTTTAGACTTAGATAGATTTAAAACGATTAATGATTCCCTAGGACATGGTGTTGGTGATGAATTGCTGAATAACATCGCGCAACGTTTAACCCATGTTCTACCGCTTGAGTCGACTTGCGCGCGATTTGGCGGTGATGAGTTTGTAATTCTCTTACCCGAAACGGGTAGCTCTTCAGATGTCTGCGCTGATGTATCTGCCCATGTAGCTCAAGAAGTCTTAAAAGTTATGTCAGAGCCGTTCAGTATCGAGGGGCATACGCTCTATTGTACTGCTAGTCTGGGTATTGCTGTTTTTCCTGCGGTTGATGCTTCAGCTCAGGATATTATTCGCCAGGCAGATACTGCCTTATATCGAGTTAAGGCGATGGGGCGAAATGGTTTCCAGTTCTATGATCCTGAGATGCAATCTACGGCGCAGGAACGATTAGAAGTGGAGAAGGGGCTTCATCAAGCGCTTAAATCCAATCAATTTGTTTTATGGTTCCAACCTCAGATTTGTAAGGATGGTCAAATAATAGGGGCTGAAGCGCTTATTCGTTGGCAGCACCCGGAAAAGGGGCTAATTTTCCCGGGTGGGTTTATTCAGGTTGCTGAAGAGAGTGGCCAGATTGTTGAGATTGGCAATTGGGTTTTAAGAGAAGGTCTGAAGCATTTGGCGAAATGGCGTGCCGAAGGTTTACCTGAGAGCTTTCAGCGTCTTGCAATCAATATTAGTCCTATGCAATTTATGCAGGTGGATTTTGTCGATCAGGTGATCAGCTTAATGGATGAATTTGATCTTCCAGGCGATGCTGTTGAATTAGAGATTACCGAAAATATGCTGCTTAATAACTTTGAAGTAGCAAGCCACAAGATGAAACTCCTTAAAGGTAAAGGGGTTTCTTTTGCGATTGATGATTTTGGTACGGGGTACTCTTCGCTTAAATACCTTCGGAATTTGCCGTTGGATATTCTTAAAATAGATCGCTCTTTTGTAACCGGTCTTCGCTCTAAATCTGAAGAAGCAGCTATTGTTGAAGTTATTCTGGCGACAGCCGATCGTTTAGGGTTATTGGTCATTGCTGAAGGGGTTGAAACCCTAGAAGAGAAAGAGACCCTAGTTGAATTGGGTTGTGACTGCTTCCAAGGTTATCTACTATCCAAACCACTGCCTGCTGATAAGTTCATAGAGTTTTCATCAGCTAATTCTTCCGCAGAAATTGATTGAGTAAGTAATGGGTTCATTAAGTAAACAATTAGAGACGATCTGGGAGCTAGCTTCAGATGCGCATACCGCGATTCAGCGTGATTTTGCGGATATAGACCCACTCATTGGTGTAAGCCAGAATATGCGAAAGCAGGGTATACCTGCGGATGTTATGACGATTGATTGTTTAAGAACGCGTAAGCGAATCATTGTTATCTTGCATGATCAACAACCTGGCATTGTAAGTTACCAATTTGCAGGTATGGACTCAGATCCTGAAGGTGACTTTGAAAGCTTAGCGTTTGAAAAAGTCACCAAACAGACGATCTATCAATGGATCGCACAGTATTTCAAAGAGCCGTTATAAATTGATCTACTAAAATGAACTATCAAAACTAATCAGGCCAGTATTAACTGGCCTGATTCTTTTTCTAAGTTCGGTTACCCCAAGGGTTTGATGCTGGGCGTTTAGGTCTGCGTTTTTTGTTGTTACCTTCAGACTGTGAATTTGGCTTCTGTCCTTTAGGTTTAGCACTATTTCCTTTGCGCTTATTTGAACCTTCACTTGTCTTGTGTGATTTGTTTTTGCCCTGAGGTTTGTGCCCGCGGGAATTCTCCCCTGAGCGTTGGCCGTCACGATGACCTTTAGCTTGCTTGGGTTTGTTATTGTTATTTGATTTCTTACGAGCCGGTTTTTTGCTTAAATCTGAGGCTGGTAGAGCGTGTACCGGTTCGAAACCTTCGATGATCTCTCTATCTAATACTTTACCGATTAGACGCTCAATTGCGTGTAACTGATCAAATTCATCAGCACTTACCAGTGAAACGGCTTGACCTGTTGCGCCTGCTCGACCTGTACGGCCAATACGATGAACATAATCTTCAGGCACATTAGGTAGATCGAAATTCACTACTTGAGGCAATTGGTCAATATCAATTCCTCTTGCAGCGATATCGGTTGCAACTAGAACTCTTACAGAGCCACTCTTGAACTCAGCTAAGGCCTTGGTTCGCGCGCCTTGGCTTTTATTACCATGAATGGCAGCAGCACTGATTTTGGCAGTTTCTAGCTGACGAACTAAGCGGTTAGCACCGTGCTTAGTTCTGGAGAATACAAGCACTTGATGCCAATCATTGTCTTTGATTAATTGGCTCAGAATGTGCGATTTTTGCTTTTTATCAACTGGGCAGATCCACTGTTTAACCGTTGACGCTGTGGAATTGGCCGGGGTGACCGAAATCTCTACTGGATTAGAGACAAAGGCTTGGGCTAATTTCCTGATTTGCGGTGAAAATGTCGCTGAAAATAGAAGGTTTTGGCGTTGTGAAGGCAAAAACTTCAGGATTTTCTTAATGTCATGAATAAAGCCCATATCCAACATGCGATCAGCTTCATCTAGGACAAGAACTTCTAGTTGAGCAAATTTAACAGCACCTTGATTATGCAGATCAATTAATCGACCGGGAGTCGCTACTAAAACATCGACACCGCCTCTTAATTTGGCAATTTGTGGATTTATTTTGACGCCGCCAAAAACTACGGTCGAACGTATGGCTAAATTCTTTGAGTAGCTTTCTACACTATCGTTTACTTGAGCTGCAAGTTCTCTGGTTGGGGTAAGAATTAACGCCCTAACATGCCCGCGTTTAGCAGGTGTACCGTGGTTTAATCTCTCTAAAATCGGAAGAGTAAAGCCTGCGGTTTTACCAGTACCTGTTTGTGCGGCAGCCATGAGGTCGTGACCTTCTATGACTGCAGGGATTGCCTGCTCCTGAATAGGGGAAGGAGTTGAATACCCTTTTGCATTAATTGCATCAAGAATAGGGCTCGACAAGCCAAGTTCATTAAAGCTCATTATTTATCTCTTAAGGAAAAGCATTATTTGCGCGAAAACGTTCAGGTCGATCTTTAAAGAGCGACTTTTAACACGCAGTCATAGTGTTTGATTGGAGCTATGGGCATCACACTGAACGTTGCGAGGCCTTAGGAGATAGGGGAGAACCGTACTACATTCCTGCTCTACAGGTAGCTCGTAATGATATTTGATGCATAATTACGGCACTGGGTAATCAATATCGCGGATACTAGCATTTTGAGAGCTGCTTGGCAGCTCAAACTTGATCAGATCAAGTTTATCTGTTGATCAAGGTGCGAACCTTCATTATGTCCGCAAGTTTTCAAATTCAAAGATCTGGGTTCTAAATGAAATTTAGGCATGCAGACTGGGCCACAATTTATTGCAGGCCTCTAGATTTCTTATCCCAATACACTGTTTTTAGTGTACTTATAATTGAACGTCGCTAGACGTAAATTCAATAAATTGAATTCCATTCATTTAACATGGTTATTATGTTTTTTTAACTTTTTATTTTTTTGCCAAACGAAAGCTGAAAGCTAGACTGTGTTTGTAACCGTTTGAAATGAAATTTATTAGTTTTCCACTAATACACGGCCAATCAGCTTAACAAAGCTGGATATATGGAAATTTGTAATGTGCATTAAGGGACTAAACGCATGAACAGCTATGTTAATCATCATAAAATATTGATTTGTGATGACTCTCTTACAAACGTTTTGATACTAAGCAAGTTAATCGAAACTGAAGTCCGTAATACATCCATTACTTCCTTAACCGACCCTCGAAAAGTCTTACCTCAACTTGAACAGCAAGATTTCGATCTAATATTGTTAGATCTCGAAATGCCAGGGCTTAATGGCTTTGAAGTGTTGTATCAAATTCGTCAGCGCTGGGAGATGGATCAACTCCCTGTCATTATACTCACGGGTTCTACCGGAGCAGATCTTCGTAATAAGAGTTTATCGAATGGTGCAAATGACTTTATGAATAAGCCGTTTGATCAAGCTGAAATCTGCCTAAGAGTAAATAACACCTTAAAAATCGCAAATGCACATAAGGTACTTTCATCTGAAAAAACTAAATTAGAGTCACTGGTTCAAGATAGGACGCAAGAATTAGACAAGACAGTAGAGAATGTCATCCAATTATTAGGGATGATTGGGGAGTATAAAGACACGGAAACAGCCAAGCATGTTCTAAGGGTGGGCAAAATTAGCCAGATCCTTGCTTTGGGTGCAGGGCTGCCAGCTGACCTAGCTTATATGCTTGAAAAAGCAGCGCCCCTTCATGATATAGGTAAGGTAGGTGTGCCAGATAGAATTCTATTAAAAAAAGGTCCCCTGGATGAAGAAGAGATGAGGATCATGAAACAACACACTGCACATGGCTATAACCTATTATCTGGTAACGATGCTCTGGTTATACAATTAGCGCGAAGTATTGCAGCTACACATCATGAAAGATGGGACGGGAATGGCTATTTGCACGGCCTGAACGGCGAATCAATACCGATTGAAGGACGAATCACATCTATTGCTGACGTTTTTGATGCTTTGGTAAGTGAGAGGCCTTATAAGGAGGCTTGGTCGTATAAGGAAGCAGCAGATTACATAGTAAAAGAATCTGGTAAAGCATTTGATCCTAAGTTGATTCTGGTATTTCAACAACACTTAGACGATATCATCCATATTCAAAAAGAGTTGGCAGATTGATATCGAGTAATGGCAAACTTTTTTTTGAGAGATGATTCGGTTGTATCTAGTGAGCCTTAAATATCTTAGGATTATTACAGAGACTGTGAGGTATAATGGACCCAATATTTTGTAAGTGTGTCTGAAACACGCGTAATTGAGGCTTGTATGTCAAACGATTCACATTCTCCATCGTTAGAACAATTGCAACAATATAACGAAGAGCAGCTTTATAGCTTCTTTATAGCGGAATCTGTAACTAATGAGCAGATTTGGATTTTGACAGATGAATACGGTTGCGTGATGTTAAACACAGACGATGAAGACTGTGTGCCGGTTTGGCCGTCAGAAGAGCTAGCACAAGCTTGGGCAACTGAAGAGTGGAGCGAGTGTAAACCGGAAGCGATTAGTCTCTCTGTTTGGCATGAGCGTTGGACACCAGGTTTAGAAGAAGATGGCTTCGCAGTTGTAGTTTGTCCGTTCGAAAGCCAAGATGGCATAGTTACTTATGCCGAAGAGTTAGAGAAAGCCTTACAGAAAAAGGCTGCTAAATTAGTACGTAAATAAACTATTCTGTTTGATCTTTATAAGGCTGTAGTTTTTAGCTATAGCCTTCCTTTCATTGAATATTTTCCATATTAAGAATTTTTCACTGGGCGTATACCTACCTTTCTGGGAAAATAGACCCTAATTTCATATTCAAGTAGCCTCGTTTTATGCCTCGTTCTGCTCCTGACTTGTTTTCATACCCTAAATATTGGGCTGAATGTTATGCGCCAGCGCCTTTTCTTCCAACTTCAAGAGAAGAGATGGATGCATTAGGCTGGGATAGCTGTGATGTCATTATCGTCACCGGCGATGCTTATGTAGATCATCCTAGTTTTGGCATGGCAGTGATGGGGCGTGTACTTGAAGCACAAGGCTTTAGGGTAGGTATCATCAGTCAACCTGATTGGACCAGTGCTGATGCCTTTAAAGAGCTAGGCCAACCAAATCTCTATTTTGGTATCACGGCTGGTAACATGGACTCTTTGATCAACCGCTATACCGCCGATAAACGTACGCGTCATGATGATGCTTATACGGCTGGTGGCATGGGCGGTAAAAGGCCGGATCGTGCGGTTATTGTGTACAGCCAGCGTTGCAAAGAGGCTTATCGTGAGACGCCTGTAGTGCTTGGCGGTATTGAGGCAAGTCTTCGTCGAATTGCTCAATATGATTACTGGAGCGATAAAGTTCGTCGTTCGGTTTTACTGGATGCGACAGCCGATATATTGCTTTACGGTAATGCGGAGAGAGCTATTGTTGAGCTTACGCACCGTTTAGCTAATGGCGAAACCATTGAAGAAATTCAAGATCTTCGAGGGACGGCGATCCTAAAAACAGCGTTACCTGCTGATTATATTGAGGTTGATTCAACCCGTATTGATTGGCCGGGATACATCGATCAGCTACCAAATCCTTATGAATATACGGATGCGGCTACCTGCGATAAAAAAGACGCGTCTAGGGCCGATGAACCTCAACCTCTGCGAGTTATTCCTGCGCCGCTAAAAGGTAAAGAGAAGCTACCTGACGAAACCTACATTCGCTTACCTTCTTTTGAAAAAGTCTCTAAAGATCCGGCTTTGTATGCTCATGCATCACGTGTTTTGCATCAAGAAGCAAACCCGCACAATGCGCGCGCTTTGGTGCAAAAGCATGGTCATCGAGAGTTATGGGTTAACCCGCCGCCAATCCCTTTAGAAACGGCAGAAATGGATAAGGTGTTTGGCTTGCCTTATCAGCGAATTCCGCACCCACGTTATGGGAACCAAAAAATTCCTGCATTCGATATGATCAAGTTTTCGATCAATATCATGCGCGGTTGTTTTGGTGGCTGTACCTTCTGTTCTATCACTGAGCATGAAGGCCGTATCATTCAGAGCCGCTCCCATGAATCGGTTATCAATGAGATCGAGGATATCAAAGAGAAAGTACCGGGTTTCACTGGTGCTATCTCTGATTTAGGTGGCCCAACATCAAACATGTACCACCTGAATTGTAACGATCCAGATATTCAGGCTTCTTGTCGTAAGCTTTCGTGCGTCTATCCAACCATCTGTAAGAACCTGAATACCGATCATAGCCCTACGACTGAGTTATATCGCAAGGCGCGTAAGGTAGAGGGTGTACATACCGTTTCGATCTCTTCTGGTTTGCGTTATGACCTAGCTGTAGAAGACCCAGAGTACGTAAAAGAGCTTGTGACTTATCACGTAGGTGGTTACCTCAAGATTGCGCCTGAGCACAGTGAGGATGGCACACTATCTAAAATGATGAAGCCAGGCATGGGAACTTACGATGCATTCAAAAAGATGTTTGATCGTTTCTCCCGTGAGGCGGGTAAAAAGCAATACTTAATTCCTTATTTCATAGCGGCTCATCCGGGCTGCGAAGATGAGGATATGGTTAACCTTGCTCGTTGGCTGAAGAAGAATGAGTTCAAAGTAGATCAGGTACAAACCTTCTATCCATCACCAATGTCCTTGGCGACGGCGATGTATCATTCGGATAAAAACCCACTTAAAAAAGTGACCTACAAGAGTGAAAAGCTCTACACACCTAAGAACACTGAACAGCGTAAAGTTCAGAAAGCATTGCTTCGATACCATGATCCTGATAACTGGCCACTATTACGTCAGGTGCTGCCGAAAATGGGGCACAGTGATCTAATTGGTGAGCGCGACTCATGTTTGATCCCTGAGGAAGAGAAGAGCTCTAACTCCAATCGCAGAGGTACTACTAAAAAGCCTGCGGTGAAATCAAAAGCGGCGAGTAAGCACAAGAATGCGAGTAGTAGACGACAAGATTCAAAAGCAGGTAAGTCCTTTGCTAATCCAGCTAAGAAGCGTGTAGGGGGTAAACCGAGTGGTAAGAAGCAAAGAATGAAGAGCGTAAAGCCACGCTAACTTCTGAATTTGTCATCTAAATGCACTAATAGTAGTTTTAAATGTCAAAATTGTGCTGTTGTATAGCAGGAGCATTGCTAGAATAGCAGTAAGGTTTAGCTGAAATTTCATGCTAAGTTGCCTAAATGTAGAACGTCTTGAGGAGGGTTGGTCATGACTAGCGATAAAATACACCCTAAATTTACCGAAGCGATGGAAAAGCTCACTCAGATGAGTGAGGAAGAGAGACTGTCTGAGGAGAATAAAGAGCTTTTTGAACAAGCGATGAATTATGCGCCTTTAGATATTCAGCCCAAATTAGCCGCTATTCGTAAAAAATATGACGAACTGCATTAATTGAGAAGAACACATAAAAAATGTCGCTTAGGCGGCATTTTTTATGTCAGTAATTTATCTAGCAGCTCATCATCGATAAACTCATCTGCTGCTTGGATATTGGAGGTAAACTCTTCATCCTCAACAGAATCAAAACAGAAACCGAAGCTATGAATAAAGGTTTCAATCCCTTCTAAGCAATACTCTCGGTAAAGGTCGACTTGTTCATTGAGTTCATCATCGTCGCTAATTGCTACCTCTTCCAGTTGCTCAACAGCCGTTAATGCTCCCCGATTAATTGATTCATTTATCAAGTTAATAAAGCGGTCTAATGATTGCTCTTCACTTAACTCAGGTAGTGCGTTGCGAAATAGGGGGAATTGCTGAGTTATATATTCAAGAGTAGCTGTGGCATATTCCTGCGGGGCTACATTGCCTGAAGGGGCAGGATTAGATCCCATAAAAGTATTGCCTGTTTCATTTTTTAGCTCATGGCCTAGTAGCATGATGACTTCTTCATAAACCTGAGCCAGAGGCGGAGACAAAGTAAGATCGGTGAAACTTGCGCTGACGTTAGAATATGTCTCTGGATAAGGTTGAAAACTGGTTTGGTAAACCTGTTTGTTGATGTCTTGTAGTTGAGGGTCATTCTGCGGCGGTTTGTTTTTGGTCGATGACACTTGCATAAGTTTTCCGTCCGTTTTTTTAATTTCTCCTTACATATAAGTATTGGACATCGTTTCTAAATGTGACTGATTTTTATTCAATCTAAACGGTCGTTTTGAAAAAAGATTTCAGCATGAAAATAATTGGATATGAAAACTGTTAAATGTAGTAAGTGTCATCTTCTGCCGTGAGCGCATAAGGGGAAGTGCTGGGAAGTGTAATATGTAATTCAAATCCTCCATCATCAGGAGATTGAAGTTCCAAACTGCCACCTAATACACCCGTGACTAAGTTGAATATTATATAGAGCCCTAGACCGTTGCCACCTTGACCAAATTTAGTGGTGAAAAAGGGATCAAAGACTTTGGCAACATTTTTAGTTGGAATGCCACAGCCAGTATCACTGAATATTAGTGTTATAGTCTTATCGCAGAGTTGGGCACAGATTTTAATTTTCCCCGTTTGTTGGTCGTCAAATGCATGCATTCGGGTATTGTTGATCAGATTGTCAAAGATCTGTTGTATAGGTGCAGCAAAGCTATTCATAGGAATATCATGGGGTATTAGATTCTCCACAATAATATTTGATCTGGCGAGAGTTTGAGTTTGCCGATTTAACACCTCCTCAACTAATGCTCTTAAATCAAGTTGGCTTCGATCGTATTGATTGTCATTAGTTGATATTTGTTGGCAGCTTAAAATCAGCTCGGCAGTTTTTGCGGTACTTTTTTCTATTAAATCAGTAGATTCGAGAACGTTACTTAAAAAACTCTCCAAGGCTGATTTAGTCATTTCACCAGAATTAAGCTGATCTTGGATTCTACTAGTATCTGCTCTTAAGGCTGTGCTGATTGTACGAATATTGCCAATGGGTGTGTTTAGTTCATGAGAAATGCCTGCGACTAATTTGCCCAGAGAAGCTAGCTTTTGCGTATTAGCCAGTTTTAGCATGGTGGCTTTGAGCTCTTCATTGGCTTCTTCGAGCTTTTGCGAGTGGTCGGAGAGGGCGTCGTTTAGTTGCTTGACCTCCGCTTCAGCCTCCATTCTTTGGGTTATATCAATTAAAGATTCAATAGCGCCAACTATATTTCCATCTTCATCGTATAGTCGTTTTGCCGTGAAATAGAGCCATCTATCAATATTACTGCCCAGTTTGGGGAAGAAGCTTTCAACTTCATAAGCATCTTCTATAAACGGAGATTTTCGATGAAGGCCAGGATAAAACTGCTCAAGCTGCTCTTTGTCATCATCTAAAACTACATCAGCCAATATAGGACGAGGTGCAGGATAAAAGGTTTTCCATTGATCTTTTGTTCCAAGAACAGCCTTGGCAGGAATGCCAAAGACTTTTTCGCAGGCTTTATTCCAAATGATGACCCTGTGATCATTATCGATCACAATAATTGGTTGAGGGTAAGTATGCACAATCTCATCGAGTAGCTTCTGCTCATGAGCACTACAAGGATTGCCTGAATCAGGACAAGGCATACCTAAATTCCAAAATTTTGGTCATAGTGTAGTTTTAGACCTGATGTGGAATCTTTTCAAAATAACTTACGGTTTAAAGAGAGAATTGAACACTATTTATAAAGGTAATAGCCGTTACCACCAAGAAACTTAGCGGCATACATCGCTTTATCGGCGTTACCAATGAGTTTCCCGCCGTCCTTGCCGTGGTCTGGGAACACTGCAATACCGGCACTAGCACCGATACATACTTCAATATCATCTATCATCATTGGCTGTCTTAAAGACGCAATGATTTTTTGCGATACAAGTACAGCGCTTTCAATTGAGGCTGTATCCTCTAATAAAACTGCGAACTCATCCCCTCCTTGACGAGAGACAGTATCAACTTTGCGTACTGCAGTATTAAGGCGTTGGGAGGCGATGGTCAGTACTTTATCGCCAAAAGGGTGGCCATATTTATCGTTGAGGGGTTTGAACTCGTTAAGATCGAGATAGATAACAGCACATAGTGTTTTGTTTCTTTGTGCGTGCTGTACGGCACAGGTTACTCTATCCAAAAACAGCGCGCGATTAGCTAAACCTGTAAGAGGATCGTGAAAAGCTAGGAATTCGAGTTTTTCTTGAGCCTGTTTCTGCTCTGTATTATCCAAGAATTGGCCAATATAGTGGGTTCTTTGGCCTTCCTGATTTAGCACAACGGAGATTTTGATTTTCTCGCTGAATAGCTGGCCGTCTTTTTTGCGGCTCCAGGTTTCACCTTCCCAATAGCCTTTATATTGCAAATTGCTATTGATGCTTTCCATAAATTCAGGTGCTAACCAAGTTGCATTGATTATGCTGCCAGGTTGGTTAAGAACCTCTTGCTCGTTATAACCGGTCAGTCTCACAAACGCTGGGTTAACTAAGGTAATATTGAAGTCGGTATCAGCGATGACAACCGCTTCATTACTCTGCTGAATCGCATTTTCAGCGAGCTTGCAGATAGAAAGTTGGTCTGTGGTAGGCTGAACGGATCGTTTCATTAATCCAACAATGCCACTGACCTTGCCGTGTTTGTCTTTGAGTGGCGCTTTGCTTAACCAATAACTGTGCTGACAATCCGGGTTAAGGCGCAGTCCTTCTAATTCGACATGTGTTTGTGATAAAAACACTTGAGCATCAGAATCAACCAGTTGAGCATGAAGGTGTTTAGGGAAAAGTTGTCGATCTGTTTTGCCTTTAATGCATTTTGCAGGCATATCGAGTAGCTCAGCATAGGCATCATTTACATAGAGATACTCAGCTCGACGATTTTTGATCCAAGCAGGGTGAGGAAGAGCAGAAAGGATTGAAAGCTGTTGCGATGCAATTTGGCTTCCCTCCGCCACAGGGGTACTCATAGGAGTATTGGGTGGTGTTAAGGAAGGGCCAAGATCCTGCTGGCCAAATTGATCGTTATCCATTTCTGGTACATCCTGTTTAATTTTTCTACTTATTGTCGAATCCTTACAGTTTTTATACCAAAGGTCTAGTCATATACAGTGTGACTATATTTTTCTGTAGTGATGCCACACTTAATTTGGGTTATCTCTTGAGGTTTAGGTCCATAAAATGAAGTTATTAGCAGTGATTTTACTTTCGTTCTTCCTTTGGGGCTGCGGTCAGCAGCAAGTGGTAGAAAAAGCGAATGCTTCGAAAGCGAAAGGTTGGGATGGTGTTATAGAGAATTACACGGTATGGCCCGATCGTGTGCAAGAAACATCAGGCCTCGCTTCTCAGGGGGAATTGCTCTGGACCATTAATGATAGTGGTGATGGGCCTTATCTTTATGCTCTGGATGCGCAGCACAACATTGTCAAAGTAATCAAAGTAGGGAATGCAAAAAATATCGATTGGGAAGAACTTGCACAAGATGAGTCTTTTCTCTACATAGCGGACTGCGGTAATAATCGCGGCAGGCGTATTGAACTGCAGATTTATAAAGTTGCTTGGAAGGACTTAGAGTCTACTAGAGCGGGAGGTATTGTCTCTCCTGATATATTGAAATTTCACTATGCTGATCGTCCAGCGAAAGTTGCTCCGAAAAGTCATAACTTAGATTGTGAAGCGCTAACAGTGGTCAACGACGAGCTATGGCTTTTCACTAAGAATAGAGAAAACGAACAAACCCATCTTTATAAACTCGATAAAAGTAAAGCAGCGCAATCTGTAACATTGACTGAGCGCTTTGATGTTAAAGGTTTGGTGACGGCTGCTGACTACGACCCTGTTACTAAAAGGTTGGCTTTATTGGGCTATGCCAAGCAGAAGATTTTCGGACATTCTTTTCTGTGGGTCGTACCTGTGACTGATGCTCCGAATTGGGAGGAGGCGCGCAGAACTTATATACAGCCTTATGCTCAATGGGAGGCGTTGGTTTGGGATCGAGAGAAGGCTGGGCGTTTAGTGCTGAGTACTGAGAAAAGCCTTTTATTGGATGTGGGTGTGGGGGAGCTAAATTTAACTGTCCCTACCGAGTTTCCTTAGCCGCAGAGTGCTAATTCATTTATACTAGCGGCCCTTTTTATTTTTCGAAATTATAAAGTTACGAGTTATGCTTCAAATATATAACACCCTCACTAAAGAAAAAGCTCCGTTTAAGCCACTAGAAGAAGGCAAAATCAAAATGTACGTTTGCGGAGTGACCGTTTATGACTTGTGTCATATTGGTCATGCACGTGTGATGGTTGCATTTGATGTTATTACTCGTTTCCTTCGCTCACAGGGTTGGGATGTGGACTATGTGCGAAACATCACAGACGTAGATGACAAGATCATCAAGCGTGCAGCTGAAAACGATGAAACGCCTGATCAGCTTACTGAGCGTATGATTGCTGCGATGCATGAAGATGAGGCGAAACTTGCTGTTCTTCGCCCTACGCAAGAGCCAAGAGCGACTGCGCATATCGGAGATATCATCTCTCTAGTTGAAACACTGGTAGAGAAAGGTTTTGCTTATCCTGCATCTAATGGCGATGTTTACTTCCGTGTAGAGCGTTTTGAAGAGTACGGTCGACTAACCAATAAAAATGTTGATGAACTGCGTTCTGGTGCCCGTGTTGAAGTAGATGAAGCTAAAGAAAGCCCGTTGGATTTCGTTTTGTGGAAATCTGCGAAAGAGGGCGAGGTGAGCTGGGATTCTCCTTGGGGTCTAGGTCGTCCAGGTTGGCATATTGAATGTTCAGCTATGTCTAAATGCTGCCTTGGCCCTACATTTGATATTCATGGCGGTGGTCCAGATCTACCATTCCCACACCATGAAAACGAGATTGCACAATCTGAAGCTGCAAACGGTTGTACTTATGTAAATACGTGGATGCACGCAGGTCCTGTACGCGTGAATTCTGAGAAGATGTCTAAATCTTTAGGTAACTTCTTCACGATTCGTGATGTGCTGGAAAAATACAACGCTGAAGTTGTTCGTTTCTTCCTAGCGCGTGTTCATTACCGTACGTATATCGATTACAGCGAAGATAGCTTAAAAGAAGCGCGTGTGATGTTAGAGCGTTTCTATCAAGCGCTGCGTGGTGTGGAAATTTCTAATGAAGCACCAGTAAATGATTTTGATGCGCGTTTCATTGAAGCGATGAATGATGACTTCAACACACCAAAAGCAATCTCAGTTCTGTTTGAGCTTGTGAATGAGTTGAACAAAGCTACACGTGAAAACTCACCAGAGGCAGGTAAACTTGCCGGTCAATTGGTGCGCCTAGGTTCTATTCTTGGTTTACTGCAGCAAGATGCTGATGCCTTCTTGAAAGGCGAAGACAAAGAGGGCGAGCTTAGTTCTGCTGAAATCGAAGCGTTGATTGTTCAGCGTGCGGAAGCGAAGAAAGCGAAAAACTTCGCAGAGTCTGATCGTATTCGTGATGAGTTGGCAGAGCAGGGCATTATTCTAAAAGATAGCCGCGAAGGTACGACTTGGTTCAGGGAAGCCTGAGCCGGTTACTTTCGGAAATAAAAAAGGCAGCCTAGGCTGCCTTTTTTATTGAGTAACAAACTTAAGCGTCTTGCTTGTTTGCTGCTTCTAATGTGTTTTCCATTAGCGTAGCCACAGTCATTGGGCCTACACCGCCTGGAACTGGGGTGATAAAGCCGGCTTTCTCTGCAGCAGCTTCATAGCCCACATCGCCGACTAGGCGACCATCTTCAAGGCGGTTGATGCCTACATCGATTACAGTAGCGCCTTCTTTGATCCACTCACCTTTCACAAGGCCTGGAATACCAACACCGACGACTACAAGATCTGCACGGCGAACGTGCGCTTCAAGATCTTTAGTGAAGCGGTGAGTTGTGGTTACTGTGCAACCTGCCAAAAGCAGTTCTAGTGTCATAGGGCGACCAACGATGTTAGATGCACCAACGACAACTGCTTCCATACCATGTAGATCTTGACCTGTAGATTCAAGTAGCGTCATAACGCCTTTTGGAGTACAAGGGCGAAGAACAGGCATGCGCTGAGCTAGACGACCTAAATTGAAAGCGTGGAATCCATCAACATCCTTTTCTGGGCGGATGCGTTCAAGGATCTCATTGCCATCTAGATGTTCTGGTAGAGGAAGCTGTACCAAAATGCCGTTAACTGAATCGTCTTGGTTTAGTTCATCAACAAGATTCAGTAATTCCTCTTGGGTCGTTTCTGCAGGTAGGTCAAAAGAGCGGGATTCAAATCCTACATCCTGACAAGCGTTCTTCTTATTGCGAACATAAACCTGAGAAGCTGGGTCCATACCTACAAGTAGTACTGCTAGGCAAGGAGCTTTTTTACCGTCGTTGATTCGCTGCTGAACACCTTCAGCAACCTGACGGCGAACATCTGCGGCAATTTGCTTGCCATCAATAATCTGTGCGCTCATTTAAAGGGAGGGTCCTTTATTAAGTTTTATCTGGGGTGAATTCTCTCATGGTTGAGTATTTCGTCCAAGCGCCTTTTGTTAATTAGCTATATAAGTAGGTAGAAGTAATTGAGATCTAAGAGGGTAGGCGTACATTTACTTCGAAAAAGGTGAAAGTGATGGCTAGAGCATCAATCGGATCGATTTGATAGCCAAAAATGGGATAACTGCTTGATAAATAGCCAATTATTGGTTGTTAGATGATCAATCTAAAACTTTTGAAATAAAAGATAAAAAAAGTGTTGACGGAAAAATTTAGGGTGTATATTATGCGCACCTCCTCAAGACGAGGCGGCCAAAACAAAGCGCTAGACGCTAGTTAAGGCCAAAGTCTGAGGTCTGACAAATGAGTCGGGCGCCTATAGCTCAACTGGATAGAGCAACGCCCTTCTAAGGCGTAGGTTCCAGGTTCGAGTCCTGGTGGGCGTGCCATTTGTTAGAAAGAGATTTGATGGTGGATATAGCTCAGTTGGTAGAGCTCCGGATTGTGATTCCGGCGGTCGTGGGTTCGAGCCCCATTATCCACCCCATTGAATCTCTTGTGTAGTCTGCGGACGTGGTGGAATTGGTAGACACGCCAGATTTAGGTTCTGGTGCCGCGAGGTGTGAGAGTTCGAGTCTCTCCGTCCGCACCATGTACTACACAAAAACGATCGTTATGGTGGGTATAGCTCAGTTGGTAGAGCTCCGGATTGTGATTCCGGCGGTCGTGGGTTCGAGCCCCATTATCCACCCCATTAACGATACACATAGATTGCGGACGTGGTGGAATTGGTAGACACGCCAGATTTAGGTTCTGGTGCCGCGAGGTGTGAGAGTTCGAGTCTCTCCGTCCGCACCATTTACAACGAAGTGTTGTTTTGGTGTAATCAGTTTCAAGCTATGTGTAAAAAAGATCTATCTGCGGACGTGGTGGAATTGGTAGACACGCCAGATTTAGGTTCTGGTGCCGCGAGGTGTGAGAGTTCGAGTCTCTCCGTCCGCACCATTGATTGATCTTTATTCCTTCTTATCTTAAAAGCTGCTTCTGGCTTATAAATACCTTAATTTCATTTTTCTTTGTGCTTTTCTGCTTATAAAAGCCATTTCTAGCTTATTTTTTGATCTGAGTGATCTATCTAATAATAATTTTCATTTCTTATACGTTATTTTGCTTACTAAACTTGACTAATTAAGCTGCTTGCCGGAGAATTTCGCGCTTTGATTTTGCTCGAAATTTACGAGCGGCTGTGCAGATCAAGCAGCGTTAGCAATACGTCGGTCTGTTGAAGATTATTGATTCAAGCATTTTATTTGTGAGGCATTACATGCAAGTTTCCGTTGAAACGACTTCTGGCCTAGAGCGCCTGTTGAAGGTTTCCGTACCAGCAGAGCGCATCGATCAGGATGTTAACAAGCGTATCCAGCAGACTGCACGTACAGTACGTATCGACGGCTTCCGTCCTGGTAAAGTACCTGTAAAAGTTGTTAAGCAGCGTTACGGTAAAGGTATTCGTGAAGAAGTTCTTGGCCAAGTGGTTCAGGAAAGCTTCTACCAAGCGCTTCAGCAGGAAGAGATCAACCCAGCTGGCACGCCTGCAATCGAATTCACAAAAGATGTTGAAGGTGAAAACCTTGAATACACTGCTAAATTCGAAGTTTACCCAGAGATCGCTCTGGCTGATTTCTCTAAAGTAGAGATCGAAAAGAAAGCAGCTGAAGTAAACGATGCTGATCTTGATCAGATGATTGAAACGCTACGTAAGCAGCAAGCTGAGTGGAACGAAGTTGAGCGCGCAGCAGCTGAAGGCGATCGCGTACGCATCGATTTTGAAGGTTTCATCGACGGTGAAGCATTCGACGGTGGTAAAGGCGAAGGCATGGATCTTGTTCTAGGTTCTAACTCAATGATTCCTGGTTTCGAAGACGGCCTAGCGGGCGCTACTGCAGGTGCAGACGTTGAACTAAACGTTACGTTCCCAGAAGAATACCAAGCTGAAAACCTTCAAGGTAAAGACGCTGTATTCAAAGTAAGAGTACACACTGTTTCTGAGCAAGTTCTTGCTGAACTAAACGAAGAGTTCTTCGAGAAGTTTGGTCTAGAAGAGAAGACAGAAGAAGCTTTCCGCGCTGAAGTTCAGAAGAACATGGAGCGTGAGCTTAAGCAGGCTCTTAAAATGAAACTTAAAGATGCTGTATTCACTCAGCTTCTAGAAGTTAACCCAATCGAAGTACCAGCTGCACTAATCGATGGCGAAATCGACAACCTACGTCGTCAAGCTGTAATGCAGTTTGCGGGTCCAGATTCTGATATGGATCCAAACATGCTTCCAAAAGAAATGTTTGCTGATCAGGCGGACCGTCGCGTTAAGATCGGTCTTCTTATGCAAGAAGTGATCAAAGTAAATGAACTAGAAGCTGACGAAGCTCGTGTTAAAGAAACACTAGAAGAGATGGCTGAAACTTACCAAGATCCTCAGCAAGTTATCGATTGGTACATGGGTAACGAAGAGATGCTAGGTCAGATCAAAGGTCTAGTTCTTGAAGAGCAGGTTGTAGATAACCTACTTGAAGCTGCTACAGTAACAGACGTTACTGTTAGCTACGAAGATGCAATTAAGCCAGAGCAGGGTGCTGCAGCTTAATTAACGCTCTTCTGACGTAAAAGTCACTACTGTAAAAGCGACAGTTAGCGAAAGCTGGCTGTCGTTTTTTTGTTTTTAGCGCATGATAAATGCAGTGTTGTTGGTTAAAGCTATTGCCTGAATTAATCAACGTAGTATTATCGAGTGCTTGTGTTTAGGTTATTTCCGTTTTAAGGAGTGATACATGGCGGATTTTGGTAAAGGTGGCTCAGATATTTTGAGTAGTCTAGTGCCTATGGTAGTAGAGCAGTCGGCTCGTGGTGAGCGTGCATACGATATCTACTCCCGTCTGTTAAAAGAGCGTGTGATCTTTCTTGTAGGTCCTGTAGAAGATCATATGGCTAATCTGGTTGTTGCGCAGTTGCTGTTCCTAGAAGCGGAGAACCCGGATAAGGATATTCATCTCTATATTAATTCCCCGGGTGGATCTGTAACTGCTGGTATGTCTATCTATGACACTATGCAGTTCATCAAGCCAGACGTGAGCACAATGTGTTTGGGTCAGGCAGCGAGTATGGGTGCATTCCTATTAGCCGGTGGCGCTGTAGGTAAGCGTTTTGCGTTACCTAACTCTCGTGTAATGATTCATCAGCCGCTAGGTGGATACCAAGGTCAGGCGACTGATATTGAAATTCATACCAAAGAGATTTTGAGTATTCGTCATAAATTGAATACATTGTTAGCAGAGCATACAGGTCAAGATCTAGAAACGATCTCTCGTGATACAGATCGTGATAACTTCATGGACCCTTACGCTGCTAAAGAATACGGTTTAATTGACGAAGTGCTTGATCGTCGTAACACTGATTAAGCCTGAGTAGAAATTGTTACTATAATCATAAGATTCACCCTGTTTGTTTGTATAAGGGTTGAAATGTGAAACAGAGTAGCAATATAGGGTATAGCCCTGATAAAGAATTATGAGGAAGTCGAATGACCGACGAAATCAAAGGTAAAGATGGCGATGACAGCGGTAAGTTGCTGTACTGCTCATTCTGCGGCAAAAGCCAGGATGAAGTACGTAAGCTAATTGCTGGTCCGTCCGTTTTTATCTGTGACGAATGTGTTGATCTATGTAACGACATCATTCGTGAAGAAATACAAGAAGCAGAGCCTCAGGAAGAGAGCGATCACCTGCCGACTCCAGAAGAGCTAAGTGCAGCTCTGGATGAATATGTTATTGGCCAAGATCGCGCTAAGAAAGTACTTGCTGTAGCGGTATACAACCATTACAAGCGTCTACGCTTCCAAAAGAGCAGCAATTCAGACGTTGAGCTAGGCAAAAGTAATATTCTGCTTATCGGCCCTACGGGTAGTGGTAAGACCCTGCTTGCTCAGACGCTAGCACGCCTATTGAATGTGCCATTCACTATTGCTGATGCGACTACGCTAACTGAAGCAGGTTACGTAGGTGAAGATGTAGAAAACATCATTCAAAAGCTTCTGCAGAAGTGTGATTACGATGTAGAGAAAGCTCAGCTTGGTATTGTCTACATTGATGAGATCGATAAGATTTCACGGAAGTCAGATAACCCATCCATTACGCGTGACGTATCGGGTGAGGGTGTACAGCAGGCTTTGCTTAAGCTGATAGAAGGTACGGTTGCTTCTGTTCCTCCACAAGGTGGTCGTAAGCATCCTCAGCAAGAGTTTTTGCAGGTAGACACGTCTAATATCCTGTTTATCTGTGGTGGTGCATTTGCTGGCCTAGAGCAGATTATTCGTGATCGTTCAGAGAAAGGTTCTATCGGATTCAGCGCTGTTGTTAAGAGCAAAGATGAAGAGAAAACGGTTTCTGACAGCCTTCGTGAACTAGAAGCAGAAGATCTGGTTAAATACGGTCTGATTCCTGAGTTTGTAGGTCGTCTACCAATGGTAGCAACACTTGCTGAACTGGATGAAGAAGCGTTGATTCAGATTCTGACTGAGCCTAAGAACAGTTTGACTAAGCAGTATGCTGCACTGTTCGATATGGAAGGTGCTGAAGTTGATTTCCGTGAAGCTGCTTTAAAGGCGGTTGCACGTAAAGCGCTTGAGCGTAAAACAGGCGCACGTGGTTTGCGTTCTATTATGGAAGCGACATTGCTAGATATTATGTATCAGCTGCCTTCTATGGAGAATGTAAGTAAGGTTGTGATCGATGAGGGCGTTATCGAGGGTGATAACGATCCTATTCTCATTTATGAGAACACAGATCAACCTAAAGCGATGCCGGACGAATAAGCATTCCAGAATGTGTTATAAAAAAGGATAGCTTTGCTATCCTTTTTTTGTGGCTAATTGAAATGGTGAAGAATGTCGGACGCAAATGATCAAGGATTTCAGCAGCTGAGTGATGAGCTGAAAACGGAGTTCTACTCTAGCTTCAAGGAAGCTATGGAGGAATTGGATCACTGTTTTAGTTCCTTAAACTGTAATTTCGACCCTGAAATTGTGAATCAAATGTTTAGGGCGGTGCATTCAGTTAAAGGCAACTGTCATATGGTGTTTCTCGATAGTATTGCTGACGTTTGCCATAGACTCGAAGATTTGGTTGATCAATTCAGAAAAGCACAGCTTCCCTATACGCCTATACAGGGTGAGTTTATCGCTTTTGTTTTTACCCGTCTGGAGCAATTGGTCGCAGATAGAATCAGTGGTCGTGATGTGAGTCCGGCCGATATTGAGCTTCTAGAAAAGGGTGTAATGCAGGTTTATCAGTCTGGCCAATCATCACGCGACAAAGTGGCTCAAGCAACCTTAGAAAGCTTCTCAGGCATACTTACAGCCACAAAGAGTATAAATGAGAGTGTGTTGGATAAGCTTGAGGCGCAAGAGCAGCTAAAAGACTTTGATGACCTCGCTTTCATGGGCCAGGTCGCAAAAATTCTCCAGTCAAAATCTATCCAGCACCAAGGCGATCTCTCTAAGCTAATTGCAATAGGTTGTATGCTCAATCAACAATTGTCTCATCCTGAAATTGAGGAGCAATTGTTGGCTGCGTTCAACTTTCAGAATTTAGGAAGCAAATTTGTCCCGTCGCCTGTATTTGATATCGGCCTTGAATCGGCTGAATGGGAAAAAGCCAAAGCGAGAGAGCAGGTTGAGTTATCAGCTGGCTTTCTAAAGCTAGGCGGTAAATGGCTAGCCGCTTCAAAACTGATTGAATGTAGTTTTGAGCGCTATGATGGCCGAGGACCGTTTGGTCTAAAAGGAGATGATATTCCAGCGGGGAGTATGATTCTCTCAATGCTGAAGTTCTATCAGCAAAATTATCTGCGCTTAAGGAAGGATCATAAGCAAAAAATCGCGGTCGCGAAAACGCTTAGCCGTATGAACAGTGAAAGCGGCTATCGCTTTAACCCAGCGTTCGTGGAGATGCTAACGCAGATAGGTCATGCAGAGCCAGATAGATTGACGTTATGATCTAGGTATATGGGTAAGTCGGTATAGGGAATTCAAGTGAGATTAGGCAAACTGTATTTGGTTTTAATCTGACTTGGAGGGCAAATGCCGCAAGAGCAATTAGAGTTTGACGGTGATGGAGAGGTATATATTCTCTCCGAAAACTAAAAAAGCGCATGGGTTACCCTATGCGCTTTTTTTGTAGAATTCAGAGTCTATTAGCGATTAGCTAGTGCAGGCTTCAGCTTCTCGTTCATCTCAACTAGGCACTTCTCAGTTGTTTCCCAGTCGATACAAGCATCTGTTACAGATACGCCGTATTTAAGCTCGCTTAGATCTGAAGGAATAGACTGGTTGCCCCAAGCAAGGTTACTTTCAATCATCAGGCCAACAATAGATTTGTTGCCATCAATGATTTGGTTGGTCGCATTTTCAGCAACAAGCGGCTGAAGAGCTGGGTCTTTGCTTGAGTTTGCGTGGCTGCAATCAATCATAATGTTGTTTGCTAGGCCTGCTTTATCTAGTGCTTGTTCACAAAGCGCTACGTTTACAGAATCGTAGTTTGGCTTACCGCCACCACCACGAAGTACAACGTGACCATACTGGTTTCCTTTAGTGTGTACGATAGAAACCTGACCACTCTCATTAATACCTAGGAAGCGATGTGGTGCGCTAACAGATTTAAGTGCGTTTGTAGCAACCTCAAGGCCGCCATCAGTACCGTTTTTGAAACCTACAGCGCAAGATAGACCAGAAGACATCTCACGGTGAGTCTGAGACTCAGTAGTACGTGCGCCGATTGCTGACCAAGAGATCAAATCTTGCATGTACTGTGGAGAAATTGGGTCTAGTGCTTCAGTTGCTAGTGGCAAACCCATTTCAGATAGATCTAAAAGAAGTTTACGTGCAGTGTGCAGGCCTTTTTCGATCTCGAAAGAGTCGTTTAGGTCTGGGTCGTTAATAAGACCTTTCCAGCCTACTGTCGTACGTGGTTTTTCAAAATACACGCGCATAACCAGATATAAGGAATCTTTAACTTTTTCCTGAAGCTCAACCAGCTTTTTACCATACTCAATTGCTGCTTCTGTATCGTGAATAGAGCAAGGGCCCACAACAACGAATAAACGAGGGTCCTTACGGTCAAGAATATCGCGAACAACAGAGCGGCCTTGCATTACTGCTTGAGCTGCTTTCTCAGAAATTGGCATTTCAGCCTTAAGCGCATCTGGGGAAATCAGAACGCTATTTGATTCGATATTTAAATCTTCAACACGTGTATCGGTCATTAGTTCTTATCCTACAATAGAGAGCTATTTAACGTTATTGAGCGCTTTTAGCGCTGGGGCTCTCTAGACTCTTTGTCAATGTGTCGCTTGTTTTACCATAAACCTATGAAGGTTATAAGTATGCAGATGGTCTATTCTGCGCCAAATCAAAACAATGGCAGTTGTTTCTACTAATTAAAGTGCTTTTACGAGTGCTGTTCGATAAAAAAGGCGTGGTAAACTATGTAAATCCGATTGATAGCGAACTGTTAGGCATAAAAGTTGTCAATCAAGCGTCTGCGAGATTAATCCATAGGAAACGCTGTGTTGTATCTATTTAAACGAGTTTTTTGGTTACAGTTTTTACTTATCTTATCTGTAGCTTCCCCGAGTGTGACGGCGGGACTATTTGATCAAAACCCTTTTGGTGAAAAAGGCCCCGTTCAGGTAGAAAAAGCGTTTGTTTTTGGTCATGTGCAAGAGGGTGATACCTTAAAACTTATCTGGGATATGCCGGATGAGTATTACCTCTATAGAGACAGAATAGAGCTTAAAGATGGCGAAACAACCCAGATTATCTCACGCAAGAATGCACCGGCTGAATTAAAAGATGACCCGTTGTTTGGTCAGGTCTGGGTTTATTACGACCGCGCTGAGATTGATCTCTCACTGCTAAGCAAAGTCGATCCAGCAAAAGACGACAAGCTAACCATCACTTATCAAGGTTGTTGGGACGGTGGCGTTTGCTATCCGCCAGTCACTAAAGAGATCTCAATAGCAGCATTTACCCCTTCTAAATCAGCTGCTGATGTGAGTGCGGCTCCGGCAACCATGCAAACCATTAATGCCCCTGCAGTGACAGAGCAGGATCGTTTTGCGCAGATGCTTTCTCAGGGCAGCTTAATCGTTACCCTAGGCGCGTTTTTCGTAGCGGGTTTAGCTCTATCCTTAACGCCTTGTGTCTTTCCGATGATTCCAATCCTATCCAGTATCATTGCTGGGCAGGGTAAACATGTATCGACGGCTAAAGGTTTTGGCCTGTCTTTTGTGTATGTGTTGGCTGTATCCATTACTTACACCATTGCAGGTGTACTCGCTGGTTTGTTTGGCGAAAATGTTCAGGCGCTTTTCCAAAATGCTTGGATTATCGGCAGCTTCAGTTTGATCTTCGTTTTGCTCTCTTTATCGATGTTTGGTTTTTACGAACTGCAACTGCCAAACAGTATTCAGACCCGTTTAAGTCAGGCGAGCAACAGCCAGAAGGGCGGCACGGTCGCTGGTGTGGCGATTATGGGCTTCCTATCTGCACTTATTGTAGGCCCTTGTATGGCGGCTCCTTTAGCAGGCGCATTAATCTATATCGGTCAAACAGGTGATCCATTCTTAGGTGGTAGTGCGTTATTCGCGATGAGCTTAGGCATGGGCGTACCACTTCTATTGGTTGGTGCTTCTGCAGGAAAGCTACTTCCACATGCTGGCCTATGGATGAACAAGGTCAAAGCAGTATTTGGCGTGCTACTGTTGTTGATGGCCGTTTGGATGCTTGATCGCATTGTACCTACCGTCGTTTCTATGTGGTTAACAGCGATCATCCTAGTTGTATCTGCTGTTTATATGGGCGTGCTGTCTAAAGCGAAAACTGCTAAAGAGAACCTTGCGAAAGGTTTAGGTTTAATTATTCTGCTTTACGGCTTGTCGCTAATGATCGGTGCGTTGGCAGGTGGTAATAGCTTTAGATACCCATTAAAAGCATTTGCAGGTGATCAGTCTGCACAAGCTGAGGTTCTACCTTTTATAAAAGTGACAACGCCAGAAGCACTTAATAGTGAGTTAGAGATCGCCAAAGCGAATGGACAGCCAGTAATGCTAGATTTCTACGCTGATTGGTGTGTGGCTTGTATAGAGCTAGAAGTGGTTACCTTTGCTGACTCGCGTGTGCAAAATGCTTTAGCGCCATATCGGGTGATTAAGGTAGATGTGACGGCCAATGATGAACCGGCTAAAAAACTTAATAAAGATTACGCACTGATCGGCCCGCCGGCACTTATCTTCTATGATCGCGAAGGTGCAAAGCTCGATCATAAAACGCTTATTGGCGTTGTGCAGCCAAATGATTTTCTAAATCATATTCGCGATATCTAAAGGATTTAACCGAATAGTGATAAATCTTGTTCTGATAAATAAAAAGCCTCGCTAAGTTGCGAGGCTTTTTATTTAGGTTCTCATGCTTAAAACTTGTTACTTTTGAGGCTTAGGTAATACGGGTTTAGCACTGTTAGATAAGTACGTCGTCCATATCTCTGCTGTTCTTTCGTCGGTTTTATCTATCATGCAAAAAATAGATACGAATGCTTTCTTCCGGCCTTCCTCCCAGATCGCATAGATAGAATCACAGTGTGAGGCTATGTGTGTTTCCCAGTCTTTTTGGGCAACTTTGATGCTCTCGAGTGCTGTTGGGTTTTTGGCATAAAGCTCGTAAGTTGCGTCTAAATACTTTGTCATTTGGTGGTGTGCTACTTCGAGTTTAATAGCCGCGCATCGATTCATCTGGATACTGGATTTAGCATCTTCACAATTTTTAGCAGCAGCGTGAGCTGATAGCAGGAATGTTAGGCTCAATAAGGTGGAAATAATGAGTTTATACATGTGTAAGCCTTAACAGCTCTATTGAATTAAATAATTAGAGGATTGGATTGAGAGGCTTAAATTACAAAGGGGATTGCTATTCCCCTTTGCTTATTCATTTAACGTTACTTGAACTCTTTCGCTGCCGGGAACTGTTTGAAAGACATTAGAGTGGATTCCATTTTATGACCATTAGCATTAAACCAATCCATGACCGCTTTGCTTTGATCTTTCCCATAAATGCGGTGGGAGTAGTTCATTACAACGCCAGTTTGGTTCTCTACGCTGATTAGGAACATATTTGCGTCTGAGCTTTTATCACTGGTTGTCATTGTGGCTAGAAGGAACAGGCTAGGGTCACGTGGGTCTGGGCCGGCGATCGCTTTAATAATCTTTCCTTTACCGTTGTACGTGGCTAAAAACTTTTCTGCGAAAGGCTTTAAATCAGACTTTGTTTTCACTTCTTCTGCGAAGGTGAATGAAATCATATCTTTGTGTGAAGAAAGATCAGCTTGGTCAGCAGGTGTATATTGGTGTGCAGAGCTTTCGGTCGCTCTGTATGTATATTCGTCACCGTTAAAGCTGATTGTTGATGGCTTGCCAGCATAAGCGATAGAGATGCTAACTAACACAAGTGCGATTGAAGTGAGTAGCTGTTTCAAAAATCCTGTCCTTTTTATAGTTATGATTTAAGGGTTGCTACTTGATTTGGCCTCTACTAGATCAGGAGACTATTCAAATCCTAATCTCAACATTGTTTACCGCATTATCTTATCAGTGTTACTGGCTTTCCCAGTCGATGTGGCATGCTAAAGTAAGCTCGATACTTACTAAAGTATTGGTTCAGGAATGCTTGAAGTGAGAGTGGCTAGCTGTGTTAACAAACCAAGCCATTTCCAATTTGACGTGATGATGAAGGGAAAGGGAGTAATAATTTTAGTTAAAACTTAGTTAGTTAAGCTGATGCTTAAAATATATGCGGTCGATTTTGTGTAGGAAGGCATCAAACTGAGATCTTCGATCAAAATTTGCTTGATATTTATTATGGAAAAATAAGTTAAGCTCTACATCCGAATCGAATAAGGTCAATGTATATCCATCATGATCATGTCGTGCCTGTAAGCCGGAATATACATAATGCCCGGCCGACATTTTCTCACCTTTATCGAGTATATAATTAAAGACACTGAGTGTTTTAACCATATCTAATTTTAAGTCATCTTCAGTCTTCATAATGCTACCCATTAAAAAAACGAGCCTGGCAAATTGCCAGACTCTAACCGGGGTCTCTCGTGAGGTAAGTCCAAGGCACTAGGTACCCAATGCTCGCTATGAAAGGTTATAGCTAATGATCATCGCTATGCTTTCATACTGATTAGAACTTCTAAAAAAACCAATGGCAGATTGAAGGTTTTCAAATAGTTCCATTCAGTAGAGCATTTCTATCATCCAAAGTGTTTACGGTTAGTTTTTTAATATGGATCATTTTGATCTTTTGTTTGTTACTCGGATCAAAACGTTAAATAAAGTCATCTCTTAAAATGTCAGATCACTGACAGTGTCGCGTTTCGTTGATAAATTTTTCATATAACGGACTCGCTTTAAGTTTGTCTAGACTATTTTGCCAGCGCAGAACTTCCGAGGTTGGAGTGTTTTTCGACATGGCTATATACAGTTTGGTTGAGTGGATCGATATACCTGTTGACTCGACCATATCACTCTTTATTTTGTCTTTGGCGAGCAAGCAAGGTAAGGCCGCTTTGCCGAGTGCTAAATAATTTGCTCGATTACCTAAAAGCATTCTTAAGCTAATGCTTGGATTCGTTGTATAGGCGAGATTTTTATAGCCTTGTTGGGTTAGGATTTTTTCTTCTGGATAGTCCCTAGTGACTAAGACCAGTCAAGATTGCTTAATAGTTGTTGCTGAAGGGGATGGTTTGCCTATTGCTTTTTTTCTAAAGAGCAAAATTTCATCAGAATAAAATGGTCCTACCCATTGAAACCAATTTTCTCGCTCTGGTGTGCGTGCAACAGAGAAAAGTACATTCCAATTTTTGGTTCTTGTGTTGTGAACAGCTCTGGCCCAGGGAAGCATCATTATCTCGGAATCTATACCGAGATCATCCAGCATCCAATGGACTATATCTAAGGCCATGCCATCTATCTCTCCGTTGGGGAGTTCATAGGCATAGGGGGCAAAGTCTTCGGTTTGAATCTGATAGATCGGAGATGAATGAACCGAAAAACTAAATAAGAAGATGTGAAAATACAAGAGTGATCGATACAGCATTATTAAACCTTATTGGCTAAGAACGGTGAGCTGCATCCTGCAAAGTCGTATTACTGGCTGAATTAATCTAACTTGTTTATTTAGTGAATATATACCCTAGCTTTATTTTTCATACTAGAGATAACACAGTTACTTTGCCAGTGAATGATGCTCATTGGCGTTATAGAAATACTAAAAGAATTCAAACTCTTTCTATCCAGTTTTGCAGAGAACTTGAAATGAAATCCTCTAAATTAGATTTAGATGAATTTATTTTTGTGCGTTTTTTGATCTATTTCTTTGGTGTGTCGTATCCAGCTTTGATGTTTGATTAACCCACTTAAGCTCTGAAGGTATAGAACAATGAAAAAAACAATAAAAAAAACAATAACTGCAATGATGTGCGCGGCTGGCTTAACTTTTGGTTCAGTGGCTCAAGCTGAAGAGTGCACCGACGAACTGGGTACGATTGTCACAGAATTGGTTGAGTTGAATGAAAGCGGTGTAACTGCAGGCGAATTCGATTTTCTTATTGGTGCTGTGACAGCAACCATTGGTAGCTCTAATCTCTTTGATGTCCTTACCAATGAGGATAGAACTGTGACGCTATTTGCTCCAAATGATCAAGCATTCTTGAATACTGCTGTTGCACTGCAAGAAGCGGGTATTTTGGATCTAACTGGTGTGGATACCTCTAACACTATGGAAGTTGTTAATGCTTTAGCAGGCGCCTTGACGCTGAATGGAGTTATTGAAGTATTGGCGTACCATGTTTCCTATGGCGAAAGAACTTCTAAATACGTTGTAAAACGTGACGGTAAAACAATCAGAATGGCGAATAAAGAGTTTGTGAATGTAAATGGACTTAGCATTAATGATTCACCACTGGATCTAGGTTATATCGACATTCCTGCCTGTAATGGTGTGATTCATGTGATCACCGAGGGCGTGCTTATTCCAGATTTAAGCAATTAACAATGATAAAAAAGCCTACTTGATTGATCCTGCGGTGTGTTAATAACTCCATCTTATCTCCAGTAGGCTTGATAACGAGATTCAATGTAAATCATGTTCGGGTGATCCTATGAAACTCCAGCTAATAAAGGATTTAAAAGATTATCGAGCAGTGTTTTATTGGTGTAATTCAAAAGGAAAAAGGCACAGCCCTATGATGCCAACGTTGGTTCATGCTTATGAGTGGCATCTACAATTCCAAAGAGGTATCTATAAAGGTAAAGAGAGAAGGAAGAACAGAGTAGATAGAAGGTTAGGCTATCTTCTTGAAAACAAAAATCGGAAGAATGATCGCCGTTACAAGCAAAAAGGCAGGCGCTTTATCGATACGGCGTTGTACGTCAGCAAGGACATTTATTCTGAAAAGATAGCAGCACTTAAAAAACTCGCATTTGAAAGCAATAATTATTACTACGAGCGTAGATCCGCTTAAAATGTACTCTGCATATAAAATGGGCCAATTAAATTTCGATGCTCATTTTATACGCGGGATACAATTTCATTTTTTAACATCTCAATATATTTAGTCTCGGATACGCCAGATGCAGTATTTTTGTTTTGTTGATGATGTTTGCCTATTCAACATCTGCTCGGCTATTCTGTGCCCTATCAATGTTTAACCATAAAACGACGATTCCATTTGCTGATATGTCGTTGTTAATTCACCTGACTTGAGGCCAATATCTCGATCATGAACTCATTACTTAAACTTATTGTTTTACCGACGCTATTGATACTTTCATCCGCAATGAGCTCAGCTTCAGATACTGAAGAGGGTAAAGATTTATATGAGTCTGTTGCCTTGGAACGAACGATTCGAGGTGAAGTTTACACTGACGCTAACTGTGAAACCTGTCATAGTTCAGATATTTACACTCGTTCTAATCGCCGAGTACATACCTATCCTCGATTAGAAGCTCAGGTAGAGATGTGTAACACCATGTTGGATGTAGGTTGGTTCCCTGATGAGGTATCGGCTGTTGCAGCTTATCTCAATCAAATACATTACAAATTTGATTAGATCATTTTTCTTCTTTTCTAAAGCCGCATACAGCGGCTTTTTTAATCCCTTTTAATTTCCTTTGATATTCAATGCGATAGCGGCCCGCTTTTTGCTGAACCTTAGATTACTCAAACGTAATTAGTCGATGCGAACCGCGTAATGTTGGATTAGAAAATGAACATGAAACAGCCCGATTTTGTGGTGGTTATTATGGGCTATTCTCATCCAGCCTATGTATTCCGTGGCTTTCAGCAAGGGAGGTAGTGGTCATCAGGAAATCTCTTTTAATTTTATAACCTAATACAAGCATTCTTATCGGAAAAACTGTCTTGGCGTTTTGCTCGGGTAGCAGTCGAGTATTGCCTAACGATATATGGATTTAGGCAAAAATTTTCCGCTGAGTATTAACAACCGATTTTTTGTTTTTGTTATTCACAAAAACTGGTTTTTTGCGCCCTGAAGAAATGATTCACGCTTTATTTTCATAGAACGGCGGGGGTTTATTGACGCAAAAAATCAGCAAGGAGAGAACAATGATTATTCAGACAAGTAATGTACATATGAGTGCTGAGCATCAGAAAACGGAATATAGCTCTCAAACCAAAATGATCGATTGGGGGAGTGAGAGCAATGGATTTCTTGCGCAGTTAAGCGAAGCAAAATCGTTTCTTCGCCAAGAGCAAAGTAGCTTATTTAGTACTCTTGCTGTTGGCCAACAGCCATCAACAGAAGGGGATGATCGGTTTCAGGGTAATTCAGTTCTGGTCTTAACTGATCAAGGTTTGCAGTTTAGAACTGCAGACAACGAGCCAAATATCGCTGAGCAACGAGAGATTACGAAAGCGAGGCTTTGGCAAAGTCTGTTAAATGCTATTAACCCAAAACACATACAAACTGACATTCCCGATGATGTAGAGATCCCAGATGCTGATTCTATTCCGAGTGAAGATGGAATAGGCGGTGTGCCCATGCAACTACAACCTATAAAGATGGAGATGTCGTTTAAGGTGACCGAAACCATTGAGGAGTATGAATGTTCCAGTTTTCATAGCTGTGGCATGGTGACTACGGCTGATGGTAAGCAGATAGAATTTGATCTGAACCTAGAAATGGAGCGGAGTTACTCAGCTACACGCGAGTTTGAAATGACCAGTGTAGTGGAGTTTACAGATCCATTGATCCTTAACTTTGAAGGCAATCACGCAGATCTTTCTGATGAGAAGTTTGAATTTGATCTTGATGCTGATGGTGATAAAGAACTCATTAGTTATCTTACCGGTGAAAGCGGCATGCTAGCTCTAGATAAGAATGAAGACGGCATAATCAATGACGGTACAGAGCTATTTGGTGCTTTAACGGGTAATGGCTTTGCCGATCTTGCCCAATATGACGAGGACGGTAACAACTATATCGATGAGGGTGATTCTATATTCGACGATCTTCTTGTATGGCATAAAACTGAAGATAGCGATTACCTAGAATCATTGGCTGATAGTGGTGTAGGGGCGATCTATTTAGGCTCAACCGAAACGCCTTTCGATATAAAAGGTGAAAATAATCAAGAGAATGGCCGAGTCCGCTCCAGTGGTTTCTACTTAACTGAAGCTGGTGATGTCGGAACGGTACAGCAGATTGATATGGCGGTTTAGCGTCAGCTCAGTTGCAGGCTAAATACAAACTTTATTTAGCCTGCATCTTTCACTAAACCTTGGGAGTACACGGTTAACGAACGCATTCAAGCAACACTCAGAAATGTTTCGTTTGCACTATGACAGCTATGGATTGGTATACTTGCGTCACTTTGTTTTGAGGCCCTTTCATGGATAGATTCACCCCTTTATCTTCATCTCAGTCTTTATGGCTCAGAATAGCTGTGATCTTAACGACGATCTGTCTGGCTGTTGGGCTGTTTAGTCCGATGATGACGATGAGCAAGTTCTACTTCTTCGAGAGTTCTTTTTCTGTCATTGGCGGTGTACATAGCCTTTTAACTGAAGGGCATCTGATCCTAGCGGTTCTGGTCTTCCTCTTTAGTGTAGTTCTACCCTTGGTTAAGTTATTTTTGTTATTTAGATTAACAACACCAAGCGATGAAATATCCGCCAAACAACGTAAATTGCTTGGCTTGATGCATGATTACGGTCGTTGGGCGATGCTTGATGTGATGGTGGTTGCGGTATTGTTGGTGACTGTAAAACTTGGTGCTGTCGCGTCAATTCAGATTCATTGGGGGCTTTACGTATTTGGTCTAGCCGTTGTGTCGATCATGTTTTTAACGCATAAACTTGTGACTTTGTTAAATGCCTAATCTAGAAAGTTTTTACACAAAACTTAGCAAACGTAAAAACACTCTAACTGTATTTAATCCATATAGGGATGAAACCAAATTAGAGAACCTAAAGCGATACATTGAACTGGCTTTTGAGCAATCCGGACCAAGGATCCTTTTAGTGGGTGAGGCCTATGGTTTTAAAGGTGGTCGTTTAACTGGGATTCCGTTTTCCAGTGGCAAGTTGTTTGATGAGGTTGATCATCCTTTTTTGCAGCAGTTAAAGCCAAAAATTGAGCTTAACCCTGATACGCTTACTGCTGAGAATACTGCCTCTATTGTCTGGCGCTATTTGTGTTCACAAAACACAGTACCGCTTTTTTGGAATTCATTTCCTTATCATCCGCACCCTTCGCGTATTCAAAAAAAGAATAGGGCACCATTAAAAACTGAAATAGAAGAAGGTTTAGAGCTGTTACAAATGCTCATGGATGTTTACCATCCAGATCGAATTGCAGGGTTAGGTCGTAAAGGAACGGACTGTTTACAAAAAGCGTTTCCTGATCAAGATATCCGCTATATCCGTCATCCCTCTTATGGTGGTAAATCTGATTTTGTTGATGGTATGAACCAGCTCTTTTCACAAGGTTAAGCTTAAATTTATCTTTCAGCCGTATGATGGTCGAGGCTTTTGAGTAGCTACTTAACCGCTCATATTGGCCTCAAACTCTAGTAACTAATTTAAAGCAGGAAGCATCGATTGGCATTGGACGCCTTTAAAAGGAATTCCAATGTACAAGTACTTTTCTGTGGCTCTTCTAATGATCCCAGGCTTGGCTTTAGCTGAGCATCCTAAGTCTTTCGGTAGTGCTAAAAAGATTCTTAAAGAGATCTACGCAGATAACCAGCAGAGCTTTTATTGTGGTTGTGACTATAAAGCTCAAGGTAAAAAGTTAGTGCCAGATTTAAAATCCTGTGGCTACTCACCACGTAAAAACGCGAATAGAGCAAAGCGTATTGAGTGGGAGCACGTAATGCCGGCTTGGGCTTTTGGTCATCAATTGCAATGTTGGCAAGATGGTGGCCGTAAAGCTTGTAAGAAGAGCCCTAATTTCAAGAAGATGGAATCTGACCTTCACAACCTTGTACCTGCAATCGGCGAGGTTAATGGTGATCGATCTAATTTTAGCTTCACACAATTAGCAGGTGAACCGCGTGTTTATGGGCAATGTGATATGGAAGTCGATTTTAAGCAGCGTAAGGCCGAGCCAGCTGAACATCGCCGTGGCGACATTGCTCGTACGTACTTTTATATGCGCGATCAGTATGGCGTTCGTATCAGTAATAAGCAGGAAAAGCTGTTTAATGCTTGGGCAAAGCTAGATCCCGTTGATCAATGGGAGTTAGAGCGCAATCGAATGATTACTCAAATCCAAGGTAATACTAACCCTTATGTTGTTGCACCAACTGGCTCAGCAAAATTGGCGGAATCGACAGAAAATAAGCATGGTTTATTATCTCGCCTTAAAACTGCATTGAGTATGGATTAGGCGCTTTAAAAACGGTCTAAATGTTAGAAAGTTAGTTTTCCTAACTGACAATAGGCTCATTCTTTGAAAGGTATTTATTAAATTCATCCGATAGAGCGTTAGCTTTGGTTACGAACTCAGGGAGTAGTTTTTCAAGTGCTTCCTGATTTTGATTTGAGGCTTCTATTTCAAGCATCTTACAAATTTCATTTAGTTGTGGGGCAGACAAGTTTAAGGCCATTCCTTTCATATTATGAGCTTGCTGCCTTAGCTCTTCCCATTGCTGATTTCTAAACGCTTGTTGTGTGTTTTCAATCAGTTCAGCTGAGTTCTGAAGATAGGCCTTAAGCACCTTAGCGAGCAGCTTGTCGTTCATCATTAAGCGTTTTAGTGCGCTTGCGCGGTCCCATACTAGCGGTTTGTCTTCGGTGGTATAAGCACCTTGCTCTTTGTTGGGCGTTAATTTCGGATCGTCTGGTAGCCAATGATTAAGTGCTTGGATTAAGCGCTCGGCATTGATTGGTTTTGAGATGTAATCACTCATACCAGCTTGAAGGCACTTTTCTCTATCGCCTGCCATGGCATTTGCGGTCATGGCAATGATCGGCAAGTCCTTAAATTTGCTTGCTTCCCTAATAGCTCTGGTAGCTTCGTAGCCATCCATTACCGGCATTTGGCAATCCATAAAGACAAGATCGTATTTGATCATTTCAAGAGCAGATAGCGCTTCTACACCATTAGCTGCGACATCAATTTTTAGCCCGAGCTGTTCCAATAAAGCGCGTGCTACGGCCTGATTGGTAATATTGTCTTCTACGAGTAAAACTTTGCCATTAAAGGAGTGCGCTGCTTTTTTTTGGGTAGTAGGTTTTGTAGAGGTATTTTGTTGCTTAACTTGGGCAAGGCCTAATAGTTTATTAAAAAGCTGACTTTGAATGATAGGTTTAGCAATTAGATGGTGTAAACCGCTTTCATCGAATTTTGATTTATCAAAGTTTTGATTGCTGACAGTTTGAACAAGCAGCTGGGAGGGTGCTACTAGAGATTCGTGTTTGCAGCGAGTGACAAACTCGATAGCATCCATATCGGACAGCTCTTGATTGATGATGGTTATATCAAAAGGCGTTTTGTTCGATGCCGCTGCTTTTAACTTTTCAAAACCGGTTTCGGCTTTCGAAGTAAGCTCATGTTTTATCTCCCAGCTCGTTAATATATCTCCGAGTAGATTTAGATTGGTTTCATTAGGATCAATCACCAAGATCTTTTTGTTATGTAAAGCTTCGATTGGTTGAGTAATTGGCTCTGGAATAGCATGGGGTAGCGTCAAGCTTATCCAGAATGTCGAGCCTTTACCGAGTTGACTGTCCACACCAATTTCACCACCCATTAACTCTACTAACTGTCGACTGATTGAGAGCCCAAGACCGGTACCTCCATATTTCCGGGTGGTAGAACCATCCGCCTGACTAAAGCGTTCGAATAATCGAGTCTGTTGCTCTGCGTCTAATCCAATGCCGGTATCAACCACCTTGATCACTATATTACTTTGCTTAGGTGTGATTTGCTTAGATTCATAGAAAACGGCTACTTGGCCTGATTCGGTAAACTTACATGCGTTACCGATAAGGTTAACTAAGATCTGGCGTATACGGCTTGGATCGGCATTGAACCATTCATTAGTAATCGAGGTGGCGGGGCATATAAGTTCTAGATCCTTCTCATGAGCGCGAGTGGCTAAGGCTGTTCCAACCTCGTCTAGCAACTGACCCATATTAAAATCTACCGATTCTAACTCTAATTTGCCTGACTCTACTTTGGAGAAGTCTAGGATATCGTTGATAATGGTTAGCAGGGAATCGGCGCTGTTTTTTACGGTATTGGCATAGTCGAGTTGTTGTTGGTTTAAGCCGCTATCGAGCAATATATTCGTCATTCCGATAACACCATTCATTGGTGTTCTTATTTCGTGACTCATATTGGCGAGGAATTCACTCTTAGCAATGCTTGCTTGTTCAGCTTCATTTTTTGCTTTTAGGAGTGACTCTTCAGAGAGCTTCTGGTCAGTAATATCAAGGTGAGTGCCAATGATTCGGCTAGGGTTGTCGTTCTCATCCCACTCAACGACTTTGCAGGCGTCTAAGACCCAGATCCAGTGGCCTGCTTTATGTCTCATTCTTATTTCACAACTGTAGCGATCACTGGTACTGCGGTCATACTTTTTAAGTAAATGACTCGATAAGTTCAAATCGTCAGGGTGGGTGAAATTATGAAGAATATCGATATTTATAGGCGCTAATTCGTCGAGTTTATAGCCTATAATTTCAGCCCAACGTTCGTTTAGGCTTAATTGCCCTGATTGGACGTCCCAGTCCCAGATACCAACATTTGTGGAATCTACAACTAACTCAAGCTGTCTTGCTGTTTCAGATAGTTCTTCTTCACGCTTAATTTTGTCGGTTATGTCATTTTCTACACCGACGAAAGCGGTTAGACGATTTTGTTCGTCGAATACAGGTGAGATTGATACATCGTTCCAAAAAGGGGTTTTGTTTTTTGTGTAATTAATGACTTCAACATGGACGCTTTGATGAGCTTTAAGCGCTTTTGAAATCTGAGCTAGGGTTTTTAAGTCCGTTTTTTCACCCGAAAGGAAGCGGTGGTTCTTACCCATTACTTCGCTTTCTTCATATCCAGTGATATTCAAAAATGTATTATTGGTATAGATAAGAGGGAGGTCTTGTTGAGTGGCATCAGCAACGGTCACGCCGACGGGACTTACTTCTAGAGCCTTTAACAAAACCCTGTTTCTATTTTGTTCATCACGCAGCTCTTTTTCGGATTGCTTTAGAGCTTTAAGTGGATTGATAAAGAACTTTTTACCGAGCCAAAATAGAAGGATAAAAACGACAAGAAAAGATATTAAAAGGCCAATAAAAATACTTGTGATAACGTTGTTTACTTCCGATGTTAGCCCTTGTTGGTCGATGTAATATTCAACCGTGAGCTGTGTTTTTCCTGCTATTTGAGTACCGACTTTTTGGTATTCAATAGTGTCTGTTAACGAAGAGTAATCCAGATAATCCCCTCTGATCTTTATTCCTGAGCCCAGCTCTTGTGTTGCGAATAATGTACTAATATCTTTAGCAAAATGAACAAGGAGTACGCCTTCGCTTGCACCGTTGTAATTGACCGAAACTGCGATAGAAAATTGCCATTGATCATTCTTACGGTGTTTTAATATCGCCCATGGTTTGTTGCCATTAAGAATATCTTCAAACCAGATCTCATTTTCTAAGTCTAAATTCAGCGGCTGACTTTTAGGACCATATATTGGTTCACCTACAATATTCAGCAAGTAAATAGCCTCGTTTTGTCCCAGAATTAGCAGAGAGTCTAAGAAATCTACTAAGTTCTCTTTGGAGTCTAGTGTTGCCATAACGGCACTTGTAAGTAGAGGGTGCTTGGCTAAATCTTGTAAGAAGAGAATTCGGTCATCAACATAACTACCAATCGATAAGGCTGCATTTGCGGCTTGTGCGCTGGTGGTTTGTTTTTGAAAATTTACAGTTGTATTTCGAACTCGTTCTCCGATCGCTAAATAACTGGAAACTAAAGCTATCGCGAAAAACGAAACGATAAACAGATAGAATAGTGTATCTGTTGAAAGCTTAAAGCGATTTGCTTGTGGCTGCATCCTGAAACTCAACTATCAAAGGCGTTAACGACTAGTGTTCTGCATGACTTCAATAACGCCACCGGGTGTAAATTTGGCCATGCATAGATCAGATAGCCCTAGTGCTTCATGGGCATCTAAGTTGGACTGTGTAAATGTCGAGTAAGGCTTGTGATAAGTTTTTATGAGGCCCTTTACGGGAGTGTTTAACGCTTCCAATTTCTCTTTAAGTAACTGCCTGTTCTTTACCATATCATCACTAAGAGGTATATCCTGCATAGATTGGATAGCGACCTTAGCTAAATCGTACGCATGAGTGAATCCCGTTGGCGATTTAAGGGATCGGTAATCGCTCATCGCATTAGGAAACAGTTTCTGACCTCGGGTAAAAACAGATTGGCTAAATGGCGTTTCTTCTGAGCTAACAAATGAAAAGCAGCTTTGAATAAAGCTTAAATCGAGTTTTGATAAAGTGCTTGAGCCTAATTTTTGTGGGAAGTTACCGCCGGTAATTCCCCAATGAGATAGGACAGGTAGATTGAATTGTTCAACCTCTGTCATGGCTGTCATAAAGGTAGCACCCTCTATGGCGTTACCAACAAATATCAAACAATCGCTATCGGACTTCGCAATGTCTCTTAAAATAGATTTAGCTGCATTTTCTTTAGTGTTCCAATTAAACCATGTGACTTCAGGTGTAATGGAAAGTTTAGTGTGAAAGTAGTTGGTTATTGTTTTGAAATTAGATTTACCCCAACCCGTATCTTCAAGTAGCAGATGGGGTGCATTACAGTTTTTTGAGTTAACTGCGTAATCGCTGATTCTTAAGCCTGCTTTTGTGTCGTCTACGGAAAGGCGGAAAACCCAATTATTACTATTAGGATGACGAGTAATGGGGCCGCCTGCTGCCCAAGGAACAAGAAGCAAAATGCCATTGTCATTAATATACTGGCGGTATTTGATATAAGGTGGGGAATGTAATCCGCCAAGAATGAATAGGGCTTTTGGATCATTGAGGTATTTTTTCATTGTACGATGGCTGCGTACTACATTACCCCGATGATCTTTTTTGATGAACTCAATTTTATAGTCACCAATTTTATAATCTATTTCGTCTAACGCGGTTAGAAAGCCCATTTTCATGGCATCTGCAGATGACGAATGAGAGGTGTAATCAGAGTCGTGATAGATGCGAATAACTTTGTCATTCGCTGAAACGGTGGATGCTAGGAGGCAAACCATTACACCAATGATAGATAAACAGTGTTTCATCCGCATTCTCCTTTCATCAACTAGCGATTCATTCTTAACATTGAGTGTGATAACTCGTTGTTCATCAAGTAACTAAGAATATTCTAGTAGTAAATCAAATACTTGTTCGTGAAATACCAAGAATATAGGCCTGTGAAAGGATATGAAAGCTAATTAATCTGTTAACTAGCTTCTTGTACGTTTATTTGCCTGTTTGAACGATCTTTGGATGCGGTTGCCATTCGTTCTTCGGCGGGTATTGTTGGTACTTTTTTGGGGCAGATTTAAAGTCACATCAATTAGAGTTGAGGCTCCAGGTTGCAATCCATCGAGTGTCCAATCACCAATTGCATAACGAATGAGTCGAAGAGTAGGGAAGCCAACAGCAGCAGTCATACGCCTTACTTGACGATTCTTACCTTCAGTGATTTTCAATTCTACCCAGCTTGTTGGCTGGTTTTTTCGCTCTCGAATCGGTGGGTTACGCGGCCAGATATTTGGCTCTTCGATAACTTTAGCTTTAGCAGGGCGAGTCATACCATCTTTAAGCTCAACGCCTTTACGCAACACATTAAGAGCAGAATCAGTCATTTCACCTTCTACCTGTGCCCAGTACGTTTTTTCCTGCTTAAACTTCGGGTTGGCTAAATAGTGTTGTACCGCACCTTCGTTGGTAAGGATCAGTAATCCTTCAGAATCGTAATCTAATCTTCCTGCAGCATAAAAGTCTGGCTGGTTAATGTAATCCGCCAAGGTGCTTTTATCGTCATTTGTGGTGAACTGAGTAAGGACTTGAAAAGGTTTATTAAAAAGTAATAGCTGGCTCATGGTTTTTCAGTTCGTTAAGGCGTGGTGTGATCAATCAAAGGATTACTGCTGATCTATACTGATCATGTAGTGCAATCATATCACTGATAAAGGCATCTGCGGTGGGAGTAAGCTAATTGGAGTAGATTATGGGTTATAAAAATATTTCCATACCTGTTGGCGACAAGATAACAGTTAACCAAGATCATTCATTGAATGTTCCTGATAATCCAATCATTCCCTATATTGAAGGAGATGGGATTGGGGTAGATGTCACTCCACCAATGATCAATGTTGTTGATGCGGCAGTGAATAAAGCTTACGGAGGCACTCGGTCTATTGCTTGGATGGAGGTTTATGCAGGAGAGAAGGCTACTTCAGTTTATGAGCAAGATATGTGGCTACCTGATGAAACTTTAGATGCTTTTAAAGAATTTGTAGTTGGAATTAAAGGTCCATTAACTACGCCTGTAGGTGGTGGTATTCGATCGCTTAATGTCGCTTTACGACAGGAACTTGATCTTTATGTCTGCCAAAGGCCGGTTCGTTGGTATAAAGGCGTACCGAGCCCAGTTATCAAGCCAGAAGATGTAGATATGGTGATCTACAGGGAAAATTCGGAAGATATCTACGCTGGAGTTGAATGGCAGGCTGGGTCTCCTGAAGCAGAGAAAGTGATTCGCTTTCTAAAAGAGGAGATGGGTGTTACCAAAATTCGCTTTGATCAAGAGTGTGGTATTGGTGTGAAGCCTGTTTCTGAGCAAGGTACAAAACGTCTAGTCAGAAAAGCGCTGCAGTATTGTGTTGATAACGATCGTGAGTCCCTAACGTTGGTACATAAAGGGAACATCATGAAATTTACAGAAGGTGCTTTTAAGGATTGGGGTTACGAGTTGGCGGAAGAAGAGTTTGGAGCAGAGCTCAAAGATGGTGGCCCTTGGATGAGCTTTAAAAATCCAAACACAGGCAAAGAGATCATAATTAAAGATGTGATTGCGGATGCGATGTTACAGCAGATTCTGCTGAGACCTGCTGAGTATGACGTAGTCGCAACGCTAAATCTAAATGGTGATTACCTTTCAGACGCCTTGGCTGCAGAGGTCGGCGGTATAGGGATCGCACCGGGAGCCAATATCTCAGATGAAGTGGCCATATTTGAAGCAACCCACGGGACGGCTCCTAAATATGCTGGCAAAGATATGGTGAACCCTGGATCGCTTATTCTATCCGCAGAGATGATGTTGAGGCATTTAGGTTGGTTAGAAGCTGCTGATCTGATTATCAAGGGTATGGATGGTGCAATTGCAGCTAAAACAGTGACCTATGATTTTGAGCGGCTTATGGATGGTGCAGAGCTATTATCAAGCTCCGAGTTTGGTGAAGCGATCATCAAAAATATGTAATGGTTTCTTTTAAACACATAAACACAAAAAAACCAGCTCCATGCTGGTTTTTTAGTCTATCGATTTAACCTTTTTATTACTGGGTTGCTAAAGGTTTGATTTGAACGGCGTGAGTACCTTTTGGACCCGGCTGGGTTTCAAACTCAACTTGTTGGCCCGCTTTGAGACTCTTATAGCCATCTACTTCTATCGCAGAATAATGAGCAAAGAGATCCTCTTCATGTTCATCTGACAGGATAAATCCATATCCTTTCGAATTGTTGAACCACTTTACTTTCCCTGTCTGCATAACTAACTCCCGTATCCAAAACTACAATTGGATTACTAACCTGAACGTACTTCCTTTAGCTGCTAGAATAGTGGCTAAAGGTTGTCCCCTAAAAGTTGCAGGTACTACTGGGGCCGTGCCTATCCTGCTATTCTGATTATAGCACCACACACAGAATATGTGACAAGTGTACAATCACTGTTCAGTAGTAAATATTAGCGTAAATTTAGAAGATTGTTAGATGTCTATTGATTTTGAACAAAAAGTAATTCGAATGTCTAATGAAGATGAACATGAAGATTTTGATCATGATCACGGATTAGCCACGGAAGAAGCAAAGCCGCAACTTAAGAAACCATCGATGTATCGTGTGGTTTTAATGAATGACGACTACACTCCAATGGATTTCGTCGTGGCTGTGCTCATGATGTTTTTTAATATGGACCAAGAAAAAGCTACACAAGTTATGTTATCGGTCCATACTCAAGGGAAAGGAGTATGTGGAATTTTTACCCGTGATGTAGCTGATACGAAAGCAGCTATAGTTAATCAATATGCGAGAGATAATAATCACCCACTGCTATGTGAAGTCGAGAAAGTCTGAAGAGGAACCGTTATGTTAAACCGAGAACTCGAAGACACGCTCAGTGCAGCTTTCCAGGCCGCAAAGGAAAAGCGACATGAATTTATAACTGTCGAACATTTGTTGCTGGCGTTGTTGGATAATTATGAGGCGCATGAAGTTCTTGCAGCCTGTGGTGCTAACTTTGAAGGTATAAGGCAGAACCTTTCTTCATTCATCGAAGAAACCACGCCTTTACTATCAGAAACATTACCTGATTTGGAAACGCAGCCTACACTCGGATTTCAGCGAGTACTTCAGCGTGCGGTGTTCCATGTTCAGTCATCTGGTAAGAATGAAGTTACCGGAGCCAACGTACTCGTAGCGATTTTCAGTGAGCAGGAGAGTCAGGCTGTTTATATTCTACAGCAGCATGGCATTGAGCGAATCGATACGGTCAATTACATCTCGCATGGCATTTCTAAAATGTCAGAGCACGACCACGAGCATTCTGATTCTTCGGTTGAAAGTGAAGCCGCTGGCGAAGAGAAGGATGATAGCCCGCTCGCTAAATATGCGATCAATCTAAATGCAGAAGCTGAAAGTGGCCGAATCGACCCACTTGTAGGGCGTGATTCCGAAGTCGAGCGTGTCGTTCAGATTCTATCTCGCCGTCGTAAGAACAATCCTCTACTTGTTGGTGAGGCGGGTGTAGGTAAAACAGCGATTGCCGAAGGTCTAGCGAAGCTGATCGTTGAAGATAAAGTACCTGAAATAATCAAAGAGTCGATCGTATATTCACTTGATCTGGGTGCTTTGCTTGCCGGTACTAAATACCGTGGTGATTTCGAGAAACGCCTGAAAGGTCTCTTAAACGAGATCAAAGGCAAAGATCACGCGATTCTATTTATTGATGAGATTCATACCATTATCGGTGCTGGTGCAGCGTCTGGTGGCTCGATGGATGCATCAAACCTACTTAAACCACTGCTAAGTTCAGGTCAGATCCGTTGTATCGGTTCTACTACTTTCCAAGAATTCCGCGGAATATTTGAGAAAGATCGTGCATTAGCGCGTCGTTTCCAGAAAGTGGATGTCCTTGAGCCAAGTATCGAAGATACTTATGCGATTCTTAAAGGGCTTAAAGGTCGCTTTGAGGAACACCATGATCTTGCATACAGCGATGAAGCACTTCGTGCAGCTGCGGAGTTAGCTGGTCGCTACATCAACGATAAGCACATGCCCGACAAAGCAATCGATGTGATTGATGAAGCCGGGGCTTATCAGCGTCTATTGCCAAAAGAACTGCGTAAAGCAGAGATCGGTACGGAAGATATTGAAGCGATTGTCGCTAAGATTGCCCGTATACCACCTAAAAGCGTTTCTGCCTCTGATAAGAATCAGTTGGCAAAGCTGGATAGCAATCTCAAGATGGTTGTTCTTGGGCAAGACGAAGCGATCGATACGCTATCTTCTGCGATCAAGCTTTCCCGAGCGGGTCTTAAAGAACCAGATAAGCCTGTAGGTTGCTTCTTGTTTGCTGGTCCAACCGGTGTGGGTAAAACAGAAGTGACTCAGCAGCTTGCACGTATCATGGGTATTGAGCTAGTTCGCTTTGATATGTCCGAGTACATGGAGCGTCATACAGTATCGCGTTTGATTGGTGCACCTCCGGGTTATGTTGGCTATGACCAAGGTGGCTTACTGACAGAGGCGATTACTAAGTCTCCGCATTGTGTTCTGTTACTTGATGAGATCGAGAAGGCGCATCCAGAAGTCTTTAATCTGTTACTTCAAGTGATGGATAGCGGTACTTTGACTGACAACAATGGTCGTAAAGCAGATTTCCGTAACGTGATCTTGGTGATGACTACCAATGCCGGTGCGGAAGATATGAGCCGAGCTTCGATTGGTTTTACTAAGCAAAACCATGCTTCTGACGGTATGGCTGCTATACGTAAGATGTTCACGCCGGAGTTCCGAAACCGTCTTGATGGCATTATTCAGTTCAAAGCGCTTACAACTGGCATTATTAAAGGTGTGGTTGATAAGTTCTTTGCTGAGCTTCAAGTTCAGTTGGAAGATAAGCGTGTAGTGCTGCATCTAGATGATGAGGCCCGTACTTGGTTTGCTGAGAAGGGCTACGACGAGCAGATGGGTGCGCGCCCAATGAAACGCTTGATTCAAGAGAAACTGAAGAAGCCGTTAGCTGAGATGATTCTATTTGGCGAACTATCCGAAGAGGGTGGTGAAGTTGCTATTAGTGTCGATGCTGATGGTGAGATAAGTGTAGAAGCGATGACCTGCGCATAAGCAGGTCTTTCGAGACACAAAAAAGGCAGCCATTAGGCTGCCTTTTTAAATTCTTTCCTGCGAAGCAGGGAGAAAGCAATGATTAACGCGCGCGATAAACGATACGGCCTTTGCTTAGGTCGTATGGAGTTAGTTCTACTTTAACTTTATCGCCAGTCAGGATACGGATGTAGTTTTTACGCATCTTACCTGAGATGTGTGCAGTAACAACGTGGCCGTTTTCCAGCTCAACACGGAACATAGTGTTCGGGAGCGTGTCAACCACGGTGCCTTCCATTTCAATGCTATCTTCTTTAGCCATTAATTCTCTACCTTGTTGAGGATCTCCAGAAACTCTGGACCGAATAATTGCGCGGTATTGTGCCTGAAAAAAAAGGCATTATCAAAGACAATTACGGCAACATACGGTTTTGTTTATATATATGCAGGTTATTCGGGTTTTACTAGCGTCCAGTAGCCATCAATGAGGAGCTCAAATGGTCGAAATGCGACTTTGTAGCTCATCTTACGACACTCTTTAACCCAATAGCCCAAATATAAATAATTTAAGCCATTATCTTGGCAATATTGAAGCTGCCATAAGATACAGTAAGTACCTAAGCTACGTTTAGGGAAAGATGGATCATAAAAAGTATAAATGGCAGATAAGCCTTTCTGGAGGCGATCAATTACGCTGACGGCGAGCAGATTAGAATCTTCGTCTCGGAATTCTAGAAATTGCGTATGTTCATCAGCTTCGACTAAGAATGAGTTAAATTGGTCGAGACTTGGTGGGTACATATCACCATCTTGGTGACGTTCATTGATGTAGCGTGAGTAGAGGGTGTAATACTCTTCAGTAAACTGTGCAGGTTTAGCAGTTACAGTTAAGTCTTTGTTTTTATTAATTATCCGTTTTTGGCTTTTCTTAAGCTGGAAAATTGCTAAAGGAATTCTAACGGAGATGCACGCATTGCAGTCTTCACAGTGAGGACGATAGATATGCTTACCACTACGACGGAAGCCCAAGTCGGAGAGCTGACCGTAGGTGTACTGGTCTATTTCAGCATGCGGGTCTACAAACAGAGTTTTAGCTGTTTTATTTTCTAAATAGCTGCAATCGTGTTCTGGTGTGGCATAAAAGTGCAAAGTCCTAAGGTTCGTCACACTTAACTCCAATTAATCGCCATGTGTTTCAAACTGCCAGCTATGGTCGAGCGGTTGATCAAGGTATTTATCCAAATAACTTTGAAATGACTCTCTCGGTATCTCATAAGCACCTAGAGAAAACAGGTGTTCATTGCTTACCTGGCAGTCAATTAAAGCATAGCCCCACTTTTCCAGCTGTTCGACCATTTTTATCAACGCGATTTTAGAGGCATCGCGTTTTCGGCTAAACATAGATTCGCCAAAGAATAGTTTTCCGATTGCTAAACCATACAGACCGCCGACCAGCTCTCCCTCCATGTACACCTCTACAGAGTGGGCAACGCCCAGTTTATGTAGGTGGTTATAGGCATTTTGTATATCACGGGTAATCCAAGTCCCATCTTCACCTTTGCGTGGTTCTGCGCAAGCCGCTATCACTGCAGCAAAGTTTTTATCAAACTCGACCCTGTAGTCATCTTTTTTGAGGCGTTTACGCATACTGCGCGAAACATGCAGTTCTTGTGGGGTAATGACACAGCGCGGACTCGGGCTCCACCATAGAATCGGCTCGCCAGGGCTATACCAAGGGAAAATGCCCATTCGATAAGCAGAAACTAAGCGTTCAGGCGTTAAATCACCACCTGCCGCTAATAATCCATTAGGATCTTCTAAAGCTTGATCGATCGGTGGAAATGGATCTGTTGAATCTTGTAACCAAGGAAGCATAAAAAAAGAAGCTGCCATGAAGGCAGCTTCGGTCTCACTTATTTTTCTAGATCGTCTAGGTAGCGCTCTGCATCAAGCGCAGCCATGCAGCCGAAACCAGCTGATGTGATAGCCTGACGGTAGATGTGGTCGCATACGTCACCTGCAGCATAAACACCTTCTACAGATGTTTGAGTTGCGTTACCTTCAAGGCCTGATTGAATCTTAAGGTAGCCATCTTTCATTTCTAGCTGGCCTTCGAAGATATCTGTGTTTGGCTTGTGACCAATTGCGATAAATACGCCAGCAACATCTAAGTTCTGCTCAGCGCCATCTGTTGTGCTCTTAAGGCGAAGGCCCGTAACACCAGAATCATCACCTACAACTTCTTCAAGTGTGTGGTTCCAGATGATGTTGATGTTGCCGTTTTCAGCACGATCAAGGATCTTGTCCTGTAGGATCTTTTCAGAACGCAAAGAATCACGACGGTGAATTAGCGTTACTTCTTCAGCGATGTTTGATAGGTAAAGTGCTTCTTCTACGGCTGTGTTACCACCACCGACAACAGCCACTTTCTGGCCACGGTAGAAGAAACCGTCACATGTAGCACATGCAGATACACCTTTACCTGCAAACGCTTCTTCAGAAGGTAGGCCTAGGTATTGAGCAGAAGCGCCTGTAGAGATGATCAGCGCATCACAGGTGTACTCACCCATGTCACCTTTTAGACGGAAAGGGCGGTTTTGAAGGTCAGTTTCGTTGATATGATCAAAGATTACTTGAGTATCGAAACGCTCAGCGTGCTGTTGCATACGCTGCATTAATTCAGGACCCTGAACACCATCAACGTCACCAGGCCAGTTGTCCACGTCGGTTGTAGTTGTTAGCTGGCCGCCAGCCTGCATACCGGTAATGACAACTGGGTTTAAGTTTGCACGTGCTGCGTAAACGGCTGCTGTGTAGCCCGCAGGGCCGCTTCCAAGAATAATTAACTGGTGATGTTGTACGTCGCTCATAGTAAAAAATGAATCCGTTAAAAAGTTATGAGTGTATAAATGGGGTGCACTGAGAAAATATCAACCCGCCATGCTAAGTTTTGCACTGGCGTGTTCATAGAATTGTTCTAATGACAGCATCATAAAGCTTTCACCAGAAGGGTCTCTTACATAACCTTCGATAGGTGTGCTTTGATCGATCTTTTTTAGATTGTCCATGGCTACCGGAGAGTAGTCGATAATATCACCGATATTATCCAATACCATTGAGAACCAAGGTGTTCGGCCATCTTTGGTGAGATGTAAAACGATAGGGTGGATGCTGTTTTTGAGGTAATCCTGAATATGTCCAAGGGTGCGTAGTAGTTTTTTTAGAGAGGTCTGGCGCTCAATACGAAGCATTTCAACCGCTTCATCTTGATTGCCAGCTGAAGTCATATCTAAAAGCTTATCACCCAAAGAGTGGATATCTTTATGGGGCTGTTCAATTTTATCGAGCAGCGCTCTTAAGCCGTCATCTTCTGTTTTATAACTGTAAAACCATTGGCCGAATGCGCATGCATGAGGATCTCTAGCTTTGTTGAAAGGTTCACCAGAACGAATCGAGTGCTCAAGTGCATCCATCCAGTCAATATGGGCTTGCTGATAAACTTTGATTTCAGCGATAAGCTCAAAAATCGTGTCTCTTTCTTTGTTGTGTGCAAGAGATGTAGCACATTCAAAGACTTGAACTAGTGTATTACGGAAATCTAAGTAGCCGATAAATCCGTCAACGTGCTCAGTGGCATACTTAATTTCACCGAAGCTATCTGAAAACGAAAGAATGTTGCTGACATCGATACCATACATACTAGAACCAATTGGGAAGGTTAAAGCACGGCGGTTATCTGTATGTAAATTGGTCAGAGACATAGGGCGCATCCATTGAAATAATTCAGATACAAAAGCTTAGTATAAATTCAGTGCAGATATATTACAGATAAGAGTAAAGAAAACCTGCATATAGTAACTATGAATTATAAACCAATGTGCTTCAACCGTTAGTCGCGGATTAAATTATGTTATTGTAGTCATTGGTTTTTTAATACAGATCTATGGAGCTTCACCCTTGAGCGCGACCGACAACGGACAACGTTTAAATTTTCCCGAATTACTTGTAAGAATCAGCCGTGAATCGAGTTTAATCGTTGTTGTTACGGTCAGCCTGTTTTTGATTGTGGCTTTATTTGGATTTAACCCAAAGGATTCAGGATGGTCACACCTTGGCTATCAGCCAGAAATTAGCAATTTAGCGGGGCCAGTAGGTGCTTGGATAGCAGACCTTCTTATTTCGGGCTTGGGACTAGCTGCGTTTTTTATACCTATTCTAATTTTGTATCAAACCGGTCGTTTCTTGTTTAGAAAGCATAGCGGTGCTTTGGATGTTATCCCTTTCTTTATGCTGCGTTTAACGGGCGCATTGCTGTTTTTAACGGCTTTCAGTGCGTTAAGTGCTACCCATATCTCTAACACTGGTTTAGATTATCCTTTCACTGCAGGTGGTATTTTAGGTGAAGCGGTTTCTGACTTAGCTGTCTCTCTATTGAGTGTTTTAGGCAGCTCTTTAGTGTTATTTGCACTACTTTTGTTTGGATTAACCCTATTGTTAGAAATGGGGTGGGGTACAGTTCTGGAGCGAGTAGGGCAGAAGGTTGTTAAATCGACTGAGTCTGTTTTACCGCAACAAGAAGAAACAGAAGCTTCTCTAGATCTATCTGATGATGAGCTTTCTAAAGCCGAAGCGACTCTGCAAAGGGACTACATAAAAGATCAATTCGAAGAGCCGGCGCCTCCATTAGTTAATGACCGTATTGAACCAAGTTTCTCTGATAGTGCTAAACCAGCCACGATCGAAGAGAAATTTGCTTCTCGATTTAGTGCAACAGGTGTAACTGATACTGCTGAAAATACGGAAGCAGCAGCTGAGGAAGTTCCTTTAGTGAGACCACAGCATACTGGTCAGGAACCTAAAGTTGAGCAGCTGATCGAAGAACAGATTGATACTGAAACGGGTGAAATTCTGACAGCGTCTGAACCAGTGCAAGCGGAACCTTCACAACAAGTGGCGCAAGAGCCTGAAGTTTTGCACCCTGTTTCAACACCTGCTCAAGTTGCCACTCCACCAGTAGCAGAAGACGCTAAACCGCAGGTTAAAATTGTACCGTTGTCTGAAACACATAAGCCAATGCAAGATAAAGAGCTTGGTTTAGATGAAGCGGGTGCTCCAAAACGTAAACCTGCACGCAAGATACCGCCATTAGAGCTGCTAGACCCACCTGAACTGAATACAGATACGGGTTACTCGCCAGATGAGTTAGAGCAGATGTCTCGCTTACTTGAAAGCAAGCTAAAAGACTTTGGCGTAATTGCGGAGGTAGTTGAGGTAAACCCCGGCCCGGTAATTACACGATTTGAAATCCAGCCAGCTCCGGGTGTTAAAGCCAGCAAAATTACTAACCTAGCCAAAGACCTAGCGCGTTCTATGGCGGTGACCAGTGTGCGTGTGGTTGAGGTTATTGCAGGTAAGTCGGTAGTCGGTATTGAGATACCAAATGAATCTCGTCTAACCGTACATCTAAGCGAAGTACTGAGTTCTAAACCGTACCTTTCAGCCGGTTCTAAAGTAACAATTGGTTTAGGTAACGATATTGCGGGTAATCCTGTGGTAGCAAACCTTGCCAAAATGCCTCACTTGCTGGTGGCGGGTACAACAGGTTCGGGTAAATCGGTCGGTGTAAACGCCATGCTTCTATCGTTGCTATTCAAAGCAACACCAGAAGAGGTGCGTTTAATCCTAGTCGACCCTAAGATGTTGGAGCTTTCAATCTACGAAGGTATTCCGCATCTATTAACGCCAGTTATTACCGACATGAAAGATGCTGCATCGGGTCTGCGTTGGTGTGTAGGCGAGATGGAGCGACGTTACCGTCTTATGGCTAAGATGGGTGTACGTAACCTAGCAGGCTTTAACGATAAGATTGAAGAAGCGCGTAAGAAAGGTGAGCCTCTCTTAGATCCGCTTTGGAATGCAGAAGAACATGGTGAGCCATTCGGCACGCCGGCACCTGAGCTAGAACCACTACCGTACATCGTTGTCGTGATCGATGAATTCGCCGACATGATGATGATCGTGGGTAAAAAGGTAGAAGAGCTAATCGCACGTATCGCACAAAAGGCCCGTGCTGCAGGGATTCACTTAATCCTAGCAACACAACGCCCATCGGTTGATGTTATTACCGGTCTAATTAAGGCGAATATCCCAACGCGTATCGCCTTCCAGGTATCTTCAAGAATCGACTCCAGAACAATCTTGGATCAGTCCGGTGCAGAGCACCTGCTGGGTTGGGGTGACATGCTCTATCTACCAGCAGGTACAAGTTTGCCAAACCGTGTTCATGGTGCATTTGTAAGCGATGATGAAGTGCATCGTGTTGTAGAGGCGTGGAAGAAGCTAGGTCAGCCAGATTATATTACTGAAATTACGGAAGGTGATGCTGTTTCAGACGGCGGAGGTTCAGGTTCGCTGTTCGATGATGAGCAAGACCCGCTATATGACGAAGCGGTCGCATTTGTATTGGAAACCCGTAAAGCTTCAATTTCTAGTGTGCAGCGTAAATTGAAAATTGGTTATAACCGCGCCGCTCGAATGGTCGAGGCGATGGAAGCCGCTGGTGTTGTGAGTTCTGCGGGCAGTAATGGGCAACGTGAAGTATTAGCCCCATCTCCGAACGGTGAGATGTAATATCACCTTAAAGGTTTGAGTATGAGATTAACGAGTTACATTAAGAAATTTGCTATTCATACCGCATCAGCCTGCTTAATCGCAGGTAGTAGCGTTGCCATGGCTGCAACCGATGGTGCCAATAAGCTGAATGAACTACTACAAGGCTACAACAGCTTTTCAGCCAAGTTTGAACAAGTTACCTTGGCTGAAAATGGCCGTGAAGCACAGAAAACAGAAGGCAGTCTTCTTTTAGCGAAGCCGAATCGTTTTCGCTGGGAAACTCAGCAACCTTTCCCGCAAGAGATTGTATCTGACGGCGAGTATATTTGGATATACGATCCTGATTTAGAGCAAGTTACACAAAGAGCTGCAGATACACAGCAAGACAGTGCACCTGCTTTGATTCTAAATGGCCAAATTGGTGAACTACAGAAAACTTACGCCGTTCGATTAGTTGAAGATACTGGAAGCGAGCAAATCTTCGATCTTAAACCGAAATCTGATCAATACAGCTTCAGCCGCATTCGTTTAGCGTTTGCAGGCAATGTTATTTCTGAACTGATGTTGGAAGATTCTTTGGGACAGCGTACATCTGTTGTATTTGCAGAGCAGACACTTAACCCAGAAGTGACTAATCAAAGCTTTTATTTCCGTGTTCCAGAAGGAACAGACGTCATTGTAGATATTGAGGAATAGAGTGGATCTATTTTCCCAAGCACCTGCATACGAGCCTTTAGCGGCTCGTATGCGTCCAAGAACACTGACCGAATATATTGGTCAGTCCCATCTGTTAGGGCCAGACAAACCACTGCGTACCACACTAGAACAGGGCGTAGCCCATTCTATGGTGTTTTGGGGGCCGCCAGGTGTAGGGAAAACAACGCTCGCTAAGCTGATTGCGCATCATGTTGATGCACACTTTATTACCCTTTCAGCTGTTTTATCTGGCGTCAAAGATATTCGTATCGCGGTAGAACAAGCTAAACAGCATTCGATGCAAAATGGGCGTAAAACAATCCTCTTTGTGGATGAGGTTCACCGCTTTAACAAATCCCAGCAGGATGCCTTTCTGCCTTATGTAGAGGACGGCACTATCATCTTTGTGGGTGCGACCACGGAAAACCCATCTTTTGAGTTGAGCAACGCCTTACTTTCGCGTGCGAGGGTATACACCTTAAAGTCACTTCAAGATATCGAGATTCTAGAGGTACTTCACCGCGCAATTATCGACAGCGAAAAAGGGTTAGGTAATCGAAACTTCCAGATTACCGACGATATGTTAGTGCGCTTAGCACAAGCTGCGGACGGTGATGCTAGACGTTCACTAAATCTGTTAGAGATCGCAACGGATCTGGCCGAAAGACAAGCGAATGGAACTGAAGTGATTAATGAAGAGGTTCTTGCTGAGGTATTGCGATCAACAGGGCGTCGTTACGACAAGCAGGGTGATATCTTTTACGATCAGATCTCTGCGTTTCATAAATCAGTTCGAGGCTCATCACCTGATGGTGCTTTGTATTGGTATTGCCGAATGCTGGATGGTGGTTGCGACCCGTTATATATCGCAAGACGGCTAGTGGCAATCGCCTCCGAAGATATAGGCAATGCAGATCCACGCGCTATGCAAGTTGCCTTATCAGCATGGGACGCGTTTGAGCGCGTTGGGCCCGCAGAAGGTGAAAGGGCAATAGCGCAAGCGGCTATCTACTGTGCTTCTGCGCCCAAGAGTAATGCCGTTTATCAGGCTTTCAATCAATGCATGGCAGATGTAAAAGCACAGCAAGACTATGAAGTGCCGGTTCATCTTCGAAATGCGCCAACAAGCTTGATGAAAGAGATGGGTTACGGTGATGAATACCGCTACGCGCATAACGAACCTGATTCCTATGCGGCTGGAGAATCTTATTTACCGCCAGAAATTGCAGATCAGCAATGGTATCATCCTCAAGAAAGAGGCTTGGAGCTGAAAATAGGTGAAAAATTACGTCACCTCAAACAGCTTGATCAACAAAGCCCTCTCAAACGCTATTCAGACGAATAACCGCAGGGAAAGGATCAAGGGATGTTAAACCTCATAGCAATTGCCATCGGTGGTGCAGCGGGTGCATTAGGTCGTTATTGGGTAAGTAGCTTACTGAATAATGCTGAGCATCGTATCCCTTACGGCACCCTAACTTGTAATGTGGTTGGCTCTTTTTTGATGGGCGTGTTATTCGTTCTAATTCTAGAAAAATCAAAACTCAGTCCAGAGATGCGACCGCTATTAATGGTTGGTTTCATGGGTGCATTCACAACTTTTTCTACTTTTTCGTTAGAAACTGTCGCAATGCTGCAGCAAGGGCATATGATGTCGGCTGCGATTTATATATTATTAAGCGTTCTACTGTGTTTGGTTGCTATGTATGGCGGCCTTTGGTTTACACGCTTGTTCTAATCTTTATACATAGGTGTTTTAAAAGCTCATGCTCGACGCAAAAATTGTCCGTGCTAACCCGGAAGAAGTAGCACAGCTGCTGAAGAAAAAAGGTTTTGAATTCCCGGTTGATCAGTTTGTTGAGCTGGAAAACCAGCGTAAACAGCTTCAGGTTGAAACTGAGAATCTACAGAGCGAGCGAAACACACGATCGAAAGGCATTGGTAAAGCAAAAGCTGCTGGCGAAGATATCCAGCCATTGCTAGCAGAAGTGGCTGATCTTGGTAATAAACTAGATGCAGCTAAAGCTGAGCTAAACAGCCTACAGGACAACCTAGACGAGTTGCTTTCTGGCGTACCCAACATCCCAAGCGATGAAGTACCAGAAGGTGCTGATGAAGAAGATAACGTAGAAGTACGCCGTTGGGGTACACCACGTGAATTCGCTTTCGAACCGCAAGATCACGTTGCGCTTGGCGAAAAGAGTGGCGAACTAGATTTTGAAACGGCTGCTAAACTGACCGGTTCTCGTTTCTCTGTAATGACGGGAAAATTGGCACGTCTACACCGTGCGCTTATCCAGTTCATGCTAGATACACAGATTGAAGAACATGGTTACACAGAAACTTACGTGCCTTACATGGTTAACGAAGACAGCCTTCGTGGTACCGGTCAGCTACCTAAGTTTGGTGAAGATCTGTTTAAAGTACCGTTCGGTGATCGCCAGTACTACCTGATCCCAACGGCAGAAGTACCAGTAACAAATATCGTTCGTGACGAAATCGTTGATGCCGCTCAGCTGCCAATGAAGTACACAGCGCACACGCCTTGTTTCCGTTCTGAAGCAGGTTCATCTGGTCGTGATACACGCGGTATGATCCGTCAGCACCAGTTCGAAAAAGTTGAGATGGTACAGATCGTTGAGCCATCTAAATCTTGGGACGCGCTAGAAGATATGATTCGTCATGCCGAAGCGATCCTACAGAAACTAAACCTACCATACCGTGTAGTAACACTATGCGGTGGCGATCTAGGCTTTAGCTCTGCTAAGACTTACGACATCGAAGTTTGGTTGCCAGGTCAAGATAAGTACCGTGAGATTTCCTCTGTTTCCAACATGACAGACTTCCAAGCGCGTCGTCTAAAAGCGCGTTGGAGAAACCCAGAAACAGGCAAGCCTGAGCTACTGCACACGCTAAACGGCTCTGGTCTAGCGGTAGGTCGTACGTTGCTAGCAGTTATGGAAAACTACCAAACTGCAGATGGCAAGATCCAAATTCCAGAAGCCCTGCAATCATACATGGGTGGGAAAACTGAGATCTAATCTCAGATTGGTTAAGAAAAACACGCTTTTTACAGCGTGTTTTTTTTGGTCCGGATTATGAAAAGAACAGCCCTTTGGGTGATTTAAACAAAGAAAACAGCCATAAATGAATCTGCAAAGTTAGATCTATAAGGAATAAGGGCTAGTCGCAATGATTTCAGAAATCGAATTTCCATCAACAACCACAATCAACGGTAAGGAAAGCGAAAGCTATTACCGAGACTCCTTTCAAGTTTCTGTTCGTCATAACGGCTTGAATGCTAAGGATGTTTATCATCGCATTTTTGGCTATATGCCTAAGAGTATTCAGTTAGCACTCAAGATAAGAAATGCTGTTGTTAAAATGTTTGGTTTTTCGGCGAGTTCTACTGAAATGTCGCTGAGTTTGAATGAGATTGAGGAGGGTAGAAAAGCGGGCTTTCTCAATATAGAACTCGTCACTGATGGTGAGGTTGTGTGCGGTGCCTACGAGCCTAATATGGATATGTGGTTGTCCGTTATGAAAACCTCAGATCATGAGTTTGCGGTATCGACCTTGGTAAACTTGAAGACTAAATCAGGCAAGATCTATATGGCGATGATAAAACCATTTCATAAGGTGGTCGCTAAGTATTGCATTCATCAGGCGATTAAAACGGGACGGTTGTAGTGATTAGTTGCTAGATATTTAGTGGCTAGACATACTCAAATGAGTATTTAAGGACTGTTTGAATGGAATATTCAGCTTTTAATTATATTAATGTACAGGAAACTGTAAATCTGTTCGAAGCTGTTTTTACAGCTTCTGCTGGTGAGCATGAAGGGCGGTTGCTAAGGCAATTGGTAACCAAGTTGGTGGACGAAACTCCACAAAACGATCTTCTTGGATTTTGTGCACATGAGCGTGGCTATCTAGTTGGCGCTATATTCTTCAGCCGGTTAACCCTTCCGAATAAAGCTCTAGCGTTTATGTTGTCACCTATGGCTATTGCTAGCAGCTTCCAAGGAAAAGGCATTGGCCAAAAGCTGATCCGATATGGGTTAGATCAATTAAAAGCAAAAGGCATAGAGCTGGTGGTTACTTATGGCGATCCTGCTTTCTATTCAAAAACTGGATTTAGACAAGTTAGTATTGAGTTAATCGAACCACCTTATCCATTGAGTCAGCCAATGGGGTGGCTTGCACAGATGCTTAATGATCGTGATATTGAGCCTTCAAATGGGAAATTAGGCTGTGTTAAGGCCTTTAATAATCCAGATTATTGGTAAGTATTAATAATTCCCTGTTATGTGTATCAGGTTACAACGGCTTGGTTTATATAAGTAGTTTTATTGCTTTTGATCAGGTTGTAATTAGCCTGTTTTATTCTGGTTTTTACTTCTTGTATTAACTGGCCTCACTAAAAATCTCCCTTGCATTAAGATTTTCTGAACTACACTGTTGTTTAAACCTTAAACAAAATTACACGAGCCTTAGGGAAGAGCCTCATGAAGCGAGTTGTATTATGTTTCAGAAACTTAAACTAACCGCTCAGATTAGTGCGGGCTTTTCTTCGATCATCATTCTTCTTGCGGTCATTTCGATTGCTTCTTGGGTAGGCGTCAACAGCGTTTATAACGGCGTAGTCGAGTATCGTGGTCTTGCTCGTGATACAAACTTAGCGGGTCGTTTACAGGCTAATATGCTGATGGTCCGCTTAGGCGTTCTAAAATTTCTAAATGAGCGCAGTGAAGAGTCGATCAAACAATACGATGGTCGTTTAGCGAAAGTTGAAAGCTTTATGGCTGAAGCCAAAGTTGAGATTCAAAAGCCTGAACGCGCGGAATTAGTTGCTAAATCTGCACAAAATCTAACCAAGTATAAAAATGGTTTTAGCAAAGTAGTTGAGCTCTTTAGAGAGCGAAATAGATTAGTAAAAAATCAGCTTGATCCTTCAGGCCTATCAATGCGTAAGCAGATGACAAGTATTATTAAGTCGGCTTATGCAGATAACGATATTACCGCAGCCTTCTATGCCGCTCAGGTCCAAGAGCACTTACTCCTAGGTCGTTTGTATGTAGCTAAGTATCTTATTACTAATGCTACTGCTGATGAGGATAGGGCCAAGCAGGAGCTTCAAGAGAAAATATGGCCTTTTGTTGAAAAGTTGGATGAAAATCTTCAAAACCCAACTCGCAGAGAGTCATTGCGGGTATTCAAACAGCAACACGAGCAGTACATATCTACTTTCACAAAAGTGGTTGAGATCATTGAAGAGCGAAATGGCTTAATCAATGGAACCTTAAATAAAATTGGGCCAATTATTGCGAAAGACTTAGAGGATGTAAAACTATCAGTTAAGAAAGACCAAGATGCTCTAGGCCCAGAGATACAAGCGTTGGCGGAAAATACAGTCTTTATGATTGTTGTGCTTTCATTGTTTTCAATAGTTGTTGGTGTGGTTTTGTCGTGGGTTATCGCTAAGATAATTCGTAAGCCCATCGGTGGTGAGCCTGCTGATATCGCAGCAATTACACGAAGCATTTCAGAAGGGGATCTATCTAGAGATTTGGTCGTATCAAGCGGCGATACAGGTATATATCGATCTGTCAGTGAAATGTCGCAAATGCTTAAATCACTTATTGGTAACATTATCAGTACTAGTAAAGACCTTTCCGTTAATGCTGATTCTGCTAGTCAGATATCAGAAGAGACCTCACATATTATTGATCAACAACAAGCTAAAACTTCATCGATTGCTGCAGCAGTTAATGAGATGGCTATGAGTATTCAGGAGGTGGTACGTCATGCGACCGATTCAGCCACGCAATCAAATGAAGGCTTGTCTGAGGTAGAAAGAGGTAAGCAGACCATCAGTAAGACATTGACGGAAATTGGAGATCTAGCGACTAACCTTGAAACTACGGTAGAGTTTATTAAAACCCTTGAACAAAGTAGTTCTGATATCGAAGTAGTTATTGGGGTTATTCAGAATATCTCTGAACAAACCAACTTGCTGGCGCTGAATGCTGCAATTGAGGCGGCGCGAGCTGGTGAACAAGGTCGAGGCTTCGCAGTTGTAGCAGATGAAGTAAGGACGTTAGCACAAAGAACGCAATCTTCTACTACTGAGATTCAAGAGATTATTCAGCGGTTGCAATCCGGTACAGCAGATACTGTAAAAGCAATCGAAACCAGTTACTCGCAGTCACAGCAAACAGTGGCACAGTCAGAGGAAACTGCAGAGGCGCTAGAGCGAATACATAATGCGATAAATGCGATCAGTGAAATGAACATTCAGGTTGCAGGAGCTGTAGAGCAGCAATCAGCAGTCGCAGACGATATCGCTAGGGATCTAGAAAGCATTAGTGCAGGGTTTGAACAAACTGCAGCAGGTGCTAAACAGTCAGCAGGAGCAAATGATCAAGTGAGCGATATTTCTAAACAACTTCAGGCGATGGTGTCTAAGTTCAAAGTGTAAAGTCTTACTCGCTGTTATTAAAAGTTAAAGGCCAGCATGAGGATGCTGGCCTTTAACTTTTAGATAGTTGGCTAGAGATACATCTGCAGGGAGGTGTATGCCACAGCGCTCATCACTATTGTGTAAGGCAGGGCCATAACAACCATCTTGCCGTATGAGAGGCGGATAAGTGGTGCTAAGGCCGATGTTAACAGGAATAAAAATGCAGCTTGCCCATTGGGTGTTGCGACACTTGGGATATTGGTGCCTGTGTTGATTGCAATGGCTAGCGAATTGAAATGCTCGCGTGTAATTGAGCCGCTATTCAAAGCTGCAACGACTTCATTGATATAAACCGTTGCGACAAACACGTTATCACTGATAGCTGAAAGTACTCCATTGGCGATAAAAAATACGCCCGGTTGTTGTTCTACCGGTAAAGCTAAAACTGCTTCGATAATTGGTTGGAATAGATGGTTTTCATGAATGACTGAAACGATTGAAAAGAATACAACTAAGAGCGCGGTGAAGGGCAGTGCCTCTTCAAATGCTTTTCCTATCTGATGTTCTTCGACAATGCCGTTAAAGGCAGTTAGAAGAATGATGATCGTAAGGCCAATTAAACCTACTTCTGCAACATGAAAAGCCAGTGCAAAGACTAAAAAGCCGGCAACAAAGGCTTGGATGCAGAGTGCCGCTTTGTCGCGCAAGGAGCGCTTACCATCCTGTTCAGCCGCAAAATCTAAAAGAATATCCCTAACGTTTTTTGGTAAGCGTGCTCCATATCCACAGATTTTAGTTTTTTCTACTAAGGCACAAGTAACTAAGCCGGCAACTAGCACTGGTAGTGTAATGGGTGCCATAAGTAAAAAGAATTCAAGAAAGCTCCAACCGGCTTTTTCAGCTATTAATAGGTTTTGTGGCTCTCCAACCAGCGTACATACTCCCCCAAGTGCTGTACCGACAGCACCGTGCATAAGTAAGCTTCGCAAGAAGGCACGAAATTCTTCGAGATCGGCATGATGGTTCGCATGTACAGCTTCATCATCGGCGTGGTCGTGATCAGGATTGTGATATGCCTTACCCGAAGCGACTTTGTGATAAACCGCATAAAAGCCGACGCCTACACTGATCAGCACAGCGGTGACAGTAAGGGCGTCGAGGAAAGCAGATAAGAATGCAGAGAAGAAAGAGAAGAGTAGAGCGAGCAGGGTTTTAGATCTAACCTTAATGAGTATTTTAGTGAACACCCAGAGGAGCATATCCTTCATAAAGTAGATGCCAGCCACCATGAACATCAGTAAAAGGATGACTTCGAGGTTAGCTTCTATTTCATGAGCGACGGAATCGGGGCTTGCGAGGCCAATAATTATGGCTTCAATAGCGAGTAGGCCGCCAGGTTGAAGGGGATAGCATTTTAATGCCAGAGCCAGTGTAAATATAAATTCAAAGATTAGGATCCAGCCTGTAATTACGGGCCCTAAGGTAACCAGAAGGATTGGATTTAGTATCAAAAAACCTAGAATCGCTAGCTTGTACCATACAGGTGAATTGCCTAGAAAGTTTCTAGTAAATGCTTGTGATAATGTGTTGGTCATTACTCTGTTTCCTATAATCAGAACAGCTACTGCCGTTATAGGGAAAACCCTTATTTATTTGGGTTGGCATAGACTAACAGTTGGTCTTATAAATCTAAAGACTAAGATTATTGATAGGCGTATCTTTAACTAAAATGGCTGTTAAGTTGTGAATGGAGTTGCAAAAACTACTAGTTAATGCCTTTATGACTGCTCTACTGCAGTTGTAAACTCGTACATAAATAGATTTTACAGTGCGAAAAATGGAGGTAAATCTTGGGGTTACAGGAAAAAAACTACTTTTTAGCATTCGGAGAGTCGCTACTTTGTGATCAACAAGGCAGATTTCTTTTCTCAGAGATAGAGCTGGAATCACTTGATGTGGAGATCAGTTTTGATTTGCCTGAGGTTTCTAATAAGTCTTACCGAGTTGCTGTTTTAAAGGATAGGGGTAAGTGCTTATTTGTGGAGGCGTTGGATTTGCGTTTAGCCTTGTCGCAGACTGAAAACGAAGATGAGTTCTCTATATTGTCTGCTGCAGCTCAAGTAATAACTTGGCATGCCTCGTTTAAGTTCTGTCCACGCTGTGCAACTGAACTGGTTATGGATGAGGCGGACCTTGCCAAGGTTTGTCCATCCTGCGGACATCATCAATACCCACGCCTTTCGCCTTGTATTATTGTGTTGGTGCGCAAAGATGATAAATGCCTTTTGGCGCATTCCAGCAAGTTTAAATCTGGTCGTTACAGTACCTTGGCAGGCTTCATCGAAGCGGGGGAATCTGCAGAGCACGCTGTGGAGCGTGAGGTGATGGAAGAGGTAGGAATTAAAGTTAAAAACATTAAGTATGTTTGCAGCCAATCATGGCCTTTCCCGCACTCATTTATGCTTGGCTTTATGGCTGATTATAGTGAGGGTGAGATAACGCCCGACGGTGAAGAGATTCTAAGAGCTGATTGGTTTAGTGTTGATGACCTGCCAACCATTCCACCCAAATTCACTATCTCGAGGCAGTTGATCGATAAGTTTATAGAAGAGATGTAAATTATTGATCTGTTTGTTTTTCTCGACTAAATAATTTGCCAAGTTTAGTCGCTAACATGATGTTGCCTTCTGCTCTTAACTGACCAGAAAGGAAGGCGCTCATACCATCTTTTTCACCGTTGATTACACTCACCATTGTTTCTGCTTCCATGATAAGTGTCACATTTGGATCATCATGGTCACCCGTTAAAACGTTACACTGAGCATCTTTAATTTCGATATAGAAGTTTTGATCGTCTTCTAGTTCAAATTGAAAGACAGCTTCAAGATCCACAGCATTTTGAGAAACAAATCGACTCGGTAATTTTTCAACAACTTTGCTAACAGATATCTCTTGGCTCATTACTACGTTATCTCAAACGGGTGGGTAAAAGGGGGATTTATGATACATTAGCGGTCCTTCTACTTATAGTTTATTTCGGAGTTTTCTCTGTGGTTGAATTTTTCAGTGAATACGGCCTGTTTTTGGCTAAATCGGTAACTATTGTTATTGCCATTATTGCGGTTGTTGCAGGTATTGCTGTTGTTTCTTCTCGTTCTCGTAAAGATGGTCATCAAGGTGAGATTGAAGTGACTCATTTTAATGATGAGCTTTTGGATATGAAGGAAGCGCTAGAAGATGCGATTCTAGATAAAGAAACGCTAAAAGCGATGCAGAAAGAAGAGAAAAAGAAAGAAAAAGAAGAGAAAAAAGCGCGTAAGAAAAACCCGCCGAAAGAAGATGAGCCACGTCGTAAGCGTATCTACGTTTTGGATTTTGATGGTGATGTTAAAGCAAGTGAAGTTGAACCTTTCCGTCAAGAAGTGTCAGCAGTTTTGATGATGGCAGAGCCGCAGGACGAAGTTGTGATCCGTCTTGAGAGTCCTGGTGGTATGGTGCATGAGTATGGTCTTGCGTCTTCTCAAATTGAGCGTATCAAGCGTAAAGAGATTCCTCTAACGATCTGTGTAGATCGAGTTGCAGCAAGTGGCGGTTACATGATGGCGTGTTTAGCGGACAAGTTGATTGCTGCGCCATTTGCCATTGTTGGTTCTATCGGTGTGATCGCTCAGTTGCCTAACTTCCATAAGTTGCTAAAGAAAAACGATATCGATTTTGAAGTGCTAACAGCGGGCGAATATAAGCGTACTTTGACTGTGTTTGGTGAGAATACTGATAAAGGTCGTGAGAAGTTTAAGGAAGAGTTAGAAGAAACGCATGAGCTGTTTAAGAACTTTGTGCACGAGTACCGCGACGTTGTTGATATCGATAAGGTGGCTACAGGTGAAATTTGGTTTGGCAAACAGGCGCTTGATGTCAACTTAGTTGATGAGTTGATGACATCCGATCAGTACTTAATGGATGCGTCAGATGAGAGTGATATTTTCGAAGTTCGTTACGAACAGAAGAAGACGCTACAAGACAAGATCTCTGATATGGCTGCGGATTCTAGCGATAAGGTTTTAACAAAGTGGTGGAGCCGCTTAACGCGCCAAAACATCATTAATCGCTAATCTATTTGGCTGGGGAGGTGATTCCAAATGAACACCTCCTTAGTTTTTATGCTTTCATTTCCTATTCATTTCTCCTTGTTATTCTTCCTTCCTAATTTACCAATTCGTGTAACAAGTAAGCTTGTTTCATAAATTGGTAGTAAACAAAGATTTACACGCAATAATGACTTGATTTATTACGGGTGATTATCGTTATAATTCATCCATCATTTGTTTGAAACGCTGGTTTGGAGTACTGATGCATCACAAGGGAACATCGGCAAGTATTGTGCAGGCTGCTGAAACATTGTTTGCTGAACAGGGGTTTGCTGAAACAACTGTTCGTCAGATAACCAGTCGCGCAGACGTTAACTTAGCAGCTATCAACTACCATTTTGGTTCGAAAAAAGGCTTGATTCAGGCCGTTGCTGAAAAGTTTCTAGAACCCTTGTGCGATGAACTCGGCCTGATGTTGGATCAACGTCTTGCTAATGCGGATGGTCAACAGCCTTCTCTCGAAGAGCTTTTAGAAATGCTGATGCGCGCTTTGCTTTTGGTAAATCGCGACAACGTCAATGCTCTATCTGTATTTATGAGGCTGCTAGAGCTGTCTTATATGAAGAATCAAGAAGAGCTGCGCGATTTCTTGATCGAACGTTATAGTGAGAAAGTTCAGCCTTTCATCAAGCTCCTACGTCAAGATTCTGCACCGATGGAAGATGATGAGTTTTTCTGGAGGCTTCATTTCCTTCTTGGTTCCATTACTTTTACTTTGTCGAACTTCCATACACTCAATGCGATCGAAAAGCGCGAGTTCCAAGGGAGTGCAGAAGTAGAGCAGATCCTACATCGAATGATTCCTGTTTTGTCTGCTGGCCTTCAGGCGCGTGCTGATAAAACTTACTTCTGCCGTTTGTAATCCTATGCTCTGCATTAGGGTATCTATCGCTCGACAAACATTGGAACTGTCGAGCGGCACAAAACTGCTGCAGAGCTATGCCATTTCTACAGCGCTTAATGGTCCGGGCGAACAAAAGAATAGTGGTTGTACGCCAAGAGGCCGTCACTATATTCGCGCTATGATCGGCTCGGACGCTCAAGAAAACGCTGTTTTTGTTGGTCGACGCCAAACTGGCGAAATCTATTCGCAAGAGCTGGCTGATGCTTATCCTAATCGTGATTGGATCCTAACTCGGATCATGTGGCTCTCTGGTCTAGAAATTGGTCGTAACCGCTTGGGTGAAGTTGATACCATGCAGCGCTATGTCTACATACACGGTACGCCAGATACGGAACCTATGGGAGTGGCTAAATCTCATGGATGTATTCGTATGAGAAACAGCGATTTGATTCAGCTATTCTCGAAAGTGTCAGCCGGTACATCTGTTTTAATTGAAGAATAATCTCTATGTCTGAAGTTACTCTGTTTCTAGACCTTGAAGGTACGGAATTAACCGCTGAAGAAAAGGATCTCCTAAAACATCCTTTCATCGGTGGCGTTATTTTATTTGCACGTAATACGGAAAACGCAGAGCAAGTTGAGGCACTTGTGGCTTCTATGCGAGCGATTCGTGAAGAGCTTGTGATTAGTATCGATCAAGAGGGTGGTCGAGTTCAGCGTTTGAAGCAGGGGGTTACAGTGCTGCCTCCGGTCAAAGCAATTTCGAAACGATTCTCAGGGTCTTCAGAGGGCGTTATTGCAGTAAAAGAGCTTGGCTATCTGATGGCGGCGGAGTTGCGTCAGCTTGATGTCGATCTGAGCTTCGCACCGGTTTTGGATGTCGATTACGGGCGTAATACGGTAATCGGCAATCGTGCGTTTGGTGAAGACTATGAAACAGTGACTGAGCTCTCTGCTGCGTATATAGAGGGTATGCGCTCAGCAGGTATGTCGGCTACTGGTAAGCATTTTCCTGGTCATGGCTGGGCAGATGCAGATACCCACCATGCTGATGCTATAGACGGTCGATCTTTTGATGAGTTATGGAAGACCGATATGGTGCCGTTTAGGCAGGCCGTTGATAACAAACTCGAAGCGATGATGTTTGCGCACGTACTTTATCCTGAGTGCGATTCTTCTCCAGCCGGTTTTTCCTCTTTCTGGTTGGATGAGACCTTGAGAAAGAAAATGGGCTTCGGTGGAATTATCTTTAGTGACGACCTGAGTATGAAAGCGGCCCATAGTGCAGGTGGTTATGCGGAGCGTGCTGATAAGGCGATAGCTTCGGGTTGTCAGGCTTTGCTGTGTTGTAATGAGCGCCAAGGTACATTGGATATCCTTAAGTACTTGGAAGCGTCTGATTTCAAACCTTTGAAAGAGATATCCTCTCTTAGAGGTAAAGAGTGGAATAGGGATGAGGAGCGTTTAAGTGCTGCTCGCGTACTTGCAAATGATTTGCTGGATGTGACGTTATGATCGATATGTTAAATCAGTTATTAACTGAGCACTTTCCTGACTATAGTGATTCTGCATGGATCATCTTATCCGTAGCTGTTTGTGTGATTGCGGTTGTTGCTGATCTTGTTGCGCGCTCAACAATCAGTCAGTTAATGAAGCAAGCGGAAAAAACTAAAATCCTTTGGGACGATGTTTTTCTGAATTCATTTAGCCGGCCGGCACTGTTTTTAATCTGGTTGGCAGCAGGTTATTGGTTAATACAGCTATTCGAACAGAACTTTGCCATTGAAGTGCTGGGTGATGATAACCCGTTACCTAAACTGGTTCCTGTGATTCTATTGGCGTGGTCATGCTTGCGCTTCCTAAAGCGGTTAGAGCAAGTTCTGGTGATGCCAGATCGTATGAAGAAACCTATGGATCCAACTACAGTTGGAGCCTTGGGTAGGCTTCTACGCTTAATTGTTTCCATCATTATTGTTCTGATCATTATGCAGAGCTATGGCTACAGTATCTCAGGTATTTTGGCGTTTGGTGGTATCGGTGGTATTGCGGTTGGTTTTGCTGCTAAAGATCTTTTGGCTAACTTCTTTGGTGGCTTGATGATTTACCTAGATCGTCCATTTAAAGTGGGTGACTGGATTCGTTCGCCTGATCAACAGATCGAAGGTACCGTAGAAGATATAGGTTGGCGCCAGACTCGAATTCGTACATTTGATAAGCGCCCGTTATACGTGCCGAATTCTACTTTCACCAACATCTCGGTTGAAAATCCGTCACGAATGACGAATCGTCGTATCTACGAATATATTGGAATTCGTTACGATGATTCTGCTCAGGTTTTAGAAGTGATCAAAGCGGTTAAAGCGATGCTTCGAATGCATCCTGAGATCGACCAGCAACAAACGTTGATTGTTAACTTAGATCGTTTTGGTCCTTCTTCGCTAGATTTCTTTATCTATACCTTCACCAAGACGACTGATTGGATTCGTTTCCACGAGATTAAGCAGGATGTCATGATGCAGATAATGCAGATTGTTGAAGAGAAGGGTGCTGAATTTGCTTTCCCAACTACGACTGTTCACTTAAGCGGTGAGTTGCCTGAGTTAGTTAAAGAATCAGAAGGGAATTGAGATTTACATTTTTCCAATGTAAATAAAAACCGGCAGCTAGCCGGTTTTTTTATTCTGTCTCAAGAGGGGTTATTTCAACCAAAATTCCCATGAGTGGGTGGTCAATATAGTGAAGTTCTTCAGATTTCATTCGCCTTGCTTGATTCTGATGTGCAGTTACTACTTCAGGGATTATAGGGAAGGCAGAAATAGTCTCAGCTATTGCTTGTTTGTCTCCGCTATCGCCTTGCATAGTCAGCAAGGCTTCGGTCTGGGTTTCTTCTTCGGCCGCTGTAGGTGCATTGTTGCTAGGCGCAACCAAGTGGCTGATATATAGGTCAGGGCGGAAATGTAAGTAGCGACCACGACCAACAGCAATGTGACCTTCAAGCTCTTGCATGCCGTTATCTAAAACGCGACCTGCACTGATTTTGATAGGGCGAGGGTTCTGGGTATGTGATACAGGTTGCGTCCAAGCTTCGTGGAAAAGAACACGATAGTCGCCGCTATTATTTAGGCGGTTTTTAACATTTTTTAGGCTGTGGCGACTGCTTGGTAGGCTCTGGTATGCTGTTGGGTTTTCACCCGCGCCAGGTTTGCCTTTAAGTGCTACGGCGCGATCACGCAATGGAATTTCGTTAATCTCTGGCCAGAATTCCTCGTGGATTGCCATAGGATCATTGTTGGCAAAAATAATAACCTCTACTTTATACCAGCTGTTAGCAAATGCGCTGCTGCTGAAAATAAGTATTAAGGGTAGGAATATCGCTTTTAGCATTATCTTCATGATGTTTTAACTGCCAGATCACTCATAAGGCGTTCTACCGCTTTAAAGCGTTCTTCGGTTTTCTCCATATCTAAACTGAATCGCAGTTTGTCTGCGCCCTCAAGTTTATATTTTTGTGGCTGATTTTGAACCATTTTTACTAAAGTTAACGGATCTACTTTCGCATCAGTGGCAAATTCGATTCTGCCGACCTCGCTACCAGCATCAATTTTAACAATATTCATGGCTTCGGCGCGTAGTTTTAACTCAGTTAGCCTGAAGAGATTCTTAACCTGATCGGGTAGCAGTCCAAAGCGATCAATCATCTCTATTTGTAGCTCTTTGAGTTCAGTGGCTGAGTTGGCATTAGCGATACGCTTGTACAATATTAATCGGCTATGCACATCCGGCAGATATTCATCTGGGATCAACGCAGATAGATGTAAGTTTACATCAACACCTTGCTTGATCGGCTGATCCATATTTGGTGTTTTGCCTTCTTTAATGGATTCAACCGCTTGTTCTAGCATCTCCATAAATAGGGAGAAGCCAACCGTTTGCATCTGACCGCTTTGCTCTTCACCCAGTAATTCACCCGCACCTCGAATCTCTAGATCGTGCGTTGCAAGGGTAAAGCCTGCGCCAAGGTCGTCTGCGGACTCTATCGCTTCAAGACGCTTGATCGCATCTTTGGTCATTGCTTTCTTATGCGGTGTCAAAAGATAAGCATAAGCTTGGTGGTGTGAACGTCCTACACGACCACGTAATTGGTGTAGTTGAGCTAGACCGAATTTATCGGCGCGATCGATTATGATGGTGTTAGCATTAGGGACATCTATGCCGGTTTCGATAATGGTCGTACAAAGCAAGATGTTGTAGCGTTTATGGTAGAAGTCAGACATGACTTGTTCGAGTTCACGCTCACGCATTTGGCCGTGACCAATACCGATTCGAGCTTCTGGGACCAGTTCTTGTAACTCTTCTGCTGTTTTCTCAATACTCTTCACTTCGTTGTGTAGGTAATAGACCTGACCGCCACGAAGTAGCTCACGCAAAATAGCTTCTTTGACTAGAGTTGTGTCGCTATAACGAACAAAGGTTTTAACGGAAAGTCGTTTCGCTGGTGGTGTTGCAATGATAGATAGGTCGCGAATGCCAGACATCGCCATATTTAGCGTGCGAGGAATTGGTGTTGCAGTAAGAGTTAGAATGTCGACTTCAGAGCGAAGCGATTTTAGGCGCTCTTTCTGCTGGACACCGAAACGATGTTCTTCATCAATAATTACTAGGCCTAGATCTTTGAAATTGATGTCGCCAGAGAGCAGTTTATGGGTGCCAACAACGATGTCGACGCTACCGGCCTCTAGCTTATCTAGAATGGTGCTTTGCTGCTTACCTGTTCTAAAACGTGAGATAAGCTCGACATTTACCGGCCAGTCAGCAAAACGGTCTTGGAAGTTCTGGTAGTGTTGCTGTGCGAGTAGTGTAGTAGGTACAAGAATAACGACTTGTTTGCCGCTTTGTACTGCCATGAATGCTGCGCGCATAGCAACTTCTGTTTTACCAAAACCTACGTCCCCGCATACCAAACGGTCCATAGGCTGAACTGCGGTCATATCTCGAATAACGTTGCCAATGGCTGCGGCTTGATCCGGTGTTTCCTCAAATGGGAAGGTGGCAGCGAATTGTAAGTACTGCTCATCAGGATCGCTAAACTGGAATCCGATACGCGAAGCACGGCGAGCATAGATATCAAGTAGTTCGGCTGCTGCATCACGTGCTTTTTCGGCTGCTTTACGTTTGGCTTTGGACCATTGCTCAGTGCCAAGTCGGTGCAGTGGTGCATGTTCATCACCTGCACCGGTGTAACGACTGATCAGGTGGAGCGCAGATACGGGTACGTAGAGCTTTGCTTCATCTGCGTATTCAAGTGTTAGGAATTCGTTAGTTTGGCCTTCGAGCTCGATAGTCTGTAGACCGAGATAGCGGCCTACACCGTGATCTAAGTGAACAACAGGCGAGCCTGGATTTAACTCTGATAGGTTACGAATAACCTGGTCATTCTGTTCCTGCTCTTTGCTACGTCTGCGGCGTTGGAATACTTGATGGCCAAACAGTTGAGTTTCAGTGATGAGATGCAACTGCCCTGAGATGGAAAGGCCTTGCTCAAGAGGGTATTCCGTGATGGCGAGGTCGTAATCAGACTCACAGAATGCTTGCCAGTTATCAACTTGGTTAGGCTTAACATTAATACGTGCAAGAAGTTCTAATAATGCTTCTCGACGACCAGCTGATTCGGCACAAAATAGAACCGCGCCATCGCGTTCTGCTAAGAAGCCTTGTAATGCCGTTAGCGGCTCTTTCAGTTGTGAGTTGACCGGAAGTGAAGGTGGTTCGGTGCAAGGAAGATTGCTGCGACCTTGTTTTTCATCAATAGGGTCGCTAGATAGGCTAATGCGGCCATATTGCTTTAATGCAGAGAATAGTTCGCTAGTGGAGATGAACAGTTCGTTCGGCGACAGTACAGGGTTAGTAATGTCGTGACGTCGCTGTTCATAACGTTCATTAACTTCTTGTGCGAATAGTTCTGCGGTAGCTTCAAGCTCACTATCAACAATGATTTGTGTTTGTTCGGGCAATGAGGCAAACAGAGAGCTGCATTCTTCAAAGAATAGGGGCAGATAATATTCAATACCCGGTGAGGTCATGCCATCAGAGATGTTGGTGTAAACAGGGCACTGTCTGTAATCAACATCAAATCGCTCACGCCAACGTGATTTAAAACCGCTAATGGCGCGTGTGTCGAACGGAAACTCTTTTGCCGGTAGTAAGTTGATCGCGTCGATCTGCTCAATTGATCTCTGCGTCTCGGGATCGAATGTTCTAAGCGTTTCAATTTCATCATCGAACAATTCGATTCGGAAAGGGTAAGTACTACCCGTCGGAAATAGATCGATGATGGATCCACGGAAGGCAAATTCGCCATGTTCCATAACAGCGTCGACTGCGTGATATCCAGCGTCGATAAGCTGTTTACGAAGATGTTCTGGATTAATGGTTTGTTCAAGTTTTAGATCAAAACAATTCGCTGCAATAAAATCAGTGGGTGCTGTTCTATGCATTAACGTACTTAAAGGTACGATCAATATTCCTTTGCTTAAATTGGGTAGCCTATTTAGCGTAGAAATACGTTCGGATATGATGTCTTGATGCGGAGAAAATGTATCGTACGGCAGTGTTTCCCAATCTGGGAATGAAAGAATTTCAAGTGAGTTGCTATCACTGGAGAAGAAACTTACTTCATCGTGTAACCGGTTCGCTGTGTTTGTATCGTTGGTTATGACTAAAGTGAAGCCATTAAACTGATTTGCTGCGTCTGTAATTAATAGGCCGGTACCTGCACCATAGGCTTGTCCGATCTGCTTCTTATCGCCGGGGCCTGTGGGTAGAGAGTAGTTCAGTTGCAGCACAGAGTTGCTCCTTTAATATGCGCTAACCAATAGTAAATCGGGTAGTTTAACCGTTGTAGATGTAATTGGTAGTTTTGAACTGGGGTAAATGGATAAATATAAGTCTTATTCAGTAGGACAAAATATATGGTTCCAAAGTCTATCATGCTGCATTTGCTCAAAAGGGTGGAAAAGAGGATAATGCGCGCACCAAATTTTTAGGGTCCGACTAATACTTGTAATCTGACTGTGTTAGTAGGGTACCAACGAGTTGACAAAACTTTTTGGAGTTTCATGTGAGCCAAGATCAAGTTTTTACAGATTGGAAAGAACGCGAAGCCTTAGCTGAAGCTATGGTTCCACTAGTAGGTAGTCTATACCGTGACCAGAACATCGAATCTTCAGTATTCGGTCGTCTGATCATCAAACGTTCTGTTATCGATATCCTAAAAGCACACCGTTTCGTGCGTCAGGTTGAAGAGCAGGAACTAACTGTAGTAGATACTTTTCCAATTCTGGAAGCTGTTAAAAACCTGAATGTACGCAATGCGCACATCGATGCAGGTAAGCTAGCAGTTAAATATCGCACAGAAGGTAACGGTCAGGACCTAGAAACATTCCTGAAAGCTGAGCTTGCTGATGCAATTGGCACGGAAGAGCGTGAACCTACTGATGTCGTTCTATACGGTTTCGGTCGTATCGGTCGTCTGCTTGCTCGTCTTCTTATTGAGCGTACTGGTGGTGGTCAAGCACTTCGCCTACGTGCAATCGTTGTACGTAAAGGTGCTGCAGCACGTGATCTAGAAAAACGTGCTAGCTTGCTACGTCGTGACTCTGTTCACGGTTCTTTCAAAGGCACTATCACAGTTGATGAAGAGAACAACACAATCACTGCTAACGGTAACGTTATTCAGGTGATCTTCGCTAACTCTCCAGACGAAATTGATTACACTGCTTACGGCATCAATAATGCAATGATTATTGATAACACTGGTAAGTGGCGTGATAAAGAAGGTCTATCGCTGCACCTTCAATCTAAAGGCGCTTCTCGTGCAGTTCTTACTGCACCAGGTAAAGGCGTTAAGAATATCGTTATGGGTGTTAACGATGGTGATATCTCTCCAGAAGATACGATCCTATCTGCTGCGTCTTGTACTACAAACGCAATCACGCCAGTACTAAAAGCGGTATACGATAAGTTCGGTATTGAGAATGGTCACGTTGAGACTGTTCACGCTTACACTAACGACCAGAACCTAATCGACAATTACCACAAAGGTGACCGTCGTGGTCGCGCTGCTGGTCTAAACATGGTTATCACTGAAACAGGTGCTGCTAAAGCTGTATCTAAAGCACTTCCAGCAATGGAAGGTAAGCTTACTGGTAACGCTATCCGTGTTCCAACACCAAACGTTTCAATGGCTATTCTTAACCTGAACCTAGAAAGCGAAACTGACAAAGAAGAGCTAAATGCTTACCTTCGTGAAGCTGCGCTACACGGTGCTATGCAGAAGCAGATCGACTACAGCAACTCTCCAGAAGCTGTATCTACTGACTTCGTTGGTTCTCGTGCTGCAGGTGTTGTTGATGCGTTGGCTACAATTGCTGGTGGTAAGCGTTGCGTACTTTACGTTTGGTACGATAACGAATTCGGTTATAGCTGCCAGGTTATCCGCATGATGCAGAAAATGGCTCAGTGCACTCTACCAGCTTTCCCGAAAGAAGCTTAAGTGTAGCGAGTTGATTAAAAAGCCACCTATAGGGTGGCTTTTTATTTGCCTTATGTATCATATTTCTATCAGTTATATATATATAACTAAAAATTCCACCGCTAAAAGGCAAGATAATCGGCTGGAACGCGCTGATATTGCAGGGTCTTTGTAGAAAAATGACACGTCGCTCAGGTATACTTAGCCAGATTTTTGGGTGGGGTAATTCCATTTTCGAAATAACTACAAGATATCGACTACGTTCGGGGACAGGCCGTGTCGGAATCAAGATCGATTTTGGAATCCTGAAAGAATTTAACGTAATTGGGTGAGGCGTATGATCAAGATCAACAAAGGTCTGGATCTACCGATCACGGGCGCTCCTGAGCAATCTATTATAGATGGCCCAGCAGTAGACTCCGTTGCCGTAGTCGGCTTTGACTATGTAGGTATGAAACCTACCATGGCCGTCAAGGTAGGTGATCGAGTAAAACTCGGTCAAGTGATCTTTTCCGATAAGAAAACCGAAGGCGTTAATTACACAGCACCAGGTGCGGGTGTAGTTAAGGCGATTAACCGTGGTGAGCGTCGTGCACTTCAATCAGTAGTGATTGAGTTGGACGGTGATGAAGCGGTTGAATTTAACAAATATAGTGCCAATGAGCTGGCTGGATTGACGCGCGAACAAGTGCAAGACAATCTAGTTAATTCTGGTTTGTGGACTGCGCTTCGCACACGTCCATTCAGCCGTGTACCTCAGCCAGGTACTACTCCAAACTCTATTTTTGTTACAGCAATGGATACCAATCCATTAGCAGGTGACCCAGCTGTCATCATCGCTGAACAAAAAGAAGCATTCTCCCAGGGTCTTACTATTCTGACTAAGCTGTCTGAAACGACTGTTTATCTATGTAAAGCGCCGGGTGCTGATATTCCATCTGCTGATGGTGTGACAGTAGAAGAGTTTGAGGGTGGTCACCCTGCAGGTAATGCTGGTACGCATATCCACTTCCTTGATCCTGTATCTCAGGAGAAAACAGTTTGGACAATCGGTTATCAGGATGTGATTGCAGTTGGTAAATTATTTACCGAAGGTAAGCTTTTCACTGATCGTGTTGTTGCTGTTAGTGGTCCTCGTGCGGCAAAGCCAGGTCTGTTGCGAACTCGTTTGGGTGCGAGCTTCGAACAGCTTCTTGCTGGTGCGCAGAAAGAAGATCATAACCGTATTATCAGTGGTTCTGTTTGGAATGGTCGTACAGCTACTGAAGGCGCGTTTGCTTACCTTGGTCGTTACGCAAACCAGATCACTATCCTAGAAGAAGGCGATAAGCGTGAATTTATGGGCTGGGTAGTTCCTGGTACAAATAAGTTCTCTGTGCTTAATGTATTCGCTTCCTTCCTGAATCGTTCTAAGAAGTTTGACTTTACAACGACTACGAACGGTTCTGAGCGAGCTATGGTTCCGGTTGGTCAGTTCGAACAGCTAATGCCAATGGATATTCTTCCTACGCAATTGCTGCGTGCGCTAGTAACAGGTGACATTGTTCATGCAATGGAACTAGGTTGCCTAGAGCTGGACGAAGAAGACCTCGCGCTGTGCACATTTGCCTGCCCAGGTAAATATGAGTACGGCCCAATCCTTCGCGACAATTTGACGCGTATCGAGAAAGAGGCCTGATCATGAGCTTGAGAAATATTCTTGATAAAATGGAGCCGCACTTCCATAAGGGCGGTAAGTATGAAAATTGGTATGCGCTTTACGAAGCTGCAGATACTATTTTCTACACTCCGGGTTATGTAACTAAAACAGCAGCTCACGTACGCGACGCAGTCGACCTGAAGCGTATGATGATCTTGGTGTGGATGTGTACATTCCCAGCAATTTTCTTCGGTATGTACAACGTTGGTTTGCAGGCAAATACTGCAATGGAAACGATGGGCATCACCGAGCCAACATCTTGGCAAGCAGCACTAGCTGGCGCTATTTCGGGTTTTAACCCTGATAGTGTGTGGGACAACATCATTCTTGGTGCTGCCTACTGGCTACCAATCTACATCGTTACCTTTGTAGTGGGTGGTTTCTGGGAAGTATTGTTTGCAATGAAACGTGGCCACGAAGTAAACGAAGGCTTCTTCGTAACTTCTGTTCTTTTTGCTTTGATTCTTCCTCCAAGCATTCCGCTATGGCAGGTTGCTCTAGGTATCAGTTTTGGTGTTGTAATTGGTAAAGAAGTATTCGGTGGTACCGGTAAAAACTTCCTTAACCCGGCGCTAACTGGTCGTGCATTCCTGTTCTTTGCTTACCCAGCGCAGATGTCTGGCGACGCAATCTGGACTGCAGTTGATGGCTTCTCTGGTGCGACAGCGCTTAGCCTTGCTGCTTCTGGCGGTGTTGATGCAATTCTTGCGCAGAACATCACTTGGTTCGATGCATTTATCGGTACAATCCAAGGTTCTGTAGGTGAAGTATCTACACTAGCGATTGCTGCAGGTGGTCTAGTACTGCTTATTGCTAAAGTTGCTGCATGGCGCATCGTTGCTGGTGTCTTCTTGGGCATGGTTGCTACTTCTACGCTATTTAACCTGATCGGCTCTGAAACAAACCCTATGTTTGGTCTGCCATTCTACTGGCACCTAGTATTGGGTGGTTTTGCCTTTGGTATGTTCTTCATGGCGACAGACCCTGTGTCTGCATCTATGACAAACAAAGGTAAGTGGTACTTCGGTGCTTTGGTTGGTGTAATGGTTGTATTGATCCGTGTGGTTAACCCAGCATTCCCAGAAGGTATGATGCTGGCGATCCTATTTGCGAACTTGTTCGCACCGTTGATCGACAACTTTGTTGTTCAGGCAAACATCAAACGGAGGTTGGCGCGCAATGTCAGCAAGTAATGACACTATCGGTAAGACTATTACCGTTACAGTTCTTTTATGTGTTGTCTGCTCGGTAATCGTATCTGCGGCTGCTGTACTGCTTAAACCTAAGCAGGTAGCAAACAAGGATCAAGACCGTAAGAGCAACATTCTTACTGCAGCTGGTATCTCTGATGCTAATAAATCAGTAGACGAGTTGTTTGCTCAGATCACTACTAAGTACGTTGATCTAGAGACCGGCAAATTCACTACAGATGTTCCAGCTAAATACGACGCTAAGAAAGCAGCTAAAGACCCTCAATTGGGTAAAGTGCTGACTAAAGATGTAGATATCGCTTCTATCAAGTATCAGGCTAAGGTTATGCCTGTATACCTAGTAGAAAAAGATGGTCAGATTGAGAAATTGATCTTGCCGGTACACGGCTACGGTCTGTGGTCTACACTTTACGGATTCTTGGCGCTAGAAGGTGACTTGAATACAGTTGTTGGTTTTGGTTTCTACTCTCACGCTGAGACTCCTGGTCTAGGTGGTGAAGTTGATAACCCGAACTGGAAAGCGCTATGGCCAGGTAAAGAAATTTACCCTGCAGGTTCTATGGAACCAGCGATTGGCTTAATCAAGGGCACTGTAGATTCGTCTAACCCAAAAGCTAAGCATCAGATTGATGGCCTAGCAGGTGCGACGTTGACTGCAAACGGTGTTACGAACCTAGTTCAATTCTGGATGGGTTCAAACGGTTATGCACCGTTCTTGGCTAACCTGAAAGCAGGGGGGGCGTAAGCGATGTCACAAGCTAAAGAAGTACTGAGTACTCCAGTATTTAAGAACAACCCAATCGGTCTTCAGATCCTTGGTGTATGTTCTGCGTTGGCGGTTACCTCTAACTTAAATACTGCTCTAGTAATGACTATGGCAGTAATTGCGGTAACAGCATTCTCGAACTTGTTTGTATCGATTATCCGTAATCATATTCCAAGCAGTGTTCGAATCATCTGTCAGATGACTATCATCGCGTCATTGGTAATCGTTGTTGACCAGATTCTTAAAGCTTTTGCTTACGATGTATCTAAGCAGCTTTCTGTATTCGTAGGTCTGATCATTACTAACTGTATCGTAATGGGTCGTGCTGAAGCCTTCGCTATGAAGAACCCTCCAGGTATCTCCTTTATGGATGGTATCGGTAACGGTCTAGGTTACGGTGTGGTTCTAATCTTCGTAGGTTTCCTACGTGAGCTATTCGGCGCAGGTAAATTGTTTGGCTACGAAGTTCTGCCTCTAGTAAACGATGGCGGCTGGTACTTGGCGAACGGTATGATGCTGTTGCCACCAAGTGCATTCTTCATCATTGGTATGTTCATCTGGTTGACTCGTACTTTCTACAAAGATCAAGTAGAAGCTCCAGAGTTTGAGCTAGCTAAAAATACTAAGAAGGAGGCTGTGTAATGGAACAGTTAATCAGCCTTGCCGTTAAGGCGATTTTCGTTGAAAACATGGCGCTAGCATTCTTCCTAGGGATGTGTACTTTCTTGGCGATTTCCAAGAAGGTTCAAACGTCTCTAGGTTTGGGTATTGCTGTAGTCGTTGTGTTGGCAATCACAACACCTGTAAACAACCTAATCTTTAACTTGCTTCTTCGTGAAGGCGCGCTTGCATGGGCGGGTTACCCTGAAGTTGATTTGAGCTTCCTTGGTTACATCTCTTACATTGGTGTAATCGCGGCGATGGTACAGATCCTTGAGATGTTCTTGGATAAATACGTACCAGCTCTATACAACTCTCTAGGTGTATTCCTACCTTTGATCACAGTTAACTGTGCAATCATGGGTGCGGCACTATTCATGGTAGAGCGTGACTACACTTTCGGTGAGTCAGTGGTTTACGGTGTAAGTGCAGGTATCGGTTGGGCGCTAGCTATTACAGCGCTTGCGGGTATCCGTGAAAAACTTAAATACAGCGACGTACCAGAAGGTCTACGTGGTCTGGGCATTACCTTCATCACTGTTGGTTTGATGTCTCTAGGCTTCATGTCTTTCTCTGGTGTATCTCTTTAATGCCAACATGGTCGACAAAGGAAGGATTAGCCAATGAATGCTGAAATCGTTCTAGGTGTTGTCATGTTTACTGCTGTGGTGCTTGCACTAGTAGCAGTAATTTTGGCAGCTCGCTCTAAACTAGTAAGTTCTGGTGACGTTACGATTAACATCAATAACGATCCAGAAAAATCAATCACAGTACCTGCTGGCGGTAAACTGCTACAGACACTTGCTGATTCGGGTATTTTCATCCCGTCTGCTTGTGGTGGCGGTGGTACTTGCGCACAGTGTAAATGTGAAGTTCACGCGGGTGGTGGTTCTATGCTACCAACTGAAGAATCTCACTTTACAATGCGTGAAGCTAAAGAAGGCTGGCGTTTATCTTGTCAGGTGGCTGTTAAGCAGGACATGGACATCGAACTTGAAGAAGAGATCTTCGGTGTTCAGAAGTGGGAATGTACTGTTGAGTCTAACCCTAACGTTGCTACGTTCATCAAAGAGCTGACTCTACGTCTGCCAGAAGGTGAGAATGTAGACTTCCGTGCAGGTGGTTATGTTCAGCTAGAGTGCCCACCTCACGTTGTTAACTATAAAGATTTTGTGATCCAGGATGAGTATCGTGGTGATTGGGATCAGTTCAACATGTGGCAGTATGTGTCTACTGTAACTGAGCCAACTATCCGTGCTTACTCTATGGCGAACTACCCAGAAGAGCGTGGTGTTGTTAAATTTAACATCCGTATCGCGTCTCCACCTCCGGGTACCGATCACCCGCCGGGTATCATGTCTTCTTACGTATTCAACCTTGTTGAAGGTGATAAGATCACTGTTTACGGTCCATTTGGTGAATTCTTCGCGACTGATAACGACAGCGAAATGGTATTCATCGGTGGTGGTGCTGGTATGGCGCCAATGCGTTCACACATCTTTGACCAGCTTAAGCGTTTGAACTCTACTCGTAAGATCTCGTTCTGGTACGGTGCACGTTCTTTGCGTGAATCGTTCTACAACGAAGAATACGACATGCTTCAGGATGAGAATGATAACTTTAAGTGGCACTTAGCGTTATCTGACCCTCAGCCAGAAGATAACTGGGATGGTATGACTGGCTTCATCCATAACGTATTGTATGAAAACTATCTGAAGGACCATGAAGCGCCTGAAGATTGTGAGTACTACATGTGTGGACCGCCAATGATGAACTCCGCTGTAATCCAGATGCTTCTAGATCTGGGTGTAGAGCGTGAGAATATCTTCCTTGATGACTTCGGTGGTTAAGTAAGATATGTTTGTCAGAAGACAAGCCTACAAATGGCCGGCAGCTCAGCTGCTGGCCATTTTGTTTTTATTGGCTTTGTTATCGGCCTGTAAGGAAAAGCCTCCTGAGGTTAAATCTCATCAAGGTTTAACAATGGGAACGACTTATACGGTCAAGTGGATTCCTATTCAGAATCAACCTGCTATCAACCCAGTGGTTTTCAATCAGGCTTTGCTAGAAGTAAATCAAGCAATGTCGACCTACATTGATGATTCCGAACTTTCTCTTATCAATAAGCTTCCTGCGGGAAGTTCTGTTGAGCTTTCTAATGATCTAGCCTTCCTTTTGTCCAAATCCATCGATATAAGTGCTCTTTCTTCAGGTGCGTTTGATGTAACTGTTGGGCCACTTGTGAATTTGTGGGGCTTTGGGCCGGATGGGCGTATAATTAAGGCGCCATCCCAGCTTGAGATTCAGCAGGTTCAGCAAGAGATCGGTTATAACTATTTGGAACTTAATGGCAAAAAGCTAACTAAAGAGAAGGCTAGTTATATTGATCTATCGGCGATTGCTAAAGGATACGGTGTAGATGTGCTTGCGACTTTACTAGAGGAGCAGGGTGTTGAAAGCTATCTTGTTGAAATTGGTGGCGAGTTGCGCGCTAAAGGGTTGAAGCCTGATGGTAGTGAGTGGAAGATTGCTATCGAGTCTCCAACAGCGGGATTTGATCGCTCGGTGCAACGAATTATCGCAGTGAAAGATGTAGGTATAGCTACGTCGGGAGATTACCGAAACTATTTTGAAGAGAATGGTGTTCGTTTTTCTCATACAATAGATCCGTCGACTGGTAGTCCGATTACGCATAGATTAGCATCTGTTACTGTGCTGATGCCGAGTTGCGCCGAGGCTGATGCCTATGCCACAGCGATGATGGTTATGGGCGAAGAGAGGGCGCAAGCCTTTGCACTTGAGAACGGTATCGAAGCATTTTTTATCATTAAAGCTGAGAGTGGATTCGTTGAGAAAATGACTCCTGGTTTTAAACAATATCTGGTTCAATAGGTTTTAATTATGAGCACAATTATCTTATCTTTTGTCATCTTGTTATGTGTCATAGTCGCCATGTCTGTTGGCGTGATTTTAGGTCGAAAGCCTATTAGTGGTTCTTGTGGTGGTTTGGCGAATGTCGGCATTGAAGGTAAGTGCAGCATTTGCGGTGATGACCCTCAAAAATGTGAAGAAGAGCAAGATAGACAAGCTAAAGAAGAAGCATCTGCAGATCTAAGTTACGAAGTTAAATCTAAAGAATAATTGAGAGCTACGTAACTAAGAGTAAGCTGTTCTTAATAAAAAGATCAGCTGAAACAATAAGATATAATTATAAGATAGGGGTAAATGATGGCGGTATATGACTATGATGTCATTGTGATAGGTTCCGGTCCTGCTGGTGAAGGTGCAGCAATGAATGCCGCGAAAAAAGGGCGTCGAGTAGCTGTTATCGAAGAGCAGGAGGCCGTAGGTGGTAACTGTACGCATAAAGGTACAATCCCATCTAAAGCGCTTCGCCACTCTGTAAAACAGATCATAGAATTTAACACTAACCCTATGTTCCGTGATATCGGTGAGCCACGTTGGTTCTCCTTTCCTAAGGTTTTAAAGCGTGCAGAGAAGGTTATGTCCAGCCAGGTAATGCTGCGTACTAACTTCTATGCGCGTAACCGTATTGATGTTTTCTTCGGTGTAGCTGAATTTGAAGACAAAAATACAATTATTGTTCGTGGTACCTCCAAGGGTGATGAGATACTGCGTGCTAAGAACGTTGTAATTGCAACAGGTTCGCGTCCTTATACGCCAGCTGATATCGACTTTAACCATCCTCGTATCTATAACTCTGATACAGTTCTCAAGTTAAGCCATACGCCTCGCACATTGATCATCTATGGAGCTGGGGTTATCGGTTCTGAGTACGCTTCGATTTTCAGCGGCTTGGGTGTAAAAGTTGATTTGGTTGATAGTCAGAGCCGTCTACTGTCTTTCTTGGATGCTGAGATCTCTGATTCATTGAGCTATCACCTTCGTAACAATGCTGTGAAGATTCGTCATAACGAAACTTATGAAAGTGTCGTAGCTGATGAGCGTGGTGTTACGCTTACGCTTCAGTCTGGTAAGAAGATTCGCGCAGATGCTTTCCTATGGTGTAATGGCCGTAGCGGTAACACTGAGACGCTTAAGTTAGAGAACATCGGCCTAAAGGCTAATAGCCGTGGTCAGCTAGAAGTTGATGATCATTACCGTACATCTTGTGAAGGTATCTATGCTGCGGGTGACGTTGTAGGGTGGCCAAGCCTTGCTTCTGCTGCGCTTGATCAGGGGCGTGCTGCTGCTGCAGATATGTTGTCTGCTGAAGACTTCCGTTATATCAATGAAGTACCTACGGGTATCTACACAATCCCAGAAATTAGCTCTGTAGGTAAAACTGAAGAAGAGCTAACAAAAGAATGTGTGCCTTATGAAGTGGGTCAGGCTTTCTTTAAAGACACTGCGCGTGCGCAGATCTATGGTCAGCCAGTTGGTATGCTTAAGATTCTATTTAATCGCGATACCTTAGAGATTCTGGGTATCCATTGCTTTGGTGAGCATGCCTCGGAGATCGTTCATATCGGTCAGGCTATTATGGCTCAGGAAGGCGAAGCCAATACGCTTAAGTACTTCATCAATACTACGTTTAACTATCCAACAATGGCTGAGGCTTATAGAGTTGCGGCTATTGCGGGCTTAAACCGTATTGCGAATCTTTCATAAGAATTCTATGTCAGTTAAAAAAGCACGCTTTTGCGTGCTTTTTTATTGTCTGCAGTAACGTACGGCCTTATTGAACTGTTCTAAAAACAAGGGTTGTGAAACTAGAAAATCTTTCGAGAAATAAACTCCAAGAGGTTTGTTTCGATTCAGTGCGGATCTAACTTTTTCTTTATGCCCAAATTCATCGATCAAGCTATTCATGACCTGATCGTTTGCTAGGATTGCATCAACTCGACCACTAAGAAGGAAGGAAAGCAGCTTTTGATTATCTTGTGGCGGGTTATTTATGGTTTGAAAGTCATTTTGTAGAAGCCACTTTTGCATATTGGCCCCTAAGAAGCTGGTAACTACACCTCTCTGCTTAAAGTCGTCTGCCGATGGCTCAAGTGCGTTGTTTTTCAGCAAATACCAAGTCCATTTCTGTTCAGCAATAATTTCTGACATAACCGCGTATCTGTCGCGATCAAGGTTATGCGATGCGGCAAAAAAGCCTTCTGCTGCATTGTGTCGCACCATGCTTTGAGCGCGTTTCCAAGGTGTAATAATTATTTCTAAAGAATGGTCGGGTATTTGTGTCATAGCGCATTTGACTACTTCTACGGCCGTGCCAGTAATTATTTTGTCTTGTATGTAGCTATAAGGTGGGAGCTGATGTGTAGTCAGTCTAACGTTGTCTGCTATAGCTATCTGAGGCGCTATAAAGAGGCATGCTAATGAGCATAGTTTGAATAGGTTTCTCATTGGGCTACCGAACTGATTTCGCTCTTTGCCTATGAGTATAGTAAAGACTGTTGTAGATAATAAAAAACCCGGCTTTAAGCCGGGTTTTTCGTTAGCGGATCGCTAATTATTTAGTTGCTGCTGCAAGTGCTGCATTTAGTGTAGCGCTTGGACGCATAACCTTCTTAACTAATTCGCGTTTAGCGTGGTAGTAACCGTCAAGTTCTGCCGGAGAGCCTTGGCACTCAGCAAGCTCAGAGATAATCTGATCTTCTTGGCTTGTTAGTGTTTCAGCAAGCTCTTTAAAGTCTGCTGCAAGTTCTGGATCTTCAGTTTGAGCAGCTACTTCTTGTGCCCAGAATAGGCCTAGGTAGAAGTGGCTGCCACGGTTATCTAGCTCACCAGTCTTACGAGAAGGAGATTTGTTCTCTTCTAGTAGTCGGCCAGTAGCTGCATCTAGTGTTTTAGAAAGTACGGCAGCGCGTTTGTTGCCCTGCTTGATGCCTAGGTCTTCAAGAGAAACGGCTAGTGCTAGGAATTCACCTAGGGAATCCCAACGAAGGTGGTTCTCTTCTTCAACCTGTTGTACGTGCTTAGGAGCAGAACCGCCTGCGCCAGTTTCGTACATGCCGCCACCTTTAAGCATTGGTACAATCGATAGCATTTTCGCAGAAGTGCCAAGCTCAATGATTGGGAATAGGTCAGTTAGGTAGTCACGTAGTACGTTACCAGTAACAGAGATCGTGTCTTTGCCACGAACCATGCGATCCATAGTGAAACGAATTGCTTGGCTGTAAGACTTAACGTAAATTTCTAGACCGTCAGTGTCGTGATCTTTCAGGTATTCGTTAACTTTCTTAGTTAGTTCAAGATCGTGCGCACGTTCTTGATCTAGCCAGAAGATAGCAGGAGTATCGGACTGACGCGCGCGAGTAACTGCTAGTTTAACCCAGTCACGGATTGGCTCATCTTTAGTTTGACATGCACGCCAGATGTCGCCTTTCTCAACTTCGTGTTCCATAAGAACAGTACCGTCCGCAGCTACTACACGCATTGTGCCTGCTTCAGTTTCGAAAGTTTTGTCGTGAGAACCGTATTCTTCTGCTTTCTTAGCCATCAAGCCAACGTTTGGCACTGTACCAATTTTAGTTGGGTCGAAAGCGCCGTTTGTTTTACAGAAGTTGATCATGTCTTGGTAGATTCGTGCGTAAGTACGCTCTGGCATTACTGCTTTAGTATCTTTCGGACGACCATCAGGGCCCCACATTTTGCCGCCATTACGAATCATTGCTGGCATAGACGCGTCAACAATTACGTCCGAAGGAACGTGTAGGTTAGTGATGCCTTTTACAGAATCAACCATCGCCATTTCTGGACGATGTTCGTGGCAAGCGTGGATCGCTTCTTCAATCTCTTCACGTTTAGAGCGCGGTAGGTCAGCGATCTTATCGTATACGCTACCAATACCATTATTTGGGTTTACGCCAAGTTCTTCGAAGAAGTCGCCGTACTCATCGAATAGCTCTTTGTAGAATACAGTTACAGCGTGACCGAAAACGATAGGGTGGGAAACCTTCATCATCGTAGCCTTAACGTGTAGTGACCACATAACGCCAGTTTCTTGTGCGTCTTGTAGAGTCTCTTCGAAGAATTCACGTAGTGCTTTGCAGCTCATGCGCATGCTGTCGAAGATTTCACCTTTTTCTAGGCTAACTTCTTTCTTAACTTCAACGTTGCCAGCTGGATCTACGAATTCGATACGAACTGTGCCAGCTTCTTCCATTGTTAAGGATTGCTCGCTAGAAAAGAAGTCGCCTTCGCGCATGTAATCAGCGTGTGTGCGAGAAGCCTTGCTCCATTTACCCATCGAGTGTGGGAATTTTTTAGCGAAAGCTTTTACCGCACCAGGTGCGCGACGGTCAGAGTTACCTTCACGAAGAACTGGGTTTACAGCAGAGCCAAGGATTTTTGAGTAGCGCTGCTGTGCATCTACATCTTCATCAGACTTTGGATCTTCTGGGTAATCAGGGATATCGTAGCCCTGGCCTTGAAGCTCAGTGATGCATGCTTTTAGCTGAGGGATTGAAGCACTGATATTTGGAAGCTTGATGATGTTTGCTTCCGGATCTTGAGTTAGTTCGCCTAGAAACTTTAGGCCATCTTCAACACGCTGTTCTGCAGTAAGCTTCTCAGGGAAGGCGGATAGTACACGCCCAGCTAAAGAGATATCTGTGATTTTTACGTCGATGTCTGCTGCAGAAGTGAAAGCTCTTACGATTGGCAGAAGTGAACATGTCGCCAAGGATGGTGCTTCGTCGGTTAGGGTGTAATAGATGGTTTGTTTTTTTGTAGTCATTGTAATCCCCAAAGTTTTATGGCAGTGCGGCCAAGGGTTTAAATCAAGGTGGCTTGTGGCCGCCTTTCTCCACTATTTTTAAACCCGATGGTTGTAATTTAGTGACAGAATTATACTGAAATTAGACGCCGAGTCATACGTCTGGCCTATGTACTTATGGCTAATGTTGTTGTGTTTTTACAACTTTTTTTTAATTTTGCGCTTGTTGCAGTGCGAAAAAGCACTAACCCACTAGTTTTTTTGTAGTTCGACTACTATTTATAGCTTACTTTTGTTGCAGTTTTTGTATTGAATTAGTCTGTGATACTTTAGGTTTAGTCGCGATATCAAAAGGAGATTTGTCTTGTAAAATGGACTTATGAATGAGGTTTATATGAGTTCTAAAGAAAAGCCGATTCCTCCTGGTGATTTTGAGTGTTGCGAAAGTGGGTGTTCTCAATGTGTCTGGGATATCTATTTTGATGAGCTGGATCAGTGGAAAGCTGAGCAAAAACCTAAAAAACCAAATGAAGCTCAAGGCTCTTACGAAAAACGTGGAACTGAGTCACAAGACAGACGCTAAGCGGTGGGTGATTTATGTCAGGTAAAGTTGTTAGTTTGGATGCTTCTAGAGAGAAGGCAAAGCACAAGAAAAAAGAAGAAAAGTTAGAATCTATACAGAAAAGATTCGAAAAGGCTTTACCTTCAAAGGAAACTGATTCAAAGAAGAAGTTGCTGGATATTTTTAAGAAGAAGTGATTTTGTATTAATTGCTTGGTGGGTCTTTATGTTAGGCAAAGAAAAAGGGGCTAAATAGCCCCTTTTTTATTTGTATCTACATTATTTCTCAGTTGACTCTGATTCTACGTTTTGGCGTTTGCGAACTTCACGAGGATCGTTTGGTGCACGACGAGTACGACGTTTGCGAACAGGTCTTTGATTGGCTTCTGGCTCTGCTGTTACGGCTACAGTTTCAGTTGCTTCTGAAGTTTCAGTCGCTTCTGCAGTTTCAGTCGCTTCTGCAGTTTCAGTTGCTTCTGAAGTTTCAGTCGCTTCTGCAGTTTCAATCGCCTCTGTAGTTTCAGTCGCCTCTGTAGTTTCAGTCGCCTCTGTAGTTTCAGTAGCTTCTGCAGTTTCAGTTGCTTCTGTAGTTTCAGTCGCCTCTGTAGTTTCAGTTGCTTCTGCAGTTTCAGTCGCTTCTGTAGTTTTAGTCGCTTCTGTAGTTTCAGTCGCCTCTGTAGTTTCAGTTGCTTCTGTAATTTCAGTCGCTTCTGCTGTTTCGGTAGCTTCTACAGTTTCAGTTGCTTCTGCAATTTCAGCTGGCGTTGTGTGAGTTGTTGCTTCAGGTGCTTTAGCTTCTGAGCTTTCGCTTACCGTATTTGAGGCTTTTGTATCTTCAATAGTAGCTTCAGCAGTTGGTGCTGTATCTTTAGTTTCAACTTCTGTTGCAACGTTATTAGTGCGTTTGGCCGAGCGTTCAGTGGTGCGACGACGACGGCCACGGCGACGTGGATTGCGTGGTGCTTCTTCTTGCTCTTCAGTATTCTGAGAATCTGTGTTGCTCAGATCCTGTTTGCTTTTAGATTCTGCCGGTTCGTTTTCGCCTTTGCGTTTACGGCGACGACGTTTTGGCTTATCTTCGTTTTGGTTTAGAGGCTGATCAGGCTCAGGTTGTACGGTAATGATCTCATCGTTCTGCTTAGGGGTGCGCTTACGATCATTGTCACGACGGCGACGCTTGCGGCCTGATTCGTTGCGATCATTACGCTTACGTTTAGGGTGTGAAGTGCTCTTTTCTTCGCTTGGCTGTTCTTTTTCTTCAGTGGTTTCGGAGCTACTGCCACCAAATAGGCTCTTGAACATGCCAACTACGCGGCTGCCTAAGGACTCATTGTTTTTAACTGGTGCTGGGGCAGGTGTTGCTGCTTTAGGTGCTTCTGTAGCTGCTTCAGGTGCAGGTGTTTTAGGAGCAACGCTGCGCACAGCTGCTTGTTCGCGAGGAGCGCTAGCCTGAGAGGTGGCTGCGGCTTCAAGTGACTCGGCTTCTTCTGGCTCTGGCTGCATTGTGTAGCTTGCATCATTTGTTGTCGCAACCGTGTGATCGTCACGTAACCGAACTACTTCGTAGTGCGGTGTTTCCATGTTCGGGTTTGGAACGATGACAACACGTACATCTTGGCGAAGTTCTATATCGTGAACAGCGTGACGTTTTTCGTTGAGTAGATATGTCGCTACAGTAACTGGCAAGATTGCACGAATCTGAGCTGTACGGTCTTTGCCAGATTCCTCCTCGATAAGACGAAGAATGGATAGTGCAAGAGACTCGGTGTCACGGATTGTGCCTTGGCCGTTACAGCGTGGGCATACAACGCCGCGTGTTTCTGCAAGAGAAGGGCGCAAGCGTTGACGAGACATCTCAAGTAGGCCGAAACGAGAGATTCGCCCCATTTGTACGCGAGCGCGATCAAGTTTGAGCGCATCTCTCAGGCGATTTTCTACTTCACGTTGGTTCTTGATTGGTGTCATGTCGATGAAATCGATAACAACCAAGCCGCCGATATCACGCAGGCGTAATTGACGTGCGATTTCGTCAGCTGCTTCAAGGTTTGTGTGAAGTGCTGTTTCTTCAATATCGCCACCACGTGTCGCTCGCGCGGAGTTGATGTCGATCGAAACAAGTGCTTCTGTAGGATCAATTACGATTGAGCCGCCAGACGGAAGTGTTACTTCGCGTTGGAATGCAGTTTCAATCTGAGTCTCAATCTGGAAGCGATTGAACAATGGTGTTTGTTCGGAGTAATGCTTAATTTTGTTTTCGTAAGTAGGCATTACCTGCTTAACGAAGTTTTTAGCATCTTCGAAAACTTGTGGGTCGTCGATTAAAACTTCGCCGATATCTGAGCGTAGGTAATCTCGAACGGCACGGATTACTACGTTGCTTTCCTGATAGATTAGGAATGGAGCAGGCTTTTCTTCAGAGGCTTGCTTAATAGCAGTCCATAGTGTTTGAAGGTATTCAAAGTCCCACTGAAGCTCTTCGCTTGTGCGGCCAACGCCTGCTGTACGAACGATAATGCCCATCTGTTTAGGAACATTAACGCCGGAAAGTGCTTCTTTTAATTGTGTGCGTTCTTCGCCTTCGATGCGGCGGGAGATGCCGCCTGCACGAGGGTTATTTGGCATAAGCACAAGGTAGCGACCGGCAAGGCTAATGAAGGTGGTTAGTGCAGCACCTTTATTGCCGCGCTCTTCTTTATCAACCTGAACAATAACTTCAGTGCCTTCTTTCAGCACTTCTTTAATGTTTGGGCGTGAGCCACGAGTAGGTGGCTTGATAAAGTATTCGCGAGAAATTTCTTTAAGCGGAAGGAAGCCGTGGCGTTCAGCACCGTAATCTACGAACGCAGCTTCTAGGCTTGGCTCGATGCGGGTGATTTTGCCTTTATAAATATTGGCTTTTTTCTGTTCTCTTGAGCCGGATTCAATATCCAGATCATATAGACGCTGGCCATCAACCAGCGCTACACGCAACTCTTCAGGTTGAGTTGCGTTGATAAGCATTCTTTTCATGACGTTCTCTTAATAGAACGCTTTTCGCCAAGCCAGAGTGCCCAGAGGGTACCCGTCTTTTGGACTCACATGCAGTATATAAGGCATTTACCCGATCAATTTTGGGTCGGGCGGCTGTAATAGCCAAGCCTGCAGCAATATAGTGCGCAGGGATTAAAGCCATCTAATCTGATGGTAATTTTTATTAATACGCAATCGGCGTATTAATCGTCCACGGTAGAGGAATCAGTAGCCTATTTATTCTTCTAGCTAATTGTTACTGCTTTGTAAAAGCAGGTTCCTGGCTAAAGTACGTCTCTACCTCCAACCGGTCATACTCGGCTGGGTGAAAAGCTTTTTAATTAAATTCTTTGTTGCTGACGGCATCTACAGTGTATTTAACTGTGATATTTGGTCTGTATTACGGCACCTGTGAAAAAAGATAAAGCCAACAGACTGCAGCAGCGCTAGAATATAGCAGCTATCAACTAGTGCATCAATTCGGTAATCGGTTTTCATATCAAATATGTCACAGCAAAACAGTCAAGAAGCAAGCAAGGTTCGTTTCGTAGAAATAACTGAAAATAATGATGGGCAGAGGATCGATAATTTTTTAATCACTGCTCTTAAAGGCGCACCTAAAAGCCTTGTTTACCGAATCCTTCGAAAAGGCGAGGTTAGAGTAAATAAAAAACGCGTAAAGCCGGAGTATCGTCTAAAGTTAAATGATTTGGTTCGAATCCCGCCCGTACGTTTAGCTGATAAAAAAGAGCCAGCTAAAGTTAGTGATCAGCTCAGTGAAAAATTAGAAGCGTCTATCCTTTACGAAGATAACGACATTATTGTCGTAAATAAGCCTTCTGGTATCGCTGTGCATGGAGGCAGTGGTATTAGTTTAGGTTTGATTGAGTCGTTTCGTCAGATGCGCCCTCAGTGCAAGTTTCTAGAATTAGTCCATCGCTTAGATCGCGATACATCAGGTTGTATCATGATGGCTAAAAAGCGTAGTGCACTGAAATTGATGCATGAATCTTTGCAGAAAAGCACTATCACTAAAATATATCACGCGTTAGTCATTGGCAGTTGGAATGAGCGAAAGCGCAAAATCGATGCGCCTTTACGTAAGAACGAGCTTAAATCTGGGGAACGTGTTGTCAAAGTTGCAGCAGACGGTAAGGCTTCGTTAACTGAATACAAAGTCCTTGAGCGTTTTGGTCGCCAAGCTACCTTGGTTGAGGCTAGACCGATTACTGGTCGTACACATCAAATCAGGGTTCACTGCCAATTTGCTGGCCATCCTATTGTCGGGGATGAAAAGTACACGCCAGATGAAGATAATGCTGCAATGCGAGAGCATGGATTTAAACGTCTGTTTCTTCATGCAGCAGAATTACGTTTCCCATTACCTTCTGGTGGGCGAAAGATAGTCAAAGCACCATTAGATATGCAGTTACAAAAAGCCGTAAAACGTTTTAAAAGTATTAATAGTAAGTAGGTTTCTCTGAATGAGTGATATGGAATTAAAAGATAAAACTTATGCGACTGCTGATCGATTATTAATGGCGGGTGTTCAGCCAACATTATCAGTTGTTGCAGAGTCTCTTGGTCACCAGCCAGCAGAGATTGAAGGGTATTTTGATAGTTGGTGGGAGTTGGTGCCAGAAAGGTTATCTGTTTCCGCATCGTCTATCGTTGTTCCGGACGTACCGGAAGTTTTGGGGCAAGCGTTTGCGCGTGTCTGGCAGCAGGCTGTTCAAGAGGCGAGTAGCAAGTTTATCGAAGAGAAGCATCGCCAAGAGGTTGGAATTGATGTTGTCCGTCGTGAAGCAGATGAATCTCTCCAAGCATCTCGTGGCCAACTTATAGAATTAGAAGACAAACTTCGTAATCAAATTAGCCGAAATGAAGAGATTCACTCTCAGATTAAAGGGCTTGAAGCTGAGATTGAAGTTTTGAAATCTAACTTGATGGCGGAAACATCTCAGCGTAAGCAAGAAGAGCAGGCAAAATCTAACGTTGAGCAAGAGCTTACGCATCTACGAAAAACTCACGATGATAGTAAACGTACATTTGATCAGCGTATTAAAGATGAGCAAAGGCATACGCTTGATGCGGTTAGCAAAGCCGATGCTGATGTTCGTTACTACCGAGGCGCATTAGAAAAGTTGCGTGATGAAGTAGGTAAAAAAGAATCGGCTTTAACTAAGTCTATTCATGATTTACAGGCTGAACTAGCGCGTAAAGATGTAAAACATGACACGCAGAAAACACAAATAAAAAGCCTCGAAGACGAACTCAAAAAGATCAAGCAAGATAGTACTGGCCAGAATAGAGATCTATCTAAAATTAATACTCAGCTTCTATCTGAAACCAATAAAAACAAGCGGTTAGAAAGTAAAATTAAAGAGCTTGATGAAGAATTGAGAAAGGCTAGGCAGAAACAAGTGGCAATTGCTAATGAGCAATCACGCCGTGAATCTAGTGTCAGAAATCAATACAAAGATAAAGAAGAAGAGCTAGTAAGAGCGCTAGCTAAGATATCTAGTTTAGAGAAAAAAATTATAACTCAAGATGAAGAGATTAGGCGTTTAAATAGCCGCCTATAATTCCTTTATAACTTAGATGCATTAGGATAGATTTTATTCTAAACTGTTATATTAGAGTTGTTTTTTATTACTAAACGATTACATATCTACTGAGTTTATCTGGAGTGTTTGATGAAATTGCAGCAGCTGCGTTATATCTGGGAAGTTGCACGACATGACCTTAATGTCTCTGCCACAGCTCAAAGCCTATATACATCACAGCCAGGCATCAGTAAGCAAATCAGATTGCTCGAAGATGAGTTAGGGGTTGAGGTGTTTGCCCGTAGTGGTAAGCATCTTACCCGTGTCACACCAGCAGGTCAGGCTATTTTGTCTGTTGCAGGAGAAATTCTGCAGAAAGTTGAAAGTATTAAGCAGGTTGCTCAAGAGTTTAGTGATGAGCGTAAAGGCAGTTTGGATGTTGCAACTACCCATACTCAAGCCCGATATGCGCTTCCGCCTACTATCACTGGATTTATGAAGGAGTATCCTGAGGTCTCCCTTCACATGCATCAAGGTACACCGATGCAGATTTCTGAGATGGCGGCTGATGGTTCAGTTGATTTCGCGATAGCAACTGAGGCGATGGCGCATTTTAGTGATTTGATTATGATGCCTTGCTACCGCTGGAACCGTTCTGTAGTTGTTCCTAAAGGTCATCCGTTAACTCAAGTTTCTAAGTTAACGCTGGCTGATTTAGCCGAACAGCCGATTGTGACATACGTATTCGGATTTACTGGTCGCTCTAAATTAGATGATGCCTTCATCAAAGAGGGGTTAGAGCCAAAAGTGGTTTTCACGGCTGTAGATTCTGATGTTATTAAAACCTATGTTCGCCTTGGCTTGGGTGTAGGTATTATTGCCTCAATGGCTTTTGATGAGCGTCAAGACAGTGATTTGGTCCGCTTGGATGCCAGCCATTTGTTTGAACCAAGCACTACCAAGATTGGTTTCAGAAAAGGTACATTCTTGCGTGGTTACATGTTCGATTTTATTCAGCGTTTTGCCCCTCATTTAACGCCAGATGTTGTTCGTCAGGTTCAGGAATGCAGTAATAAAAATGAAATTGATGAGTTGTTATCTCACTATGAATTGCCAGATCTTTAATTATTGATCGTTTATTCAGCTATCAGACAAAGCCTGCTTAGCAGGCTTTGTTGGTTTTTGAGGTTTAGTTATCTAATTATTTGATTTTCCAACCTGCAGCATCGAAATTCGCGTCCTATACTGAGAATACTTTTTAGTAGGAGGAGGCTATGAAGCGCAGTTCCATTCTTACTCGTATTAATCTCAGCTTATTAGCTGTGTCAGTTGTTTTTGCTGTCTTTGTTGTTGTGCAGATTGTGGTCGGATTCAAGGTGAGTGAGTCCAGTGAAGAAGTCACAACGAGGGATATGCCAGTCGCACTCTATACTCAAGCTATGCAAGATGAACTGGGCGATATGAACTCTAATCTTCTCGAATATGTATTAGGTGAGTCTGAAGAGAAGCAAGAATATTTCGCTAACAAAGAAGAGTTCGATCAGTTTCGTCAACAAATCCCCCCCATTAGTGATGCCTATAAGAAAATGATCACGGTAGATCGTTTAATTGCAACTGCTAATGAGAACGCTGAGAAAAGAGTATTTAGTCGTTTCGATCCAATTCTAGAAGAGCAGGCCACAAGAAGTATAAACCGGCTTATACGCGAGGTCGGCGGTCCGCTTGAGAACCTCCTTGATGATATGAAGGAAGAGGAGATAGCTGATGTCGGTTCTTCTAATGATCCAGATCAGATCATTAATGATGATCTACCCGGAGTTAGATATTACCTAGAGCTGGTTGACGAAGCAGGGGATATGCTTGCTGACTTAGATAGGTTTGTTTTAGGTGACCAAGACGCCCGCAAGAGCTTTTTTGGTAATGCTCTTCAATTTGAGACTTTTCTTGCCAGTCTAAAACCGTTAGAGCAAAAGCCTCATGAATTGGTTCGCATAGCCGAAGTAGAGAGGTTGTTTAATGAACTTAAAGAGGGCGGTGCTGAAGTTTTTGAAATTTACGCAGCCAGGAACAGAATTGATGCACTCGCAGCTATAGAGGATATAGAGCATAACGCATTTGGTGAGTTAGAAGTCCTTTTGGAGGGAATGTCTTCTCATGCTAGGCGCCGAGTTGAAAATAGCATGAATGATTTAGTTGACCTATCAAATAAGGTTAACTATCTGCTGATATTTACACTCGTTGGTGGTGTCGCACTATTAGTCGCGATTGTAACCTACACGAAGCGGTCTATTTTTGCGCCTATGACTGCGATATCTGAATCCATTAACAAACTAAGAAGTGGTGAGAGAAAATTTGAAATAGCAGAAAGTAATCGTAATGATGAAATTGGCGACATCATCAATAGTTTGAGGCAGTTTCAGTCTGAGTTAACGGAGCTTGATGAACTTCGATTAGCTGATGAGAAGATGCAAGCCAATCTTAAGGGAGAGCGAGATAAGCTTTCTAGTGCGCTTGAAAATCTTGAGCAGGCTCAGGATAAGCTCATTGCTAGTGAAAAGCTGGCTTCATTGGGATCCTTGGTTGCGGGTGTCTCTCACGAAATTAACACGCCGATTGGTGTATCGGTAACAATGTCTAGTCATCTAAAAGAAAATATTGATGAGCTTATGCGCTCTATTAAAGCGGGTGAGCTCAAGCAGTCATTCTTGGATCAATTCGAGCGAGAGGCAGCTGAATCCTTTTCAGTTATGGAGAGTTCCTTAGACAAAGCGAGCCATCTTATTCAAAACTTCAAGCAAGTGGCAACTGATCAGTCTAGTTCCAGCCGTCGAGAATTCGCTTTGAAGGAAGTTATTGATGAAGTAATGATGACTGTGCGCCATCAGTTAAAAGGAACAAGCTTCAAATATAGAGTTGAAGGCGATGATGAGTTGATGATGGATAGTTACCCTGGACCGTTTGGGCAAGTCGTAACTAACCTCTTTAATAATTCTATCATGCATGGTTTTGATGGGCGTGAAGAAGGCGAAATCAATATTAGATTCACGCGCCTTAATGACAGTGTCAAAATTTACTTTATTGATAATGGTGCCGGAATAGATGAGTCGAAAATAAATCGTATTTTTGACCCTTTTTATACGACTAAATTAGGGCAGGGTGGTTCGGGTTTAGGACTGAATATTGTGCATAACATTGTCACAAGTGTTTTAGGTGGGTCTATTAACGTGACGAGCAAAGTGGGTACTGAGTTTGAAGTTGTGTTACCTCTGGTAGCTCCGAAACAGGATAATGACAATGAGTGATGTGCTGTTAAATATCATAGATGATTCGAATGAACCTAAAATAGAGGATGATCGTGAGGCATGGAAAATAGCGATCATTGACGATGAAGATTCAGTGCATCAAGTTACAACGCTGGCTCTGTCTAGAACCGACATACTGGGTCACCCTTTAAGCTTTGTTCATGCTTATAGCGGCGAGGAGGGCTATAAGCTCATAGAAGAGCATGAAGATATCGCTGTAGTGTTATTGGATGTGGTCATGGAAAGTCCAGATGCAGGGTTGATTCTGGCTGAGCAGATCCGTGAAAAACTTCAACGCCATAATCTTCAAATCATTCTCCGTACAGGTCAACCAGGTTATGCACCCGAGAATGAAATTATCGAACGATACGAGATAAATGCCTACAAAACCAAAAATGAGCTAACAAAATCACGTTTATTTACTGCGCTTGCTACTGCTATTCGTTCCTATCAGCATCTGTGTGCATTAGAAAATAGTAAGCTCGGGTTGAGGTCTATTATCGATGCTTCCTCAGATTTATTAAAAGAGCGTTCAGTTAACGATTTTGCAAGAGGTGTGCTTCTGCAGATAAGTGCGCTTTTCAATATCGATGCAGACGGAATATTCTGTGTTTCACAAAGGCCTCACAATGGGCCTCTTGCTTTAAGGAAAGGGCTAGAGGATGAATATTTCGTTGTGGCTGCTTCAAATAAATATGATCACTTCTTTGGTCGAAAACTTGAACAGCTAAGCACTGACGGCTTGAGCGAGTTGGTACGAGATGTTTTAGAGCATAAGCAGCATAGTATAGGTGAGCGATATACAGGGCTTTACCTTTCAACTCCATCCATGTGGGAAGGGGTGATTATGCTAGAAGGTGCAAGAGACCTTAAAAATGTTGATGAAGAGCTGTTACAAGTATTCTGTATGAATGTGGGACTCGGGTTAGAAAATGCCAAATTCTTTTCTCATCTAAATAAGGCTGCTTATTTTGATTCCTTAACGGGTCTACATAGTCGTCTAGGATTAATTGAAAAATCGGTTTCGTTTGTAAGATCAAGTGGAGAGCGTTGCACCCTCTATCTGGCTGACCTCGACTATTTTCATAATATTATTGAATCGTTAGGTTATGACTACGGTAACAAAGTACTTGCCGAGATGGGAGGAAGCCTTAAGAGGATTTATGGCGATAAGGTCTTGCTAGCACGTTTGCATACAGATGTTTTCGCCATATTGATGGTAGATACGGACTTTGATGCTAATGATGTAGCTAGAGAATGTGCAAAGCCTCTCTTTGTTGATGGCAATTCTATTAGATTGGGAGTCACTGTCGGCAGTTCCAGTGAGCTTGCGGATAATTTCTCGCATGAGACCACCGAGCAGATGTTAAGACAAGCTGAAGTGGCTTTAAAGGTTGCAAAAGAAAACCGTCGGGGTGCGGGGCAGGAATTTGACCGTCAATATGAAGAAGTATCAAGAAATCATCTTAATCTTCTAAACGATATTCGTAACGCTTTAGTGAATCGTGAGTTTTTTTTGGTGTTGCAACCCAAAGTTAATGCCGTCACGGAAAAGGTAAATGGATACGAAGCCTTGATAAGGTGGCGGCATCCAGTCAAAGGCATCGTGCCCCCAAATGCGTTCATCCCCGTTATTGAACAATCCGGTTTGTTCTTTGATATTGATCTGTACGTGTTTGAAGAGTCTTGTGCAATTCTAAAGCAGAATCCCCAGATCAATGTGCCGATATCGATTAATGTTTCAGCTAATTCACTACACCATAATGAATTTATTAGTGAAATTGCAAGGCTAACAGATGAGCTGAAGCCTGACCTCTCATTGTTGCAGTTGGAGATAACTGAAAATGCTCTGATTCGAAGTGATGCTGCAATCAAACACCTGAATGCCCTTAAGTCTATAGGTTTCTCAATATGTTTAGATGACTTTGGCGCAGGTTTCTCATCACTTAGTTATCTATTAAGGCTTCCTCTTGATGTCATTAAAATTGATAGAAGCTTTGTTCAGTGTGTTGCAGATCAAAAGGATGCACGTGTGGTATTGCAAGGCATGGTCGATATAGGGCGAAAATTGCGTAAAGAGCTGGTGGTAGAGGGGGTCGAAACTGAAGAGCAAGTTGAACTGATAAGAGCAATGCGTGTCTCAACCTTTCAGGGTTTCTATTTTTATAAGCCGCTTAGTATTGTTGAGGCTGTAGCTGCACTTACTGAGCAATAAAGGGATTGAGTAATGCAGTTAGATCTTCAGTTGGGTGAAGCTATCCAAGGTTCTGTGGTGCTGTCAGAACGAAACTTAATGCTGGTGTTCCAAGTAAATTGTCCTGGTTGTTTGTCTCGCGCTTTGCCCATGTTGAGTAAAATTAGCGAAGCAAATGAACAGTTGAATTGCTTTGCGCTTTCTACCGCTTTTGAAAACTTCAATTTGAACAATGCTAAAACGACCAAGGCCTTACTAGAGCAGGGCGACCTGACACTTCATTCTAAACGCTATTTCGCACAAATGGGGCAGCAAAAGTTACCTTACAAATTTGATCTGCCTGTAGTGATGGATTGGTTTATGCCTCCAGAATCGGCCGCTAAGCTATCAGGGTCGATCATAGATGTGTTTGATGAGGAGCGCTTGTCTGAGGCTGTTAAGCAAGCTATCAAGAATCATTTGTCTCAACGTCTTGTACCTATGAGTAAAATGGGTAGAACATTCATGAATAATGATTTTCAAGGTACGCCTACATGGGTCTACTTCGATCAAGACTTGAATATTATTGAAAGTTGGTTTGGTCATAAAGAAAACGAATGGGTACAAGCCTTGTTGGATAAATAAACGGTTTTATTAGATGAGTTATCAAAGCCTCGCTATTGCGGGGCTTTCTTATTATTAGTGACAGTTGATATCAATCTGCATTGGGTGTCCGTTGCAACGATCTAGCAAAGACTATCTGTTAAACTTATTTCTATGTTTAAAAATTGAGCTATTCTTACTAGGTTGATATTAAAGAAAAAAATTAATCTGCCGTGAACTTAGATAAGGTTGTACTTTTAACAAGGAAAACTGTTAATTAGTGCATTAATTTGTTGATAAATTTGTATTCTTGCGTCGGTCGAGATATAAAACAAACACCTGTTTGGAATATTACCAATAACTAAAGGACCATCCTGAACAAGTTCATTTTTTGAAAAGACTTATTCACTGGGTGTATCAATAATAAAAGCAGGAGCATTTTGTGAGTTCTTTAATTTGGGATGCGTTAGCTGACTGGGAATTGAATGCCGATTTTGATAGTCCTAATACAGGACGCATTCAAGCAGCTTTCGATGCGCAACATCCTAGGTATCTTATTTATCGTGGGCATCAGGGTCGTAGAATTCTGTACCATTTTACACGAATGGTTGCAGCAGAGCCGGATGAGCTACGCCTACATACAAAGCGTATCTATCTTTCGATAGCTTGTTACGACAGTGATGCGCTTGAAGGTGCTTTTGCCGATTTTTTGCTTGTGCTAGGTAAGAAAGGGCCAAAATTACGTCAACGTCTCTTTGAGCAGGCTCGAAAGGTTATGAAGCCAAAAGTTCGTAATGTTATTCAGCGAGCTATCGAAGAAGACGATCTATCAGCGCTGTCTGAGCTTTCTACTGAGCATTCTGTTCTCATTAATGGAAGATTCCAGCCAGCTAGCCTGCATGGATGAGATAGGGTAGGTAGTAGAAGCTAATGAGCTTGAAGAAACGTGGTCAACTAAAAAATGTTCGTAAAATTGCGTTGATTGGTTTTACTGGACCCAATCAGGCAATGCTTGAATATTGCTTCTCTTCAGAAGTTGACTGTGAGCTCGTAACCGTTAGTGCCGCACAGATTCTTGTTGTTAATGGCGATCAGGGTGAAGAAGATAATCTACTCAGTAAATCTCTGATTGATAAATATGCGGCCGAATGTCGTGTAGTTATTAGTATTAGAGATATTGCTTGGGACGGTTTTACACTTCTCAAAAAACCACACACTGCCCAAGATCTTTTATCCATTGTCAGAGGTTTCGAAGTAACTTTTCCTGAAACCGAAATGGATATTGCTCAGCCTGTAAAAAAAGAGATTAATCCGGATGATCTCGATTTTTATCGAAGTCGAGATTATGCACGTAAAAGACAAGGCGAAGCGCTTAAGCAAAAGCTAATTAAAGGCAAGCTAGTTGTTAGTGCATCAGATCGTTTAGTACAGCAGGTTGAAGCTGATGTTCGCGAACAAGAAGAGCAATTGAAACGAGAGCTTGAAGCTGAAAAAGCCAAGCATAAAGCTATCTTAGCTAAGAAAAAGGCTAAAAAATTACTCCTTCTGAAGAAGAAAAAACTAGAAGAAGAGAAGCGTTTAAAAGAAGAGCAAAAGAAAAAGCTTGCTGCTCAAAAAGCTAAAAAGCTTAAACAGAAACTTCTCGATAATCAGAAGAAAAAAGAACAGTTAGCAAAACGTGCAGAAAAAGTAGAAAAAACGCTTAAAGATAACAGCGTTAAGCCTGCTCCTACCTTATCTAAAGAGCAGATTTTACAATGCTGCGGTAATGCAGCAGATATTGATTTATCACGCCCAGATGAGCGTCGTAGTATCTTCTTTAACCCTGAAGGTTCTTTACTGGTTAAAATGACAGAAGCAGTTGACCTAGCTGTTAAACTCGATCAGCCTGTTGAGATTACTGGGTTGCCGGGTCAGATGTTTATTTTCCCTGATCAACATTTATTTTACTCAACCTTTAGTGATGATTTTTTAAATCAACTCGCCTTAACCCGATTTGGGTATGGGGAGTTGGAGATTGAACCAAAAGGTGATTTCAACCTAGAAGATAAAACAAAACACATAGCAGAGAATATAGAGTCACTTATTTGGAAAGTTGCCCTTTGGACATCTAGAGGGCGACTATTAAATGGAATGAACCCAGAGAAGTTAATGCAATTAACAGTGCAGCCTGATTTTGAAACATTTCAGGCCGTCCCTGATTGTTACGAAATTAGTGATGTATGGAGTGGTCATCAGATGACCGCACTGGATATTGTAAGAATATTGGATATACCGCAACGTGTTGTATTTACGTTTATGTGCGGTGCATATTCACTTGGATGGTTTCAGGAATGATGCGGTGGATTAGGAAAGGTATCGGAGTTATTTTGTGACAAATGCTACTATCCAAAATCAATTTATTCAGATCTGTCCGGCAGGGGCTTTCTACGCGACTGTAGGCTCTGAGCCGGATGATGCAAGGGCCTTATTGCTTCAGCTTCTTAGTTCTGATGTCTCTTTACCATTCAGCCATGAATTGGTTATGGAATTGACGGATCTTGATGAAGGCGAAGCTAAAGATCTGTTCGATAAACTTATGGATAAGAATTTTATTCAATTGAGTAAAAGGCCATCCAGAATGATCAGCGATTCTATTGAGCAAATATTACCCGAGTTGCTGTCTGGGTTATCAAGCACAGGTAAGGTTGCTTTGGCTGATAACCATGGATTTTGTCTTGGATCAACAGGTTATGAAGCAGATCATGCTGAGGCGCTTTGCGCGTTGGCTGCAGATTTAAGTTCTTTACACGAGCGTCACAGTTTACTACTTAACCGAGATCTTGCATTTATGGGTGAGTCTTGGGGAATGTTAGATCCAGTTGGTTTAAGTCAAGTGGGTTTTTGGGTGATTCACCTTGGTCATCAACGTTTTGTGCTGGTTATTGATCAGATGCCACGTTTAAACCAAGGAAATTATGTAGATTTATTAAGCGTTTTAGCAAGGCGTTATCTTGATTATTGATATCCATCAATGATCCATTTTCAGATAACTGTATTTTAATGCCTTACATTAAAGGAGTAATTTTATGCGCTCAGAAATGTTGACCTCAATCTTGAGTGACTTAAATGGGACTTCAGCAGAGATTGAAGCTTCCGCTGTTATCTCAACTGATGGTCTGATGATCGCAGCTCTTCTCCCAGCTGGTTTGGATGAAGATCGAGTTGGGGCCATGAGTGCTGCAATGCTTTCACTTGGTGAGCGAACAGCAAATGAATTAGCACGTGGGGATCTAGAGCAGGTTCTTGTTAAGGGCGATTCGGGTTATATATTGATGACTCATGCGAATCATGAGTCAGTATTAACTGTAGTGGCAAAACCAAACGCCCGTTTAGGTTTGATTTTTCTTGATGTTAAACGTGCAGCAGAAGCCATCGGGAAAATTCTATAAATTTTTTAGGTTAGTTGATGCCAGAACCGCAGACTGAAAGCGTTCAAGAAATTGTCATCAAATATTTTGGCGGTGAAACTCGCACCGCTCAAATACTCGATAAAGAAGAGCCTTACCCAGAAGGTAAGCTCATAGTCTCTCGTACGGATACGAAAGGAGTTATAACCCATGCTAATCAGGCATTTGTCGAAATGTCTGGATATTCTCAGGAAGAATTAATTGGGCAAAATCACAACATTTTGAGACACCCAGATATGCCTGCAGCAGCGTTTGCAGATTTGTGGGACACGCTAAAGACCGGAAAAAAATGGCATGGTTACGTAAAGAATTTACGTAAAGATGGCAGTTACTATTGGGTTAAAGCGACTGTCATTCCAAATGTCCGTAATGGTTCTGTCGTTGGTTATACTTCTGTAAGGCGAAAGCCTTCCCTTCGAAAAATAGCAGAAAGCGAAGCCTTGTATTTAACCATGAAGTAGGGTGATTCCTTGAAGCTTAATTTAACAGTGAGTCCGGACTTTTCTCCGGATCATATCTCCGGTTGGTTTATTTTTAACACTTGGTTACAACGCCAATTAGACCGACCGGTTCATTTAGAGCTTTACGATAGTTTTGAAGCGCAAAGAAAAGATATTCAAGATGGTAAGTATGATCTTGTTTACGCAAATCCATTTGACGCTTCAATGCTTGTTCGAGAATTGGGATTTAAAGCGGTTGTACGCCCCATTTCCAAATCTGATGAAACGATCATCGCAAGCAATATAGATGCCCAATATAATTGTGTAGAAGATCTAAAGCCAAATAGCCGCCTGGTTGCTACCAGTGATCCTGATGTAAACCGGATTGGTATGATTATGTTGGAGCCTGCAGATTTAGATGGCTCTAATACCGAACTGAGTACGGTTGATACTTATGTGATTGTTGCTAAGCGCCTGATTAATAATGAGGCTGATGCTGGATTCTTTTTAAAGGATGCCTACGACGATCTATCCGAACTGATTCGTAAACAGATGAAGGTATTGGTGGCGAGTGAAATCAGTGACGTTCATCATGCCTTATTGGTTTCCCCGGAGTTAGAACCTTTGATTCCACAATTCCAAGAGTTTCTGATCAGTATGCGAAATGACCCCAAAGGGCTAGGTGTACTGCAAAGTATGGATCTAGAAGGTTGGGAGGTCATGACGGAAGAGCAAACTGAGTTCATGATCGATCTTATAGATACATTGATAGATTAAAAAAAGCGGCTTATTCAGCCGCTTTTTTATTTCTTAAAAGGCTTTGGTGAAACCCTCAAATTGAGGTGGCCCTAAATAGATACCTTGTGCAGGTTTTGCGTTGGCATGTGCTTTTCTAAACGCTTCAGATTTCGTCCATTGTTTGAAAGCTTCTTCCGATTCCCAGATGCTGTGAGAGATGAAAATAGTGGATTCTTCAGAGCTAGGGCCTTGTAACAAATCAAAGCTTTTAAAGCCTGGCACTTCATCTAGATATGTATCTCGGTTTTTCCAAATTTCAATAAAATCATTTTCTTTACCCGGAATGATTTTAAAGCGGTTCATAGCAATAAACATATATGCGTAGCCCTATTTCTTGTTATTCAAAAAATGAATAAATTGATCTGCTGTAATCGGTTTAGAAATATAATACCCCTGTACTTCATGACAGCCTAGGCCTTGCAGTAAAGAGAGTTGTTCCTTTTCTTCTACACCTTCAGCAATCACTATTTTACCCATAATATTGCCCAGATGTATGATCGATTCAATGATGGCTTTGGACTGGCTAGAAAATTGGATGTCATTAACAAAGCTTCTATCAATTTTGATTCGATCAACAGGTAATGAGGCAAGGTAAGACAGTGAAGAATAACCTGTACCGAAGTCATCTAGTGCGATACTAACTCCTGTGTTCTTTATAGCTTCTAATTGAACTTGTGACAGTTCAGGATCGGACATGGCTGCTGTTTCTGTAATCTCAAGTTCTAGCTTGTGAGCGGGGACTTGATGAGTGTTGAGTGCAGTTTCTATATCCAGTATTAAATTGGCATCGAGTAGCTGAATCGTTGAGAGGTTAACGGCAATTTTAGGTACAGTTATATTGCTTTGAGACCATGCAGCGATATGTTTTAGCGTGTTATCTAATACCCAGCTTCCTAATTTGATGATCAGACCGCTTCTTTCAGCAATCGGTATAAACTCAGCTGGAGATATGTTCCCAAGCTCTTTACTTTGCCATCGTAATAAAGCTTCTGCACCGACAACTAAGCCTGTTTGAATATCAATTTTGGGTTGAAATAAAAGACTAAGTTCATCGTATTCAATTGCATGATGAAGATGCGTTTCGATGGTACGTTTATATTGAATGCTTTTTTGCAGGTCTAAATCGAAGAAATGGTAATGGCTCCCCGATACCCCTTTGGCCTCATACATTGCCATATCTGCATTTTGTAACAGAATACCCGTGTTTAAACCGTCAGTAGGTAAGACAGTGATTCCAATACTAATACCAATATGTAATAGATGATCATCAACTTTAAATGGGCGGGTGATTGAAGAGATTATCTCTTCGGCTAGAATTTTGGGGTCATCGAGGCAAGCAATGTCATTCTGTACAATAGCGAATTCGTCACCACCAAGCCTTGCTACCAAATCAGTTGGTTTTGAGCATTGCTGCAATCGTCTAGCGACAAGCTTCAGAAGGATATCGCCACTCAAATGACCCAATGTATCATTCACGTCTTTAAAATTATCTAGATCCATAAAGAGAACTGCAGACGCTTTATGATTATCTCTCGCATCAACGATGGAGCTCTCAAGTTGATGTAGCAATAGAGACCTGTTGGGTAGATTAGTTAGGAGGTCATGTTCAGCTTGATATCTTAAGCGTTTCTCAGCTCTTTTCTGTTTAGTGATGTCGGCCTTTAATGATAAATAATGACTAATCACACCGTTATTATCAAAGATTGGCGTTACAGACATTGACTGCCAAAATTTTTCACCTGATTTTTTTCTATTGAGTATTTCGCCTTTCCATCTATTTGAGGCTTTGATAGTTGACCAAAGCTCTTTGTAAAATTCATCTGGCATTTCGCCAGATTGAACAATGCTGCTTTTTTGACCGATTGCTTCTTCTGCGCTATAGCCTGTATTTTCTGTAAACATAGGGTTTACATAAACAATAGTGCCTTCAGTATCTGTAATAACGACTTCACTAGAACTTTGTTCGACGGTTGTTGAGAGGAGGCGAATGTGTTCTTCGTTTTTCCTGCTCTGAGTTATGTCACGAGTCGTAACTACAAAGCCTCCAGTCGGCGTAGGAGCAGATTCACATTCAATTATTCTTCCATCTTTAAATGTCTGAACCCATTGGTATTTATCTGAGATCAATTTCTGGCAAGGCGGTATCTGTTGCGGGTCTAAGATCTCTTGGTTGTTGCTAAATAGAACTTCATAGCCCGGTATTTGCGCTAGTATGTCGGAATCTACATTAATGTTGGTTGTAAATGACTCATTAAAGGTTTGTAGATCGCCTATGCCGCTAAACATAGCCACACCCTGACTGATGGTGGATAAGGTGCTTTGAAGCAACTGTAGGTGTTTCTCAATATCTGCTTGGCGTTTCTGTTTCTCTTTAGCTTTTACTACGGATATGTCTGTAGCAGAAAGGATGAGCCCTTCCTCTTTACCCGCTGACCCGTAAATTAAAGTGCCTTTTAGCAGAAAATATTTCTGGCTAACATCTTTATGGCGGCCTGTTGGGTCACGAAAGCGTATCTCTTGTTCAAAACCATCGTTGCTATAAACTGCGCGATATAAATATGGTCTCTGGTCCCAGTTTTTTGCAGGAAACTTTTCAATGATTTCAGTAAGGGTTTCGTCACGAAGGAAGTTGTCGGGCGAGCTTCCAATTAGTTCTTTGGCTTTTACATTTAAAATGGATTCTGCATAACGATTTACCCGGGTGATTCGTCCCTGATTATCGGTGACGACTAAGAACTCCTCCATTGTATTAGTAATGCTATCAATCAGCTGATTGACCGAAAGTAGATGTTGATTGTTTGCTTCTAACTCTACCTTTTTATGCTCGACTTCACTTAGCATTGAGTCCATTGACTCTAGGTTCGATAGTACTTTTTTCTGCAATGCTGAATTGACTGTTTTTAATGCCTCTAATTCAGTTTGATGATCTAAATCTTCCTCACATGTTTCTACTGTTTTGGTTTCAATTAGAGGAAGGGTATTTGTAACAAAGAAATCACCTTGTCGTTCGACAGTAAAAGCTTCTGGATTAGTTTTTAGGTCAGTGGTTAAACCGTGTTTAGGGCAAATAACCTTTCCATTGTCATCCATTTTGGCTTCAAGAAGCGAAACATGTGCGTGCTGGCAATAGAGCGGTAGGGCGTATAGTTTTTTTTGATGCTCGATTATTAATAGTCGATTTTTTTTGTGTTCAGGGTGAGCAACCCAGCGGATATGACCTTGAATATTCACTTCTCGCTCAATAACTAAACGGGTCATTTGTTTCTCAGGAGCAAACATAGTGCGGCTCCTGACTCACACGGTTTAAGATCTGATTGCAGGCTTCAGGGACACATTCCTCAATAATAGGAGAAAGTTTCTCAGAAAAGCTTGAGACTTGGTGGATTGTTACCGTCAAAATCTCAATCACAAGTTCTTGTGAGTCAAACAAAATGTCGCAATGCTTAATAAGCTCTTCTAAGCCTCCATCGTGAAGGTTTCTGGCATAGCTTGTCTGGAACTCATCTTTAGATAACCACTGTAGTGTACCCGCATTGTTGCTGTCGGATTGGTAGGCGTCGACCAATATTAATCGCGATGTGTCTTTGATCAAACGAGTAGCTGTCAGACTATTAGTAGCGCAATAGTAAAGATCTACTTTTGACGGCAAATCGGTTTGGTTGAGAGTGTTATAGACTGCATAACCAAAGCCATCATCCCCATGCCATTCATTTCCAAAGCATAAAATCACCGTCATCAAATCACTCCATAACGGTGTTTCTTGTTACTGCCTAGTAGGTGTACGGTACATACTAAACAAGGATCATGAGAGCGGACCACGTGACCGACAGATAAAGGATCATCTATATCTTGAATATCTATACCAATTAGGCTGCTTTCGATGTGACCAGGTTGTTGATTTTGATCTCTAGGTGATGCGTTCCAAGCGGTGGGTGTGATTACTTGGTAGCCGCTGATGGTGCCGTTTTCTACTTTTACCCAATGACCGAGACTTCCTCGAGCGGCCTCAATCATACCAATACCTTCTCCATTAAGAAGAGGTTGGTGGGTCATTGTGGGTTCAGTGATATTTTGTAGAAGCCCGTTCAGCTGTTCTTTCAATAGGGCTATAGATCTTACTTGGCGTTGTATGCGCGCAAATTGTCTTAGAAGAGTATTGCCACCTTGCTTCTTTAACATATCAAGAAGAAGAGCATCTTGATCTAGAATCAGTTGCGCTAATGGTCCTGTTTGCACGACTTGGTCTTTATAGCGAGGGGCTTTAGCCCAGCTGTAACGCTTGCTGTCAGGATCGTATTTTGGTTGAGTTAGACCGTCGTGAGGATGACGTGGTGCAGCTTGGTCATCATGGTACCAGCTGTAACTGATATCCTCAGTAATCTGTTCTTGATCTAAAGGCTCGAAACTTTGGGTTGTAGCATCGTAGATACCACGATTGCGTAATGTATCTTCTGGATTATCTGGATCGATAAGGGAGCCATAACTCATCAATAATTTACAGCCCCCGCCAATTTGATTTAACGCGATATTTTTACCGAATTGATAGAAAAGACTCGCAGCGCCTTTGCCTGTTTCGGTGAGTTCATTAAGTTTTTCTAAGCTGTCAATCTGATTCCAAAGCTCTATGGATACACCAAGGACTTTCGTTTCTAACCAATTGATATAGTTGTCGACCACACTTAATGCACTAATGACTTTATTGGTATCAGGGAGAGAAGTGACTCCTCCAGGGACCATATAAGAAGAGTGAGGCCACTGCCCACCAAATATAGCGACGATTTCAATTATATTGCGACTAAATCGGACAGCATCTTGATAAATGCTCCCAGTCATATCCTCAAACTGTTTTTTTATCTCATCGTAAAGCTTGAGTTTGGAGTAGTTAGGATGGCAAAGATCAGGGGTAAACATCAGAAATGTTTGCCTGCAATCAGACTGAATCTCTTCAGCTAACAAACAGATATTCCTTACTCTGATGGCATTAGGCGGTGGCGTGATATGAGACATGGATTCTAATGCAAGTACACTCGCATATAGATGCGCAGTACTACAAATGCCGCAAATTCTTGGGGTGATCGCCAGTGAATCCATGGCTGCTCGGCCAATGAGTATCTGCTCGAAACCCCGATACATTGTGCCGATACACCAAGCATTAGTGACGACCCCTTGATCCACTTCAAGTTCTAGCTCAAGGTCACCTTCTACTCGGTTTAGCTGTACTTTTACTCTTCTGCTCATAACCGTACTACTTAAGGTTTCATTTTACGTTCAATGATTCTGATTGGAGCCGCATCATTTGCGAGGCCTTTATATGCCATATACCGTGGTCGGCTGACGCCTAATGGTAGTGCTACTGGTATATCACCTACCTTTTCAGTTTTGAATAAAGGCGCATCCCTAGGAAAGTCTGGTGAAACACAACCTAAACAAGGCACGCCTTCACGTGTTTTACTGCTGCGGTTATTCCATAGTTCTGTATTGCAAGTTGCGGTGGTATAAGGGCCTTGGCAGCCTAAGTTATAAAATAAGCAACCCGCTTCTCCGAATTGTTCCTCTTCAATATCGTATTCATGGTATTCATTCCGCGTACAACCTTGATGGACCATCGTGCTGTAAAAGGCCTCGGGCTGGTTAAAATTATTAAGAGGAAGTGGGTAATCTTTGATGATGGCAATGAGGGTTTGAATGATTGTGTTCGGATGAGTAGGGCAGCCAGAAATATTGATGACGGGCAGACCACTTTTACTTCTGAATGAATCAGGTAATAAGCCGCCAGAACTACCTTGGCTTGATTGCATACCCGTGCACTCTGTTGGGTTAGGAGGAGCTGCTGGAACTCCACCGTATGCGGCGCAGGTTCCCACAGCCACAACATAATCCGCTTTTTCTGCTAATTCCTTAATGACAAAAGCTTTGGGGCGATCATCAAAGGTATCAAACATACCGCTTCCGTTAGGGCCGAGTGCGAGACTACCTTCAATGCATAAAATATTTAGAGGCTTTTGGTCGGTTAAGATTAGATCTATATCTGAAATTAACTCGCGCATAGGACGAGTTGAAAGAGAAGGCTGCCAAAGGACATCCAATTGATATTGCTGCACGAATTCAGGCCATGAAGGTTTATCAGCGCAAAGGAGCGACATTGTATCCCCACTACATGCACCAGCCTGCATCCATAGTAAATTAGTTGTTTTTGTAACCATGGAATCTACTTCAATCAAGCTATGTGGTCACAGTCTAGTATTAGTTATAGCTTATGTCTCCTCTTAGTTATTGATTTTGAACAATAAAGATAGTTTTTTAATGAATGAATTTTAATTAAATAAATGCAGAGAAATGAATAATTCTCATTAATACTAAAATGAGAATTATTCTATTATTCAGTACGCATTGAGAGGGATATTCGCTGCCGCTTGATATCGACTTCAAGTACTTTAACGCTGACAATTTGACCTGGTTTAACGACATCATGCGGGTCTTGTACAAAACGGTTAGCCAGTTGCGAAATATGCACCAAACCATCTTGGTGAACGCCAACATCGACAAAAGCACCAAAATTAGTCACGTTTGTAACTGTACCTTCCAGTACCATGCCTTCAATAAGATCACTAACGCTTTCAATACCGTCTTGTAATGTAGCTGTTTTGAAATCAGGACGCGGATCTCTGGCCGGTTTTTCGAGCTCTTTGATGATGTCCTTGATGGTATAAAGGCCAAAGGTAGAATCGGAGTAATCTTGCGGGTTAAGTGATTGTAAGAAGTCACTATCCCCGATAATTGAACCTAAACTACGTTGGTTCTCTTGAGCTATGCGTTGAGCGGCGCTGTAAGCTTCAGGGTGAACACAGGAGTTATCTAAAACCTGTTTGCCATTCTGTATACGTAAAAAGGCAGCGGCTTGCTCATAGGCTTTGGGGCCAAGCCTAGCAACTTTTTTAAGCTGAGTTCGGCTCGTGAAAGCGCCATTATCATCACGATAAGCAACGATGTTGTTAGCTAGTGTTGTGTTCAATCCAGAAATGCGGCTTAAAATTGCAGGTGAAGCACTATTTAGATCTACGCCAACTGCATTCACACAATCTTCAATCACAGCTTCCAGTGCATGATTAAGCTCGGATTGGTTTACATCGTGTTGATATTGACCAACACCAATCGCTTTGGGTTCAATTTTTACTAGCTCAGCTAGAGGATCTTGCAAGCGACGCGCTATCGACACCGCACCTCGAATCGATACGTCTAGGTCAGGGAACTCCTTAGTAGCAAGTTCAGATGCCGAGTAAACTGAAGCACCAGCTTCACTCACAATAAGCTTTTGAGCATTAATCGAGTCGTGTTGCTTGAGCATCTCCGCAACGAGTTTATCGGTTTCTCGTGAGCCAGTACCGTTGCCAATACTAATCAGCTCGACATTGTGCCTCTTACAGAGCTTAAAAAGCTTATCGATTGCTTGGTCCCACTGATTTTTTGGTGGGTGAGGGTAGATCGTCGTGTGCTCTAACAAACGGCCCGTTGGATCAATAACAGCAACTTTAACCCCAGTTCTAAGACCCGGATCGAGCCCTAAGGTGGTTTTAGCACCTGCAGGCGCTGCGAGCAGAAGGTCGTGAAGATTCCGGCTAAATACTTTAATTGCCTCGGCTTCTGCGGAGTCTTTTTGTTTTGCTATCAGATCTTTAGTGAGTTTAGATTTGATACGACTTTGCCAGGCTGTATGCACCGCTTGAGTGAGCCATTTCCCTGAAGGTCCGTAGTGAGGAAGACCTGTCATCTTGGATAGGAAAGTCTTAAAGCGGTTTTCATCCATATCTAAAGCGGATTTCAGTATGCCTTCATTGATACCACGTAATATCGCTAACATGCGATGTGAAGGGATGGATTTAATCGCTTCACTATGGGCAAAGTAATCACGGAATTTCGAACCTTCGCTTTCTTTGCCTTTGCTAACAGATACCTTTAGTTTGGCTTCATTCCACACACGTAGTTTTAGTTCGGCCTGTAACTTCAGATCTGTTACCAGACGATCCGTTAAGATGGATTGAGCACCCTCTAAGCACTCATCTTTGGAACTGAAACCTTTATCAGAACAGATAAAGGTTTTAGCTAAAGTGTAAGGTTGTTGATCTGGCTTTTGAATGATTTGATCGAGTAGTTCATCTAAGCCAGCATCAATAGCGATTTGAGCTTTAGTTTTGCGTTTACTTTTGAATGGTTGATAGAGCTCTTCAAGCTCAGTCTTACTATTTATCTGATTAATCTGCTGGTGGAGCGCTGGTGTTAATACGCCATCTTGCTGGAGCTTATCGGTGATCGTTAGTTTACGAGCCGCTAGCGCACGAAGATAATCTAAACGAGCCGCTAACTGTCTTAATTGTGCATCATCTAGCGCACCGGTAGCTTCCTTTCTATAACGTGCAATAAACGGGACGGTTGAACCGCCATCCAATAACTCGATTGCTGCTTTAACTTGCTGTGCTTTGACGCCAAGCTCTTTAGCTATCTGATTGTTCAGCTCCATAGAGTACTTTTACGCCTTCTGTAGGGTTTGCAATATCCATTGCTTTAGCTGAGGTTCTGAGAGTGCACCCGCAACACGATCAATCTCTTTGCCTCCTTGAAACATCACAAGGGTAGGGATGCTACGGATATTCATATTTTGACTAGTACGTGGTGCTTTTTCTGTGTCTACTTTTGCAAAGAGAAGTATTTCTGATTCAGCTGCAGTCTTCTCAAATATGGGCTTCATCATCTGACATGGACCACACCAGCTTGCCCAGAAATCTACGATGACAGGTAACTCATTACTACCTACATACTTTTCAAGAGATTGATCATCTAGCTCAGCTGGTTGATGGGTGTGTAGCGGACCTTTGCACTTACCGCACTTGCCGTCGACATGTGATTTGTCATCAGGAATGCGGTTAGATGTATTGCAGGTAGGGCAGACGATAATCATAAAGCTCACCAAATAATTGAAAGTTATTTATGCAAAGGGTAAAAATTTAAAAGCCTGATTGAGGTTAACTGCAATCAGGCTTTTTAGGCATTAGCGCTTAGGTTTATTCTACGCCTTGGCTCTTCAGGTAATCTTCGTAACCACCTCGGAAGTCGACAATGCCATCAGGCGTGATCTCTAAGATGCGGGTTGCTAGAGATGATACAAACTCGCGGTCATGGCTGACAAAGATCAACGTACCTGGGTAGTTCTCTAGGGCAAGGTTTAAGGATTCAATCGATTCCATATCCAAGTGGTTGGTTGGCTCATCCATCAGCATGATATTTGGACGTTGAAGGATAATCTTGCCAAATAGCATACGGCCTTGCTCACCACCCGAGATCACTTTAACCGACTTATTGATCTCTTTTTGTGAGAACAACAAGCGGCCCAGCGTACCGCGGATAACTTGCTCATCATCACCTTCTTGGCCCCATTGCCCCATCCAATCAAGCAGTGTTTTATCTTCTTCGAAATCAGCTGCATGATCTTGAGCGTAGTACCCAAACTCAGAGTTTTCAGACCACTTGATTTCGCCAGCTGTCGGTAGAAGGTCACCATACAGGCAACGTAATAGGGTGGTTTTACCACTCCCGTTAGGCCCGATAATAGCGATGCGCTCGCCAACCTCTACCATTAGGTTAAGGTCTTTAAACAACTCTTCATCAAAAGATTTACCTAAGCCTTCTACTTCTAGAGCTAGACGGTGTAGCTTAGTGTTTTGTTCGAAGCGGATAAATGGATTCTGACGGCTAGAAGGTTTCACCTCCTCTAACTCGATCTTCTCTATACGACGTGCTCGTGACGTTGCTTGCTTAGATTTAGAAGCATTGGCAGAGAAGCGGCTAACAAAGCTCTTAAGGTCAGCAATTTGTGCTTTCTTTTTAGCGTTATCAGCAAGGAGGCGTTCTCGTGCCTGAGTAGAGGCTGTCATATACTCATCGTAGGAACCCGGGTAAACACGCAGCTCACCGTAGTCCAAATCAGCCATATGCGTGCATACACTGTTAAGAAAGTGACGATCGTGCGAGATGATGATCATTGTGCAGTTACGCTCGTTAAGAACACCTTCTAGCCAACGGATCGTGTTGATATCCAAGTTGTTGGTAGGTTCATCCAGAAGCATGATATCTGGCTCAGAGAATAGCACCTGAGCAAGCAGTACTCGGAGTTTCCAACCTGGTGCCACTTCACTCATTGGACCGAAGTGCTGTTCTGTTGGAATACCTACACCTAATAGCAGTTCACCTGCGCGGGATTCAGCACTATAGCCGTCCATCTCAGCGAACTCGCCTTCGAGCTCTGCTGCACGAATGCCATCTTCTTCAGTCATCTCTGGATTAGCGTAGATAGCGTCACGTTCTGATTTAACAGCCCACAACTCTTCATGGCCCATAATAACGGTATCCATGACGCTGAATTCTTCGTAAGCGAATTGATCCTGTTTTAGCTTACCGATACGCTCGTTTGGCCCTTTGGAAACATTGCCAGCGCTTGGTTCTAGGTCTCCGCCTAAGATTTTCATAAATGTGGATTTACCACAGCCATTGGCGCCAATTAAACCGTAGCGATTACCTTCGCCAAATTTAACTGAAACGTTTTCGAATAGAGGTTTAGCACCAAACTGCATGGTGATATTTGCTGTGGTTAACACGATATTAGATCCGCTATAGATGACTGCGCTCTTAAGGAGCGAGTAAGGAGATAAATTTTGTGTGTATTATGCCAATAAGCGAATGTAGGTAAAAGGTTGAAGCGTCGCTTTCTAGTCCAAGAGCATAAAACAACTTACGCAAAACCCTATAGACCAAGGTATAGTAATAAATACATATTGGAATAACAGACCTCCATCTAAGAAGTAGGACCATGCATTATGTCTGATCAAGACCAAACACAAGAAGTTACAAAGGGCCGCCTGACTACACGTACAATGGCTATGCCAGGTGATACCAACCCTTCAGGCGATATTTTTGGTGGTTGGGTGTTGTCGCAGATGGATATTGCGGCGGGTATCTGTGCAGGCCAGCGCGCACAAACTCGCGTAGTAACAATGGCGGTAGATAGCATGTCTTTCATCCGTCCAGTAAAAGTGGGTGATGTGCTGGGCGTCTACACGGAAATTGTAAAAGTAGGCCGTACATCGATGGAGATTCACGTTGAAGCTTGGGTGCGCCGTAGTCGTATTGGAAAACGTGAAAAGGTGACGCAGGCTATTTTTAAGTTTGTAGCGATCGATGATGATGGCGTACCAACACCTGTTCCTGCTGAAGCCGATCTGCCATCTTACGTTTTGGAAGATTAATCCGTGATTACATTTTCAATTATCAAGAATTTATCTGCACCAGAAGTAGAGCCTCAATCTGATGTTCGTTATCTACTGAGACAAGTGGGTCGCAATCAAAGTTTGGTGCTGTGTTATGCGGTAAAACGTGACTTCCTTTCAGTACCCAAAACTTATTCGATTCTCGAATTCAGTGCTGATGAAGTGCTCGAAGTTCATCAGATGTCTATTGAGGACTATCTCGATGGTTTCGAAGAGGATATGGATATACCGCAGGCGGGCTTTTATCAATTCGACACAGATGACCCAGAGGAGGCTAGTGCTGATGATGAGGATGAGACCGATGTCCTTGTGCTAGTGATTAGCGACAGTGTCTTTGAAGTTACCTACCAAACGCTCAAACAACACGAAGATACCTATCACTGTGCTAATGCTGAACAGGCATTAATACAGTATCTAACCGCTGAAAAATTACCTAGCTAACTCCACCATATTGCAGAGACTATGGATGGTGCTAAAAGCGGTAACAATATAATATGAGCTTCACCTCAATGGAGGTGAAGTTTCATTGTATCTATGGATTGCCGAGCCTTACTTAATGCGCATTTTACACACCTCTGACTGGCACTTAGGTCAGCACTTTATTGGAAAAAGTCGATTAGCCGAGCACCAAGAATTTATTAAATGGCTATTAGATGAAGTTCAATTAAATCAAATAGATGCGTTAATAATATCAGGTGATATCTACGATACAGGTTCGCCTCCAAGTTATGCGCGAGAGTTGTATAATCAACTCGTTATCGAAGTAAATAAACTCGATTGTCAGTTAGTGGTTTTAGGCGGTAATCATGACTCTGTTTCTACGCTGAATGAATCTAAAGGCCTGCTTAAACATCTCAATGCGGAAGTCATAGCGAGTGTTGAATCAGAACTTGAGCAGCAGATTATTACCTTGAATCATCGCTCAGGTGAACCGGTTGCCATCCTGTGTGCAATTCCTTATATTCGTCCTCGTGATGTGATGCAAAGTGCTGCTGATCAATCGGCTAAAGATAAAGCGCATTCATTAGGCACGGCAATCGCAGAACACTACCAAGCCATCTATGATCTGGCTGATCAAAAGCGAAAAGAGCTTGGGCTGTCGATCCCGATCATTGCTACGGGTCATTTAACGGCAATGGGTGTTAAAACCTCCGAGTCTGTTCGTGATATCTATGTTGGTAATCTAGAGGCATTTCCAGCCAGTGCTTTTCCACCAGCAGATTACATCGCTTTAGGCCATATTCACCGCCCACAGATAGTCGCTAAGTCTGAACATATTCGCTATTGCGGCTCGCCTATCCCTTTAAGCTTTGATGAGATCGGTACGCAAAAGCAGGTATTGATGGTTGAATTTGAACAAAACCATTTAAAAGAAATAACACCGCTCCTAGTACCAACCTTCCAACCTATGGCGAGTATCAAGGGTGATCTTGATTCGATTAAAGCGCAATTGGCTGAGCTTGAGGCTGAACAGCATGAACTTCCTGTTTGGTTATCGATTGAGGTTCAAACCCAAGATTACCTGAATGATCTTACCCAACGTATTGAGCAATTAACCCAAAATCTAAACGTTGAGGTACTGCAGCTAAGAAGGGCCCGCAAACAGACCCAGCGAGGTTTGGTCAGTAAGGAGAAAGAGACGCTCTCTGAATTGAATGCTTATGAGGTTTTCACGCGTAGGCTTAACGATGAGGTTTTCGAATCCGAAGCCGAAAAAAACCGTATTCAACGACTTAAAGATCGCTTCTGCCAGATCGTAACGACGGTAGAGTCTGAAAATGATCTTCCTGCCAGCAAGCCAGCGGATGAGTTCTTTTCTTCAACACCGGTATATCCTGCTCATGACTGCCTAGAGCAAGAGCAAGAGCAAGAAGATCGCTCAGAACCAGAGGATTTAGAGGATCCTAGTAAGCACACTGCACTTGAAAAATCAGAAGAGCTTGGACAGGAAAAAGACCAAGACCATAACACTCTAAATCTGTTTTCTTTAGAGAGTGATTCTTCCGATGAGCCAAAATCCATTGCAGTTAAAAACAAGCACGCAAAAGGCAAAACGGAAAAAGTTGAGCAGGCTAAACAGCTAAATGACACTAAGATCGATCAAGACGATCTTTTCTCTGCTTTAGCTTCGGATACAGCAGAGGAGAATAGCCTGTGAAAATATTAACGCTGCGTTTTAAAAACATTAACTCACTGAAGGGTGAGTGGAAGATCGATTTTACTCAATCTCCGTTTATCGATAATGGTCTTTTTGCCATCACAGGCCAAACAGGTGCCGGTAAGACGACTATTTTAGATGCGATCTGCTTGGCCCTGTATCACCGTACGCCACGTTTAGGGACTATCTCTAAAAGCACTAATGAGCTAATGACCCGCGGTACAGCAGACGCGCTGGCTGAAGTGGAGTTTGAAGTAAAAGGAAAATCCTATCGTTCTTTTTGGAGTCAACGTCGTTCCAGGGATCAAGTCGACGGCAATCTACAAGAAGCCAAAGTCGAATTGGCAGAGGTAGGCGAAAGCGGTGAAGGTAAAATTATAGCTTCGCAGGTTAAGCAGAAGAATGAGCTAATCGAGACAATTAGCGGCTTAAACTTTGACCGCTTTACTAAATCTATGATGCTCTCTCAGGGCCAGTTCGCAGCGTTTCTCAATGCTGATGCCAATGAAAGAGCCGGTTTGCTGGAAGAGTTAACCGGTACGGCTATCTACAGCTTGATATCAGAGAAGGTATACGAGCAGTTTAAAGAGGCAGATAACCACCTCAAACAACTCGAAGCACAGGCTAAAGGTGTTGAGTTGTTATCGGATGAGAAGATTGCTGAGCTTAAATCCGAACAATCAGCGATTAGTGCACAACTTAAAACCTTAGAGAAAGAGCAGAGCGAACAGCAATCAAAGGAACTCTGGTGGACTGATCTGCAAAAAGCTGAGCAACAAAAACAAAGCGCTTTGGCTGAACAGGAAGGCGTTAAGCAGCGTAAAGAAACGGCTAAAGGCTCTCTAGAAAAGTTAGCAGTGAGCGAACCGGCTGAGAAACTAAAAGCTCCGTACCAACTTTATCAAAGTGCAAAGCAACGGCTTAACGATCTTGCACAGATTAAAGAGCAAAATGTAGCTCAATTAGTGTCGGCTACCGATCAACATAAAAGCTCAGCGCAATCTCTTAATGAAGCAGAGCTAAAACTAAAACAGACTAAACAGCATCAATCAGAACAAGAAACGCTGATTAACGAGCAAGTAGTGCCGTTGGATGCTGAGTGTGAACGGCTTACTCAATTAAAAGAGAGCGCTACTGCTGAACTGAAAAAGCATCAGTCTGAATTAGAACAGCAGAAAACAGCACAAAAACAGATTAACGACAAAATTAATCAAGCCAAGGCTGAAACCTCGCAGCTTGAAAATCAAATAGCCGAACTTTGTCATCTTGAAGGTGCTGCAGAGCGTATCCCTTTATGGCGTAGTCAGCTAGAGCAAACACATCAACATACGGCTGAAGTTAAAAACCTGACAGATCACCTTTCAGGCTTACAAAAGCAAATAGATACGGAAAAACAAAAAACTGAGTATTTACAGCGAGATGTATCTGAAAGTACCACGCAAAAAGAGAAGTTGATCGACGGCTTTAAGAACACTCAGGAGCAGTTGCAAGCACTATTAAATGGCCGTCTACTAGCCGATATCGAAGCACAGTACAGCCAGCAACAATCGCTGCAAGCAAGCTTTATTCAGGCGAAGAATCTATCTGCTCAGTATATCCAGCTGCAAAGTGAGCAAACTGTTTGCAGTAATGAGTTAAGTCAGCTGGAGGTTACTGCTCAGAAAATTGAAGGTGATCTCACTAATCTTCGTGAGCAGTATCAGAGGGAAGATCAGCAGTTCAAAGATTTAAAGCGACTGTTAGAGCAAGAGCGCCAAATACAAAATCTCGAAGCAGAGCGGGCTAAGCTTCAACCGGATCAGCCTTGTCCGCTGTGCGGCTCAAAAGAGCATCCCCTAGTGGCTGATTATCAACCTCTAGATATGGGCGAAACCGAGCAGCGCTTTGTGATGGCTGAACACGCGCGTGATCAGCTCAAGACTCAAGGTACTCAACTAAGAGAGCGCTACAACCAATTAACAACCGTACAGATAGTTGGCCTTCAAACCCGCCTGCAGCAGACTAATGAGCAGTTACAGCAGCTCTTGCAAGAGTGGCAAGTTTTACAGCAACTGTTTGGTTTTGCTTTCGAGGCCAACCAGACTGAACAGCTAGATTATGCAATTACACAATTCGAGCAGCAGCTTAGTAATCAGCAAGCTGAAATCGAACAGCTGCGCCAGTTTAGTGAGCAGATCAATCAACAACAGCAAGGGATCCATAAGGCAGAACAGACCTTACAGCAAGCTCAAGCCAATTTAGAACTGTGCAACAAAGAGTTTGAAAACCTAACTCAGTTGCAGCTTAAAGATACACAGCGTCTACAAGAGCTTAACGAGCAGATCGCTGTAGTTAAGCAAGGTCTATCTCAAGAGGTGACTGAATTACGACTGACGCTACCCGAACAAGGGCTAACGGATTGGTTAAATACGCTAGAAAGCCAAATCGCTAACTTACAACAGTTACAGCAGCGCCTTGAAACCTTAAATCGCATCCAAGAAACATCGGCGGTTGAGTTAACTCAGGCTAATCAATCGCTAGAAAAGCAAACTGCACTCTGTACTGATCAGCAAAACAGTCTTAATGATCTCTCACAGGATCTGGCAGAAAAGCAAGCGACGCGTAGGACGCTATTTGGTGATAAATCAGTTGCCGATGAACGCTCATGTTTGCTTGCAGAGATAGACAAAACTGAGCAGAACCACCAGCAGGTATCAGCTACACATAAACAGCACGAAACCGAGTTAACACGTTTGCAGACAACGATTACTGAGCAAGAACAACAGCTGGGTCTACTCCAAACTGAATTTAGTAGTCAGAAAATTAAATGGCAACAAGCGCTAGAAGGTAGTCCATTTGATTCTGAGCTGGCACTCCTCGATGCCCTAATTTCTGACGAAGAGAGGCAGCAGTTAAAAGCGCTAAGCGAAGAGATCGCCAAAGCTGAACAGCATTCTGAAACTTTACTTAAACAAGCTGAGCAGCAACTAATAGAGTTACAGCAGTTGGGATTAGAAAAGCAGTATGAAAAGATCAATGGTGAGCAAATCGCTATAGAGTTGGCTCAGCTAGATAATCAGATTAAACAGCTTTTACTTCAAAAGGGCGAAGGCACTGCACTACTACAAGACAACGAAAAGCGCCGTGAATCGCAACAGCAGCTATTTGCTGAGGTAGAGCAGTCAAAACAAGAATATGATGATCTTTCCTATTTGAACTCCCTTATTGGCTCTCAAAAGGGAGATAAATTCCGCCGCTTTGCTCAAGGCCTAACACTTGATCATTTGGTTCACCTAGCGAACAAACAGCTAGAACGTCTGCATGGTCGTTATATGCTGCAGAGAAAACAATCGGGTGCTCTAGAGCTTCAAGTACTGGATACCTGGCAAGCTGATACCGTTCGCGATACCAAAACATTATCAGGCGGTGAAAGCTTCCTAGTCAGCTTGGCATTAGCATTGGCCCTGTCAGATCTTGTTAGTCAGAAAACCAGTATCGATTCACTGTTCTTGGATGAAGGTTTCGGTACCCTAGATAGCGAAACCCTAGATACAGCATTAGATGCGTTGGATAGCCTAAATGCCTCAGGCAAGATGATTGGTGTTATCAGCCATATCGAAGCAATGAAAGAGCGCATCCCCGTGCAAATCAAAGTGAAGAAAATGAGCGGGTTGGGGACGAGTAGGTTGGAAGAACAGTATTCGATGGCCGGCTAATCTGAGAGCTAGATTGAATCTAGCTCTTAAAAACTGTTTCTATATATCTTGTAATGGACTAATAACAGCTCGACCACCGCGATTAAGTACATGGGTGTAGATCTCAGTGGTTCTTACGTCGCTATGGCCTAGTTGTTCTTGAACGGTTCTGATATCTGCGCCGCGTTCTAATAGGTGGGTTGCAAAACTATGGCGAAGACTATGGCAGGTTGCAGGTTTATTGATGCCTGATGCTAAGACTGCTTTTTTAAACGCTCTTTGTAAGGATCGGTCATAAATATGATGCCTTCTGATCGCATTGTTTTCACGTTTATCGACTGAGCGAGCCTTAGCTGGAAACAAATATTGCCATGCAAATTCAAAAGGGGCATTGGGATATTTTTTTGAAAGAGCATAGGGCAGATAGACCCCATCCCAATGTTCAGCTTCTCTATCCTCTTGGTAATAGGCTTGGCATATCTCTATTTGTCTTTGTAAATCAGCAACGCAGGCTTCCGATAATGTAGTTATACGATTTTTTCTGCCTTTGCCATCATTTACAGTGACAGAGAGACTGTGAAAATCGATGTCTTTAATTCGAAGCCTGCATACTTCCATTAATCTTAATCCTGAGCCATACATCATTTTCGTACAAGCTAGATACTCCCCCTGTAAATTAGAGAATATAAGCCTTAATTCGGACTTAGACAGAACTATCGGAAGTTTTTTGGGTGTTTGAGCACGATGAAAATCACCTAATTGTAGTGATGCTGGATCCCAGCCAAGTACCTGTTTGTACAGATACATGAGGGCATTTAATGCTGTCTTCTGAGTTGAAGGGGAAACTTTCTGTTTAAGAGCAAGATGCTCTAGGTATTTGACTATGTCTACAGTCGTTAGGTTATTAGGGTGCTCTCTGTCGTGGAAGCGTATGTAATTGAGAATCCAGTAGATATAGGTTTGCTCAGTGCGTTTGCTGTAGTGGCGTGCACGCAAATGATCGCGAATTAATTGAATAAAAGGTGAGGGCATAACACACATCCTTGTGCTGTTTTTATATACAGTGTTTCATCCGTTTGTATGTTGTGCAAGGATAGTACGTCAAATTGACGCTTTTTCACAAAGCTCAAAATTTTTAAAGCAAGGAAAGCTAATGAAAATCAAACATCTGCAAAACTTTTCTAATTTATATTCTTGGAGATATATGTCAAATTGTCGTGTTTAAACACGTCAATCTGTCATATATTTAGCTGTTAAATAGCAACTATGAAAGCGACTCTTATTTCGTCAGAAGGCACATATCTTGAGGCATCTATTCAAATAGACGGTTGTGAGTACTGCGTGATGGATGAAATCAGTCATGATGCAGACACTATGCCTAAACTTGGAGAAACCTTTGAGTTTGAGTTCTCAAACTTGGTTAATGAAGGTGAATCGTGGGAATCCTTGTTTCAAGGAAATCCAGAAAGGAAAAAGTGCCTTGAGCAAATACAAGGTTGGAAATACAGAGCGTATGGCAAAGTTGTTGCTATAAACCCTGTCATGGTCGATTGTGGGGTATTAATAGAAGAAGATGTATTTCATACCAACGACCGAAAGGTTATTGGAGAGTATGTTGCATTTACTATTAATAGGCTTGGCGGCTATGCCATTTAACAAGCAGCTCAAATATGACGCGCTTTGCGCGCCACTTAGCTGAGCGTTAAGTTTCAAGGATAGTAATGAGCAAAGATCTAACCACAGCACAAAGATACAAACTGATAGAAGAGTTCTTCGGGGGAGCTCTATCAGAGCATGGGTTTACTTGTTCTAACTCTAAAAAGGCCGTGTTCTGGAGAAAAACAGAAGACGGAATTTATCATTACATCAGCGCATGGCGAGCACTAAGAAAGCCTAAGTACGACATTATGGTTTTCGCGTTCCATCCTAGCTTTGATGAGGATTTTGAAGCCAAACACCCAGACGAAATTGGATGCCCAATCAATGGCTACCTTCATTCTAAGTTTGGCGTAGGTGTCAGAGCTGACCAATTGTTTTGCAAGACTAGAGAGGGCTTCGAAAGAGATTTCAATAACAAAGGTAAGTCTATGTTGCTCAATCATGCAGTTCCATTTCTAAATGGCATTCAAAATCTGAGTGACCTTGAGCCACTAATTACTGCACCAGGGCTAAAGAAAAAACTTAACAAGTCAAAGCACTCGGACGCCGTAAACGGCGCCGGTGTTTGAGGCGTTATAAATCAAGGAGCACAATGTGAGCGGGAAGCTAATTTCGGCAATTTGTTTCAAACTTTTTGCCATCTATTTCATAGTGATGGCAGTGGTTTCTATTCCATCAATTTGGGGGCTTTACGCTACTCTTCCTGATTTAGATAAAACACCTACATTACCAGCTATTGTTACTGCTATTACCCTTATAGTTGCCTGGTTCATTACTCGCAAACTCTGGAACTTGAGCAATTCAGTCATAGAGCAATTCCCTGATACTGACTCCCCTAAGCCCGACCTTGAAGAAGTGCTGTTTAGCGTTTTAGGTGTCTTCTTTATTATCTCTGCTGTTTCTCAATTATCCACCTCATTTATCGGAATATGGAGTGGAACTTATGCATCAGACCCAGATATTGCTAGCTATGTAACATATCTAATAGGCCCTAGCGTAGAGTTAATAGCTGGAATATTTTTAGCTTTGAGGGCCAACGGTATTAGTTATTATTTGACAAAAATACGACGGGCTGGGGTTTGATTTATAACAAGGGTGGGCACATCCGCCAGCGAAGCTGGCTTGGACAACCGCTGCGCGGTTGCCCGTGCCACAAGCGTTAGCTGTGTGAGAGAAAATGGAATTACCTCGAAATTTCACGGGTTACGACACAGGAAGGCTGCCATTTAAAAGCTTCCAAGCATTCTGCTTCAGCTTGCAGGGTTATGGTGCTCTAAATGTTTTAGAAGTGTTCGATTATGATTACCCGAAAAATTATTATGCTGCACTAGTCAGTGATAGGGATAACGAGTTTTATATTCTCCAAAATTGTTTTGTTCCTTTAACTGCTTTTGCCCTCAAAGAGGCCGACGAGTTTATATTCATTGATAAACCCAGCATCGAAAATGCAGCAAGTAATTTGTGCGAAGTTAGGCGTTTTTTATCTAGATCTGAATTAACTGCTAACGTTGAAACTGCAAATTTACAGCAATTAAGCAGTAATGAAATGAAAGAGGTGAAGTATTGGCTTCCTGACACTATTGGTGGAGTAATTTTTTCATGGTATTTCGATTAGCAGCTAACAAGAAAAGCCATCCGACGCATACTGCGCGGCTGCTTTAAGCGTTATGTGTCACCACTAATAAAGGTTTAAGCATGGAACCTGATAAAGTCGAATCTAAATATAGAACGCAAGGTTTAACCATTGGGGCTGTACTAGGTTTCTTTATCGGAATTATATATGTAGCTAATAATTCAGAACCTGGTGTCTTAAACCTCAATTCCTATATTGAATATGGCTTTGGTGGGGCGGTGATAGCTGGTTTTTTGGGTTGGCTGTTTTTAGATATTATCTTCTGGGGCGAGGTGAACAGCAATCGTCAATTAGAGAACCCTTCTGATAACAACAGTGATGATGACGGTGAATCTTAATAAACACATAACAAGGCGCTTAAGTAATGACGCGCTTTGCGCGCCACTTAGCTGAGCGTTAGGTTTCATTATGGATTACAACTGGAAATGTCGTGTATGCAATACGCCTAACGACAAAGGTAAGGATTACTGCATTAATTGTCGTTCATCTGCTGTATTGAATCCTACTGAAGTTAAAGAAAGGCAATATGCTTTACAGAACGGTGAAGCTATAGATGATGAGGCAGGACTTCCAGTTCGTGAATTACTTCCTGAAAATTCTATGTGGCTATGGGCTACTGATGTATCAATGGGGAGAAACCCTACGACCAAAAAGCTGGGTGTTTTAACTAGCTATATTCTCGCTTTTCTTTTCGGTCTCGTGTTTTTGAGATCTATATTTTTAGCAAATGAAGTGCCTGGATATGCGTACGGTGCTTTAATATTTTTGGGTATTGCATGCATAGAAATCAGGAATTTTTTTAGTGGTAGAACAACATACACAAGCTACATTTGTTCAACCGCTAAGCACAAAAATACTTTGGCTCGCTGGATCGGCTTATTATTCGATTTCTTCTATATATGGTTTGCTTTTGAAATTTTGGCGAGTATTCAAACCTAACAAGAAAAGGCATCCGACGCATACTGCGCGGCTGCTTTAGGCGTTATGCATAGGTAACAGAATGAAGCTGAATTACTTTATTGTGGCTCAAGCCTTTACCTTTACTGGTTGCTCAAGTGATCGACTAGCTGTTGCTTCAAAGCATCAAGTGTCAGTGTTTGAGAAAGAAGAAGATGCAGCTTATGAAGGGTCTTTAAACAGAGAGCCAGTTAATCCTGTTGCCACGCTTCTAAAAGGCGAAGAGGTATTGGTGTTAAAAGATACCTACGGTAAAGACTACTGGGCATGTAAAGTTAAACTTAAAAGTAATAAATCTGGTTGGGCACTATGTACCAACTTAAGCTTTCAGGGTGGCGGCTAAATGCATAACAAGGCCATCAAAATTCGCCCTACGGGCTGGACGTCGCTTGCGCTCCGCCCTTTATGGCAGCGTTAGGCGTTCAGGAGCTATCGAAAAAATTATGGATATTGATGAGTATTTTAACCAAGTAAAATGTGGGGTTAACGCCTGCATTGACCGATCAATTTCAAATCAAAAGTACGTAGAAGACCTTTTAATTCGATCCCCTGAATTGTCGCGAGAGATCATTGATACTCGAAAAGAAATACTTTGCCCTAGTGATTATGAGAAATTAGGTGGATATCTAGAGATAGGATTTTTTACCGAATTTACCTCCTCTGAGAGGCTAGCTTTATTCTCATTTATGTTTGATATTGGAAATGATCTGAAGATAAAGCTACTTCGCAGATCGTTTGAAAGATATGAAATTGAACAACCCCTTTTTTCTGGGGAAGAAGACTTCTTTGATTGTATCCGAAAGACTTCTACTGGGTCGCCTGATTTAGAGCTTATTGACTCACAATATTTTGAAAATATACAAGGCTCAGAAATATTTAAAAGAAATGGTATTTTTTTTAAAACAGATGGATATTTGAATCCTGCACTCTACTCGCTATGCAAACAAACGTTTCCTAGCTCGCCGATATTTATACGCCTCGATCCGACTAAAAGATATTCTTCACAGCCGCTGTTTCAGATAAATGAAGAAATATTAATACCTGCAAACCCAAATTGGTGGAAAAACCTCAATATTCATAAGCGAAGCAAAGAAGGATCTTCATATATTTTGTATCCCAAAGAGCCATCGAAAGAATCCCACCAAGAATACTGGGAATATAAAGTTGAAGGAATTCGTCGCCTTGACGTAATTGCCAAGAGAAACAATGATGGAAACCTCAGCATGATGATTGAGGAGCTCTCAGAAAAAGATTCTGATGTAGGAATCACAATTGGAAGGTGTATTCACCTGGACACTGACGATGCAATGGGCACACCTTTTAGCGAGTCGACAGTAAATCATCTTGATCTAGCAATAAATGTTTATGAAGGAGATGCAGCCAAAAACCGCTACATGGGAAATCTAGCTCAAGGAGTAAAGGTTGAAAATGCCACATTCAGAACTCATTTACTACGAATAGAAAATATACCTTTAAAGTCCATTTTCCTATTTGTAATGGTATTTTTTAAATCAAAGACACTAATAAGCGACTGGTACTCAGATCAGTTTCAGCGTAACGAAAGCGCCTAACAAGCGCATGTTGTCGGACTGGTTTTCCGCTGCGCTTCAAACCAGCCGCAAATGCGGGCGTTAGCTGCTTCACCGAGGCAATATGGAAATACTAGAAGAGATCAGGGATGCGTTTCCTAAAGTTGAGTCAGAGCCTTTGTCTGATGATTTTATCGAAAGCCATGAAAACTTACTGGAGATAGAGTCTGACTTTGATCATTTCGCTTATGTGCCTGCTTACATGCTTTGGGTTGTTAGGAATAAAGATAAAGGTTTAGTTGAAATGTATACCACCAATGCTCTAGCAGAGTATGGGCGGTGTAAGCAAGCAGACTATACCTATTTAAACTTTAAGCACCGGTGTAACTCTAGGCAGCGCACTGTAGTACGAAACTTTTTAAATTGGTGCGCTGAAGCAGTTCTTACATCTGATACTCAACAAATTAAACGGGCGCTGAAAAATTGGTAAAACGTCAGCAGCTAACAAGAAAAGCCATCCGACGCATACTGCGCGGCTGCTTTGAGCGTTATGTGTCCTTATGAGCATTGAGCATCTCGATCTATTGAAGAGAAACTTGGCCGAGTCTAAGTGGATCATTGATGAGGAATTACAAGGGAATGATTATGACATCTCTGGATATTGGGTTGTTATAAGGCCTAACGGTACAAACGAGCACACTATAGTGTTTGAAGGTTTAGATGAGGCAGGGGTTCTTCCCATGGAAAAGTCATATGCGTGTCATATACAAGGAAACAATGAGTTGAGTTTGTATTTCGGGAACTTGAAAAATACTTTCCCGTTAGAGCTCGAGGCATTCGTGAGTAAATTATCTCTTGAAAACACATAACAAGAACATCAAAAGTCGCCCTTCGGGCTTGGACCGCCGCTGCGCTGCGGCCCTTTATGTTGGGCGTTAAAACTCAAAATGGAAATCGAATGGAAATCGAAAAAGATTTAAAGGATTTTCTCCGTCAAGGTCTACAACTCGAGTATGACCACACCAAAGCCGAAGCAGGTTTTATCGGTTTACATTCTCTTGAAGAACTAAGCGAAGGCGTGGTTTGGGTTTGTCCTGAAGCCAATGAAGGGTACTACGAAGTTCCAGCAGTAAGTCTTTCTAGTACCTGTGAAGCTTATGATCCAGAGTTTCTGTTACTTTGGCTTCCTAAAGAAAAACTTTATGGAGCTTGGGATTGTGATCATTGGTCTTTAACTGTTTTTCCTGGCGCAGTTTGGACAGACATTATTGCTGATCCCGTTAAATATCTAAATGCGCAGTGGATTCCGGATCTCGTTGGGAAGCAGATCATACCAAAAGGTTATTCGATTAATGAGGGTATGCCATTCTAATGTTGAATTTTAACAAGGCCATCAAAAATCGCCCTAAGGGCTGGACGTCGCATGCGCTCCGCCCTTTATGGCGGCGTTAGAGAGGCGCGATGAAAGTATTTGCCGTTGTTCTTGTTTCACTAGCATTGGCTGCATGCAGCTCTGGTGATGACTCTTTTAGTATCGCTAGAGAGTGGGGATATTTACCAATCACTGAAAGAGATCATTTTGAGAAGAAAAAGCAGTGCTCTCAAAAGTTCTACTCAAGTAAATATTATCGATATGCGGATGTTGAACCGTTTTCTCTCGAGGAAGCTGAGATCACAGGTATGTCAAAGCAGCATTACTTAGGTGACACGTGCTTACTTGCAACTATTACTAGTAGGGTTTACGTAGCAAAAGAGCTTAGACACAAAAGTTATTATCGTATTAATGTTGAAGTGCCAATGCTAAGCGAAAACCGCCCAAGCCAAGGGGTTATATTTAGTCGTGTTCTGCAAGAAAATGAAGTAGGGGATTTCTTTAAAGGTAAGTCGATATCTGAAGTGGTTGAGTATTTACCTGAAAGTAGGAGGGTGAAATTCACTATTAATACTAAGTCATTCAGCTATGTATTACCGGCCCTCTAACAATCAAAGGCATCCGACGCAAACTGCGCGGCTGCTTTAGGCGTTAAATGCCTATTCTGGGCGCAAAAAAGTTAGAATATCGCCTTTAAAATCGTTATCTAAATAATCGGTATGTTCTGGCTTAGAAAACGTTGATACATAACCAAGATCAAGTAGTTTTTTTGCCAATTTGTTTTTTCTACCCCGACCTGGATCTACGATTATGACCTCGCACCGTGGGTTTGAGTGCTCCTGAATGAACCCTGTGAGTAATTCGACGTGTACATCTTCATACAACAGATCGCTGCCTATTATTAAGTCAAAGCGTCCTAAAGTATCATCGTTATCTGCCCAGCCAGTTCTTTCAAAAGGTATTGCGTTGTCCCCATTAAGCTTTGTGTTTCTGTTTAAAAAGTTATTTGTTTCAGGATGATAATCAGTTGCTGTGATATCGATATTCTTTTTATTGAGCAATAGACTACTCAGAGCGGTTCCGCACCCAATTTCAAGAACTCGTTTGGTGCCAATATCATAATTACTCATGTGGTGCGCGAGTACTAAACTTGATGGCCAAATAATTCCAAAAATAGGCCATGCAGCAGAACAAATACCCAGTTTTTCGGCAACCCCATCAGGGTCGTGAAACTCTTGCTTGTTACGTAACGTGCAAAGGTGAATATCTATATTTCCAAACTCAATAGTTTGGTAGCATACGCGTAGGTCTGTCATTTGGCCGCCTCAAAAGTGAGCGCTAAGCCAAGTATCAAGGATAATTGACAAAACGAAGAGCTTATTAGGTTACAGTGATTCGAGGAGAATGCAATGCATTTAACAAGTGCCGGCAACCGACTGCCAAAACGGTCACTTGTTTTGCAAAAAGCCGCAAAACAAGCGCCCATTTTGTCCGCGGCTGCGGCAGGCGTTAAGTCTCACACGATGAAGTTCACACGAAAAAATTCAGTTGCTATTAATAAAATGCTTTTAGCCTTGGCTCCTGTAGCCGGGCTATTAATTGCTATCGCATATATTGAAAATAAGAGAGGTGGATGGGCAGCTGCTGCCGCTGTTTGTTTCGTTGTGTATTTTACACTTTTATATCGAGATTACTTTTTCGAGACATTTAATAACGAAGCTGAAAAATATATCGAAGTGAACGAGAAAGGCTTGAAGCTAGTTGAGCCCAGTAAAAACTATAAAGCACTAATTCCCTTTGATGAAATAGACCAAGTAAAGGTTATCAAAGGCACTAATGGGATTAGCGGACTCGATCTCTATCTTAAAAATGGACAAAGAGTCGCTCTCTCGGGGTATGAAGAACTATATAAAATCGCTGAATTACTCAAAGATACCAATGGAATTAAAACAATTGAAACTTAACAAGGGTGGGCACATTCGCCAGCAAAGCTGGCTAGGACAGCCGCTACGCGTCTGCCCGTGCCACGAGCGTTGGTATGACTCCCGCTGTCAAGTACAGGCACACTGATTCCTGCTGGCTTTCAGCTAACCCACGAGAGGACGGAGGTCAGCACCTCGTGGGAGTCATTATGTCTATAAATTTCACCGTAAATCGCCAACAAACTCACTTCAGATTTAGTTCTGCATCCTCAGTGAGCAACTTGTCTAAAGGGGCAGGCTTAAAGAAGTAATAGCCTTGTACAAGGTCACAGCCCATCTCGGTTAAAAGTTGGTATTGCTCTTGTGTTTCTACACCTTCAGTGACGACTTCTAGGTTAAAGTTTTTAGCTAGATCAATAATGCCTGCTACCAGTTGTTTTTCTTCAGGTTGCGTGAGTACATCTTTAATAAAGCTTTTGTCTATTTTGAGGCAATCAACGGGCATTCGTTTTAGGTAGGAAAGGGAAGAGTACCCTGTTCCGAAGTCATCAAGTGAAATGCTGATGCCGAGATCGTGAATTTCTGTCAGCGTTTGCATAACAGATTGATCATGGCTATCCATGAACAAGCTTTCGGTAATTTCAAACTCTATTTCGTCACTGCTAACCGCGCATTCATTTAGCGTATCTCTAATATCCTGAACCCAGGTGTTGTTTTGAAATAAACGGGCCGAACAGTTGATAGAAACACTTTTAAGAGATTTGAAATGCTCTTTGAGTTTCGGCAGATCAATGCAGGCTTTTTTTAATACGAATTCGCTAATCGGGACAATTTGACCGCTTTGTTCGGCAAAGGGTATGAATTGATCAGGTGATACTAGGCCGCGCTGAGGATGTTGCCATCGTATCAATGCTTCAACTTTAGCTACTTCTCCAGTTTGGATGTTGATGATTGGCTGATAGTAAAGCTGAAATTCTTGTTTGCTGATCGCTTGGCGCAGGTCGTGTTCTAGTTCGCGCTGTAACTCCATTCGAACGTTCATATCTTCGGTAAAGAACTGAACGTTGTTTCGCCCCAAGTCTTTCGCCCGATACATGGCGGTATCGGCGTGATTGATAAGGGTATCGGTTGTTGAGCCATCTTCAGGGTAGATGGCAACACCCATACTGCAGGATATGGTTAGTGCGGTGGTATCGAGCTGAACGTCTTTTGCCAGTAGCTTCTGCATGTGGCGTGTTACGGCTTCGACTGACTGGCTATCATCGATTTGCGGAAGTAGGACAATAAATTCATCACCGCCAAAGCGTGCAAGAATATCTTCACTGCGTAGTGTGCTTTTAAGCCTTCTTGTTGCTTCTATGAGTAATTTATCGCCTTCACTGTGACCAAGTTGGTCATTGACGAGTTTGAAATTGTCAAAGTCGATAAAGATAACCGCTAGTTTACGTGCATGGCGGGCTGCGGAGTGGATCGCTTGAGACATCAGATCCATAAACATTGCACGGTTATATAAACCTGTAAGGGCGTCAGTTCGAGCTTGATGATGGATGATCTGTTCGTGTACGTTTCTTATAAGCTCGCTAGCTGCGCGAGAGGTAACCGAGTCGATTATTAGCTGCGTCTTACCTGTTTGTTCAAATACATTTCGTTTTAAGACCGCTAGGTGGCCAATTACCTGACCCTTACCATCGTACATTGGGGTGCCGATGTAGGATTTGAGGTCGAGCTTAAATAGGTCTTCATCGTCTGGGTATAGTTCTTGAACATTACCATTAAATACCATCGACCCTTCTTCAATTACTGTTTCACAGGGGGTGCCTGCTAGAGGGTAGCTAAGGTTTTCAACTTTTTGCTTGTCGATATATGCAGCAAGGGCATCGATGTTTTCTTTATCTTCAGAAAGCTTAGAAATGATAACCATATCTGCATCGAGTGTATTTGAGAGGAATTCACCTAGAGTTTCAAAATAGGTTAATCCTTGAAGGCCTGAAACATCTTTGGCGATGGTTTGCAGTAAACGGGTGATCTCTTCTCTAGAGCGCGCCTCAGATTTGAGTACTTCATGCGCTTGGCTGAGCTCTCGAGTCTTCGTGTTTACTTCGTCTGTGAGCAGTATTTGGTGTTGTTCTATATGTTCGGCCATTGTAATCATGGTGGTGGCCAGTTCACCCATTTCATCTTTACGCTCTGCGATAGAGCTGCGCTTAACGTCCTTGATTGCTTCAAAATCATTGTCGCCCATAGCATTTGAGAAGCGTCTAAAAATGCCTAGAGGATAGATTACTTGGCCTTTTAGGATGAAGAACAAAATGACCAATTCAACTATCAAAGATAGGATGCCCACTACCGAAACAATATAGGCGGTTTGCAATGCTGTAGATGAAAGTAGTGACTTAGGGTAAACGGTTACAAAATACCAATCTGGCCCATCTATTTTAGTGATGGCGAGCAGGGCATTGGCCGAATCCGGTTCTAGTATGAAGGTCGACTCGTTATGAGTTCCTGCGTAAGAGAGTACTTCGTTTACATGATTGGCAATAGTGTAATTGTTGCTGTCTTCAGCATGAAGAATACCCTTAGTACGATTTAGCTCATCAGTTAAATCGGGGTGGGCGATGATGCGGCCATCTTGTCTGACAACAAAGTTGTGAGTACCTGGCAGTTTGTCATTGAATACACTGTCGAACAGGTCGTTAAGTAGAATATCGTGACCGACATTGATCAGGTGTTGCTGGTTATAATCGACAGGCGTAACCAGGGATACCATCCATTCATTAGCGGTAGGATCGAAATACAATCCTGTCCAGGCATGGTCTCGCTGAGGGTTGTTCTGCGGGGTAGAGATATATACCCATTCTTCAATGGTTACATCTAAGTTCGATTCTGCTTGTTCCCCCCAAGGAATATTTGGCCAGTATACGATATTAACGTTTTCCGGCATCGAGACATAAAGATTGGCATAGTGCTGTGTAAAGGCATCGGCGTAGCGATCGATTAATTGGTAACTTAACTGCAGTTTATTGGCGAACTCGTTGGTATTCGGCGCATTGGTACCTATAAATGCGCTGATATGCTGGCTAATGGTGCCATCAGGGCGGTGAATGCCGGTAAAAGCTTCTTTGCTTAGTCTACGGGTTTGATCAGAACGTTTTTCAAATAATAGATCAAAATCTTGGGGCTCGGTTTGTTTAGAGCGCTCCGGCCATTGCTTTAAAAATTGTTCTTCAAATAATCGGTGGTTGAGCTGGGCATTGAGGAAAATCTGACTTTCTTTCTCGCCTCGCTCGGTGATGTAAACTCGGAGGCTGTCTTCGACTTGATCATGCAAAATGCCAAAAATATGTGCATAGCTGATTATAGCGGCAAGGGTGATGACAACAGAGAGACGAATACTCATCTGTAGCAAAGTTTTTTGCGCAAGTGGAGAGTGGGATAAATCAGAAAAAACTTGGCGGATCTTTTTGCTAATCAAACGTAAACTCCGTACTGCTATCGAATGACTTCAATGTAGCCTTGTAGGTATTGAATTTGTGTTTGTGGCGTTGAGTGCGCTGTAATTCTATTTATTCAATACAGAATAGAGGAAGCGCTAATATATAGGCATTACCGCTTGGTCTATTAATACTTATTCTTAGGGTCAGTATTTTGATGTTTTTATTATCAATTTGAGATATTAGAACATGATTCTCAACCATAAGTTGGTTGGGTTTGTTGATCAAGCTTTCTTCTTTGTTCTATAACCGATGCTTCTTGCCCCACATCAATAGATAGGGCGATAATCTAATGATCCTTTTCTTTTTAATAATCATCATGCTCTGGGGTTATTCTGATAAGATAACTGTATATTTTCATGTACTAGGAATTAGCAGTGAGCCAAGAGCAACCCAATAACCCTCTGCATGGTCTGACGTTAGAGAAAATACTGACTCGTTTGGTGGATCATTATGGTTGGGAAGGTTTAGATGCAAAGATTAAACTCAACTGTTTCTACAATAATCCTTCAATAAAGTCTTCTCTCAAATTCTTGCGTCGTACTCAATGGGCAAGAGATAAAGTTGAGGCGCTGTATATCAAGACTTTTAGTTAACGAAAACCTGGAATATTACATAGTATTCAGCCTACCAAAAGCTTTTGGCAGGCTGTTTGAGTTTTTAGCGTACGAAAACTTCAGTCGTTTTTAATATGCCTTCAAGGTCAGGGCTTGGTTTGCCTAAATGATATCCTTGCGCATAGGTAATGCCGGCTTTCTCAACCAATTCCAATACTTCTTCACTCTCAACAAACTCAGCAACAGTCTCGACATTGAGTTCTTGAGATAGGTGAGAGATGCTGTTTACAAAGGCCATATCACGGGCGTCGTTTGCCATGTTAGCGATGAATTCACCTTCGATTTTTACATAATCGATTGGCAGATGTTTGAGATAGTGGAAGGATGAGAAGCCAGAGCCAAAATCATCGATCGCAAGCTTGAAGCCTTTGTCCTTCAGGCTCATCACAAAGCTTTCTAATACGGAGATATTCTTGACGGTATCTCGTTCGGTTATTTCGAAAACAACGCTCTCTGGGTTGATAGCGTGGCTTTCGGCTAGTTGCTTAATGGTCGGTATAAAGTCACTAATGATGATTGAGCGCGGAGAGAGGTTGATGAAGATCTTACCTTCGTAACCTGTTGCTTGAACTTGCTCAAAAGCCTTATCCATGACGATATAGTCCAGCTGGTGGACCTTGCCAATAGACTCTGCAATCTCAATAAATTCGCTAGCGCTCATCAGCCTGTCGCCTGAAAGCTTGATACGACTTAGCACTTCAACAGCATGTATTTCACCAGTATTAGAGCAGACAATAGGTTGGAAAGCTGGAATCAGTTCTTTACGCTCAATCGCTTGCGTTACTAATACGGTTTTGTCTGACATCTCTTTAAAGATATCGACTAGTTCGTTCTCATTAGGCAGTGCGATTTGATCTTTGCCCGAGTTCTTCGCTCGATACATCAGATTATCAACGAACATAAACAGGTCTTTTTTATTTTTGGCATGATCAGGGTAGATGCCCATACCTAAAGAGCCTGTTAACTTAAGGAAAGTATTTGAATCGTAATATAGAGAATGATTGCGGCTCGTAAGCAAAATGGTTTCAGCCACCTGCGCTGCGTGAGCAACATCACTTTCTGGTAATACGATCACAAATTCGTCCCCACCGTAGCGGGCAATGATAGCGTCTTTGCCTAATGCGTTTTGTAATGCTTCGGAGAAATCTGCTAGGAGCTTATCGCCCCAGCTATGACCATAGCCGTCATTTATGCTCTTGAAGTTATCTAGGTCAAGTAACAATAGCGCTACTTTATAATCATGGCGATCTGCACGGTCTAATTCATAATCCAACAGCTCCCAGAACATTCGCTGATTATAGAGGTTGGTTAGGGGGTCTCGTGTTGCATAGTATTCTAGATCTTTGGTGTATTTGTAGATCGCACGGACAGAGCCGACTACGTTAAGCAGGGTAGAAAGAATACTCTCGAGAACAAGTAACTTGGTTGTGTCTTGGATGGTATCGGAATGAACTCCGATACCGACAATACCGCCAATCTTAGGCGTTTCTACCAGAAGAGATTTGCATTGAAGTTCAATCGCATCATCATCTAGATCCATCGGTTCAGCATGCTCATTCACCATATTGTGGCGAATATTGATGTCAATAAGTTCGAATGGCGAGCCATCTTGAGCAAGACGCTTCATGATGGCGCTTTCCATTGATTTACGGGTGCGCTCGCTCGGAGGTTGCAGCCAGAATACTTCTAGGTCGAATACTTCGTTATCTACCTTAAAGATGGAGAACATAGTGTAAACGTTCATTACCTTATTGATATCAACGATCAGGAAGTTTACATATTCGCGCCAGTCTCGAACTACTTCTGAGGTTATTACAAATTTTTCTAATAGCCTTATTTCAAACTCAAGTAGCTCTTTATCTACCGCTATATCATTAAGTTTGGAGGAGAGGTTTTTTACTTGGGAGAATATATCTTGTAACTCACGGAATGCTAACCTGTCACGACCTTCTTCCAGTCGAGATAGATCTGAAATTGACTCAATGCTATCGATACTATCGGCAAGTTGTTCTATGGAATTATCTATTCGAGATGTGATTTGTCGCGTGGCTAAAAATGCGAGTAAAAGCGGCAATGGGGAAACAAGAATAAGGGTTAAGATCAGTTCACGATTGGCGTGAAGTAGGGATTTATCTAACTCTTGAGTCACCTCGATCATGCCTAGAGTATCGCCATCGGTTACATTGGTATGGCAATGGGTGCAAACTTCTTTGGCGTTAAGGGCGTAGTAATAACTGATGCTATCGTCAGTGGAAACCAGTTGCGATTGACCAGATTCAAGCACTTGACGATGCGTATCTGACAAGGCTGGTGATTCCATCTCACCGAATCGTTCTGTTACAAGATTACCACGAAAGATTGAGACGCTTAGATCGCTGTCTTTATTGTCTTTCTCCATCTGTTTCATGAATTGCTCTAGTTGGTGTCTATTCCAACCCTGACTCATGACCAGATACATAGAATTAAATGTCTGTTTTGCAATACGCTCGGCCATGACGCTGGCATTTTTTTCAATACTCTTAGTGAACGCATAATGAGTAACAGAAACAAGAACTAGAAATCCAAGAACAGAAAAGATAAATGTTCTTTGGAGTAGGAAACTACGAATAGATGTAGCGGACTTCTTCACCGGTAACCACGCATTTATTTATTATTATTGTTCAATTTAGCCGAAGGACAATATAGATGCTATTTCTTACAAACCGATTGACCGGGGTCAATAAACGGTGTGTCAGAAACAAGAATTCATACGGTCTTAATCTACTAAGTTGAGCTAACTCTATGTTTAACAAGGAAATACTTTGTGTTTATTAAACATGAGTGAATTATAAGGCAGCAATTCTATTCATTGAGTGGGTTCTGTTTCAATATATTTCTGCAAATTATAAGAAAAGGTGCCGTTATAACGCTTAAGTGGATACGTCTTTTGTTTTTCCTGTTTATGCTTTGAACAAGGTATGAGCGATTTGATACAACAGAACATGACTGCATTGAGTATAGCTTTATCAAGGCTTATCATCCGCGCAAAGAAGTTTTATGAAAGGTAGTGTTTGATGGTTTTGTTCTTTCCAATTGAGCAAGAACTGGATTGTATTAGTCAGACAGGTCGTATCCTCGGTAAGATTCAGTTTGATGTGTTTAAGGATAAGTATTTCTTCACTCCCAATGAGGATTCATTGGTTCTAACAGATGAAGAAGAGTCATGTATTGTTGCTCGTTTAGCTGGGCTTGAAGCTGGGATCTTCTCATTCGCAATGCAAGATGAAGATTGATAAGACTTAAAGAAGTCAGTGTTATGAAGATTGAGCGTCTTGATCACCTTGTCCTAACCGTGAAAGACATAGATGTCGCTGTAGAGTTTTATACTGCGGTGTTAGGTATGGAGAAGGTTGTCTTTAAGGGAGATCGTGTAGCGCTTGCTTTTGGTAATCAAAAAATTAATTTGCACGAACTCGGCAATGAATTTGAGCCCAAAGCTGATCAAGTTCAGTCTGGGAGTGCGGATCTATGTTTTATCGTTGAGCAGCCGATCGATGAGGTGATTCAGCATCTGCTAGATCACAATGTGACTTTGCTCGAAGGGCCAGTGGTTCGTACAGGGGCTTTAGGTAAGATTGTCTCGGTTTATTTGCGAGACCCTGACAGTAATCTTATCGAGCTCTCTAATTATGAAGATTCATAAGTTGCTCCTAAATACCTTCTCTTAATTAATCTCGACAAACTCTGGCAGACTCGCAGTTTCAAATTGGCTGGTGATAAGCTTAAGCAGGCTTTCAGCTGCAGGACTTAAAGCTCGACCTTTTCTCGTGATAATGCAGATCTCGCGTTTTAGCGTTGGATTCGCCAGCGGGACAAAGACTAATTGATCAAAAGCGTTGGTACTCGCTGCAAGGGCAGGTAAAAGGGATATGCCAATACCTGTCTTAACCATCTCCGCTAAGCCTGCTGGGGTTGATACCTCAATTAAGGCGCCTTGTAGTTTTAGGTCCAGGTTATTCTCTTTTTGTAGTTTTAAAAGTTGTGTGCGTGTGCCAGTGTCTTCAGTTAGGTGAACTTGGTCAAGCTTACTAACTTGGCTCCAATCTAATTCTTTAAATGTTGCTAAAGGGTGGTCGAGTGGTAAAACGACGCCATAACGATCGCTCAATACTGGCTGGTATTTAAGTTCTGACTGGTTAGAGTGGTTACCACCAATTCCGAAGTCCACTTCATTCTCGAGCACTCGCTGTTCTATACCGCCTGCGTTGTCATCTCGAAGATAGATGCCTATCTTTTCATATTGCTGGTGGTAAGTTTTGATTATCAAAGGCAGTACACGACCAATCATTGACGGAGACGCAGCTACACCCACTTGGCCTTGTTGTTGTGTCGCGGTGGCTTGTAGGTCATTAAAGGCAGTATCAAAATCTGAGATCAATTTTTCTGCCACAGGAAGAAAGCTTTCGCCTTCACCGGTTAGCAAAACGCGGCGGGTAGTGCGGTCTAGGAGTTTTAAACCGGCTTGATCTTCAAGCTGTTTTATCGTTGCTGTAAGAGTTGATTGGGTCAGGTGCAGGTTATCTGCTGCACGGGTAAAGCTGCCGCAAGCAACGATTTCAACAAATGCGCGTAGATGTCGAATGGAGATATTATTCGTCATTATCGATTAATCTATTGGATTTTATCGTTTGATTGATAAATGATAATTCTGCATTATTGCGCCCAATATCACAAATTGAGCATTTGACTGCATGAGAGCAATTGAGCACTGCTCTTGAAGTACGTTCATTTATAGAGGCAGTATTATGATCCCTCGTCTTTCCCAAGTCGAAACTACCGAAGCTATTTACCTTCAGTTTATCGAAGCGTTACAGAAAGCAGGTTTTGCCGGCGATCTGAATCAGGATTACGCAAACCGTATCGTTCTTTCGACAGACAACAGTATCTATCAGATGCTGCCTCAGGGTGTGTTGTACCCGAAATCTACAGATGATTTGGTTCTGATTGCTAAATTAGCAGACGAGTCCCGCTTTGCCGAAGTAAAGCTGAGTGCTCGTGGTGGCGGTACAGGTACAAATGGTCAGTCGCTAACAGATGGCTTGATTGTTGATGTCTCTAAGCACATGAATCAGGTGTTGGAGATCAATGCTGAAGAGCGCTGGGTTCGTGTTCAAGGCGGTGTTGTAAAAGATCAACTTAACCGTGCACTAAAACCATATGGTTTCTTCTTTGCACCGGAGCTATCTACCAGTAACCGTGCAACAGTCGGCGGTATGATCAACACTGATGCCAGTGGTCAGGGCTCGGTGATGTACGGTAAAACACGTGACCATGTACTTGAGCTCAATTCGGTGTTCTTAGGTGGTGAGCTTTGGAACTCTAAGCCGATTTCTGATGAAGAGCTGGCTGAGATACAGCAGCGCGATGATCGTGTTGGTGAAGTGCACAGATTGGTGGATGAAGTTTTCACCGAGAAGAAAGACCTGATCGATGCCAAGTTCCCTAAACTAAACCGTTGCCTTACAGGTTATGACCTTGCGCATATCCGTGATGAGGAAGGGCGTTTTAATCTAAATTCGGTATTGTGTGGCGGTGAAGGCTCTTTGGCTTTTATTGCTGAAGCTAAGTTGAATGTTCTACCAATTCCTAAGTTCGCTGCATTGGTAAACGTTAAGTACGATAGTTTTGAATCATCTTTACGTGACGCTACAGACTTAATGGAGTGGAACCCAACATCCATAGAAACCATTGATTCTAAAGTACTTAATCTTGCGATGGGCGATATTATCTGGGACACGGTGAGTGCCTATTTTCCGCAAGAAGAAGGTGAGCCGGAGATCAGTGGTATCAACCTAGTTGAGTACACATCCGATGATGAGGAATCTCTAAAAGCCGATGTGGCGCGATTAGAAGAGCATCTTAAATCGGTTGCGGGTCAGGCTGGTAAGAGCTTTGGTTTCTCTGTTGTTTATGGTGCCGGTGAGATCAATAAAGTTTGGGCTATGCGTAAAAAGGCTGTTGGTCTGCTAGGTAACGCTAAGGGGCAAGAGCGTCCGATCCCATTCGTGGAAGATACTGCGGTACCACCCGAGAACCTTGCTGACTTCATCATGGAGTTCCGTAAGGTTCTGGATGATCGAGACCTAGCGTACGGTATGTTTGGTCACGTTGATGCGGGTGTACTGCACGTACGACCAGCTATCGATATGAAAGATCAGCTACAGGAACCTTTAATTCGTGATATCACGGATGAAGTGGTAGCGCTTACTGTTAAATACAAAGGTCTGTTGTGGGGTGAGCATGGTAAAGGAGTTCGTTCTGAATATGCGCCCGAGTTCTTTGGTGAGTTGTATCCTGAGCTACAACGAATCAAAGGTGGATTTGACCCACGCAACCAAATGAACCCGGGTAAAATCGCTACGCCAGCAATCGATGGTGCTGAGCTACTTAAGATCGATGAAGTACCGACGCGTGGCCAATTTGATCGCCAAATCAGTTCAGAAACGCGTGAAGAGTATAAAGAGGCCATGTTCTGTAACGGTAACGGCGCATGCTTTAACTACGATCCAAATGACGCGATGTGCCCTTCATGGAAAGGTACCCGTCAGCGCATTAACTCGCCTAAAGGTCGTTCTTCACTGATTCGTGAATGGTTACGCCTGATGGAGCAAAATGGTACGGATCTTGTTGAAGAAGCTAAGCGTGTTAAAGGGAGCTCCTTTATCGCTTCTCTACCAAAGCGCATCAAAAACACCCTAGTCAAGAAAAAAGAGGAAGAGTACGACTTCTCTCATGAAGTACACGAATCCATGATGGCGTGTTTGGCGTGTAAGTCTTGTGTTGGTCAGTGTCCTATTAAGGTTAACGTTCCAGATTTCCGTGCGCGCTTCTTGGAGGTCTACTACGGTCGCTACCTACGTCCTGCAAAGGATTACATGGTGGGCTCTTTAGAATACATGATTCCTTGGTTGTCTAAGTTCCCAGCGCCATACAACTGGGCGATGCAGAATAAGGCGCTTAAAGCGATCTTCCGTAAGCATGCAGGTATGGTCGATAGTCCTACCATCTGTACCAATAGTCTGATCTCTGGCATGAAGGTGCGTGGTATTGAGTTCGCTTCACCGCAGCTAATAAAGAGTTTGAGTGAAGAGGATCGCAGTAATGCTGTAATCATCGTACAGGATGCATTTACAAGTTACTTTGAAACGCAGCTGGTGTTGGATCTTGTTGATTTGCTTTCTGGGCTTGGGTTCCATGTTCTATTGGCGCCATTCAAACCAAATGGTAAACCGTTGCATGTGCATGGCTTTATGAAAGCATTTGAAAAAGCAGCTGAATCTAACAGTGCGATGCTAAAAGAGCTAGATAACACTGGCGTACCAATGATCGGTATAGATCCGTCAATGACGCTGACTTACCGTCAGGAATACGGTTATGTAATTCCGGAGAAAGATCTGCCAAAAGTCCAGTTGATTCAAGAGTGGTTGAGCAATCAACAAGATAAGCTGGGCACTTTTGATCTAGCTAGCCGCTCTACAACTGAATTTAAGCTGATGGCACACTGTACTGAGAAGACCAATGCTGCGCCTAGTATTCGTATGTGGCAACAGATCTACGAAGCGATGGGGTTAAAACTGGATATTCAGGCAGTGGGCTGTTGCGGTATGTCGGGTACATACGGCCATGAAACTCAGAACGTTGAGACATCCCGTGAGATCTACCAGTTGAGCTGGTCTGAAGTGGTAAATAACCCAGAAAATAAAGATCGCTTACTTGTGACAGGTTACTCGTGCCGTAGTCAGGTTAAGCGTATTGATGATCTACAATTGCCGCATCCGATTCAGAAATTGCTCAGCCTATTGAAGGATAAGTAATTATCAACTCTAACTTAAAAACGCAGCTTAAAGCTGCGTTTTTTGTTTAACGAGCTTTTGTAATGTAGAGATCTTGAAATCCTCGTTCTCTAAGTTGTGCTGCTTTTTCTAGAGCTTCAGATTGCGTTTCATATCTTCCATACGAAAGGCCTAGGTAGCCATTGGTCATGCTATATAAATTTAAGCTTTCGCTATTCTCAAGACTAGAGATAGCAGTCTGTCGGCTGGATTCTAATTTATAAGCACCCAGTTGTATGGTGTATATGTCATTTGTACTTATTCTACTGTTCTTTTCATCATCAAGTGTAAGGTTTGCATTGCGCGTATCCTTTGGAGCAGGTAGACGGATATGCTCAATTACTTTTACTGAATTTTGGGCGGAATTTTTATTGTGCCTGGTAGTTTCTTGTGACTGTATCGCTGCTGAGGGATTATATTCTACTCGCGTAACTAGCGCTTCTTGCTTGTTGTTTTTCGTGATTGGGGCTGATTGACTGAGCGTAGGAGGGGTAGGCAGAGAGCAATTGTCAGTATTATCAATGCAAAATGTATGTTGTTTTTGGCTACAGCCAACTAGAAATACAAATGTACTGATAGCTATCGTCGCTTTCAGAGAGCTTGTTTTATTAAGAATTAAACTCATTTTCAATCCTAGCCCAAAAGAGTAGTGCAATTGCACAATGAATCGGCGAATATACCTCCTTTAGAATTTGAGAGCACCTGTTCTTAGGTGCAGTTATCCAGTTTAAGGAGCATATTGTGGAAGATCTTTTGCCAGAACTGTGTGATCAGTTCCCAGACCAGGTACAGGTTGTTGAGCCAATGTTCGGTAACTTTGGTGGTAAAGAGCGTTTCGGTGGCGAAATCGTTACTCTAAAAGCTTTTGAAGATAACTCTTTGGTTCGTGAGCAGGTTGCTCTACCTGGTGAAGGTAAAGTGCTTGTTGTCGACGGTGGTGCTTCTATGCGTCGCGCAATGCTTGGCGATATGCTTGCTGAAAAAGCAACAAAAAATGGCTGGGAAGGCATTATCATCTACGGTTGCATCCGTGATGTTAACGCAATCAGCGATCTAGATATTGGTGTACAGGCGCTAGGTTGCCACCCAATGAAGACTGAAAAGAAAGGTCTTGGTGAGCTAAACGTAGACGTTACTTTTGGTGGTGTTACATTCAAGCCAGGTCAGTACGTATATGCAGACAACAACGGCGTGCTTGTTTCTGCTGAAAAACTTGAGCTTACTGAAGACTAATTCAGTTAGTGTGTTTTCAAAGCCCGCTTATAGCGGGCTTTTTTGTTTTAAATAGTGCTCATTTGGTAAGAAATGTAAGTCTTGGCAAGTAAAACAAATGTGCTCATTCCTACAATTCCCCATAAGAAAATCATTCGCCCTTCGATAGTGGCTTGGGCTTTTTTGGATACATGCCATACAGTCCAGAACTTAAATAAGATCATACCTAGCACCAGGGAGTAGACAACTAACTCTGTATTGCTCCAAATAACCATAAGTCCTCACATAAAATGTATTTGTAATGAATCAATAAACAATATAATGTATATTAAATACATTATAAAGAGATTGTTCGAATAAAGCTGAAAAATTACAAAATTTATTTGCAGATTTGTTAAATGATCTTGTATGGATACATAGCAAATTATTGTGAGGGTAGAAAAAGTATGAAAAGAGTAGAGGCACTAATTCCACTAAGTCATGATCATCATAAAGCTTTAGTTACTGTTAAACATATCAATGACTTAAGAAAAGAAGCTGAAAGAGAGGTTGATGAATACTGGCAGGCTAAAAGAGAAGTTCTATACAGAGAATTAAAGCCTCATTTTGATCAAGAAGAGCGTGCTTTGTTGCCATTGCTCGTAGGTGAAGGAGAGTCACTAGCTGATCGCCTTGTTGCAGATCATAAGCAATTATTGAGCATGCTGGGTGGAAATGATTCAAGCGTGGTAAATCGTTTTGGTGAGCTGTTAAAGGAACATGTACGATTTGAAGAGCGCAATCTGTTCCCTTGGCTGGAGCTCAATTATAAGAAAGAAGAATTAGCCATGGCGATGGCTAATTAATCTGCTTTGCTCACAATTAAGCTTTTGCGCATAGCGTCGTTATTAAGCATATCGGCCAGTGTGTACTGTTCTAGGACTTGCATAAAGGCTTTTTGAGCATCGTCTAGTACATGCTGAAGAGTACAAAAACCTGTTAGTCGGCATCGCTGTTGGCCGCAGTTAATCAGAGGCTGTCTTCCTTCTGCGTCAGCAACAATCTCACCAATATTAATTTCTGCTGGTGGCTTAGCTAGTTTTATACCGCCCTTTTTCCCTCGGTAAGTGTCTAAGTGGCCCGCTTTAGACAGGGCGTGTACGACTTTACGGAGGTGTTCTACAGAAATGTCGTAGTAACTTGCTATCTCAGCCAGCGTTACTAGACGGTCATCGTTAGTAGAAACATAAAATAAAACGCGAAGGGTATAATCTGTAAATCGACTTAATTGCATAAAGGTCGGCTTTTTTAAAATGTCTGCAAAATATACGTTATGCGATTGCTACAAAGCAAGAACTAGCTTAAGTAAAGCCTATTAAGCTGACTGTTTCATTGATCTTGGCCTTTATCTTGATCTTTATTGTTTCTTCTATATAAACATAGATTCCTTTCTTATAAATAAGTTAAGAGGTTTGAGTGTACAAACTACTCATTTTCGATTGGGATGGCACAATCATCGATTCTGCTGCCAAAATTATCTCCTGTATGCAGCTGGCGGCGAAAGATAGCGGTTTTCCTGTCCCTAGCGATGAAGAAGTGAAAAATATTATCGGTTTAGGTTTGCCTGAGGCTATCAAAATTCTAATACCTGAGGTTGATCAAGATGGAATAGAACTGATGCGACAGAATTATGGTCGTTATTTCTTAGGTAATGAATCTACACCTTCGCCATTGTTTCCTGGTGCGCAGAAAAGTTTAGAGCAGATGCATGGTAAAGGTATGCGGATGGCTGTAGCCACAGGAAAGAGTAGAAAAGGCTTAAATCGTGTTTTTGCTGAAACGGGTTTAGGTTATTTATTTGAAACCTCTCGTTGCGCAGATGAAACTATCTCAAAACCTCACCCTCTAATGCTAGAGGAAATTCTACAAGAAACCGGTGTCTCAGCCTCTGAGGCTGTTATGATAGGTGATACTGAATATGATCTAGAGATGGGTAGGCAAGCTGGTATAGATGTTATCGCTGTCAGTTACGGTGCCCATCATTTGCATCGCTTAAAAGGTTATAACCCGGTTTTGGAAGTTCATGAGTTTCCGGAATTGGAAAATTGGTTAGAAAATCAGGGTGTATTTGCCTGATACAGGAGAAATGTGTGTCTGATAATCCATGGAATGAATCTGAACAAAATGAGGCTCCAAAGCAGCAGGAGTCTTCAGCAGCAACTGGAAGTAAGCTAGAGCGAGCTGTTGAGAATGCTAAACAAGATGGTGCAAGCAAAAAAGAGTGGAAGTTAATTGAGAAAACTCTAAATGGATTGTTTGTAGAGCAACGTCGTGCTCGCCGTTGGGGAATTTTCTTTAAGCTACTCACATTTGTTTACCTTTTCGCGCTTTTGGGTTTTTTCTTCGCCGGTAAAAATATCGCTACTGATGTAAAACCGCAGGTTCATACGGCGATTATTGAAGTAAAAGGTGTGATCAGTTCAGACGATGATGCGAGTGCGGATAATATCATCTGGTCACTGCGTGAGGCGTTTAAAGAGCCAAACGCTAAAGCGGTAATACTACGCATTAATAGCCCAGGTGGAAGTCCTGTACAGTCTGGCTACATTTACGATGAGATTAAGCGTCTGCGTTCAATTTATCCTGATAAACCTCTGTATGCTGTTATCACAGATATAGGTGCGTCAGGTGCATATTATATAGCTGCCGCGGCAGACTATATCTATGCGGATAAAGCTAGCTTGGTTGGATCTATTGGTGTTGTAGCAGGAAGCTTTGGTTTTGTTGATCTGATGGAGAAGATCGGTGTTGAGCGTCGTTTGTATACAGCGGGTGAGCACAAAGCATTCTTGGATCCTTATTCTCCGAGAAACAGCGGTGAGGAAGAGTTCTGGCAAAGTGTTCTAAATACAACCCATAACCAGTTTGTGGATCAGGTTCGTAAAGGTCGTGGTGATCGCCTTAAAGATGATCCAAATCTATACAGCGGTTTAGTATGGAGTGGTGAGCAGGCAATTGAGCTTGGTTTGGTTGATGCGTTAGGTAGTTCCAGCTACGTTGCACGAGAAGTAATTAAAGTTGAGAGGCTGGTTGATTACTCTCCGAAGCAGGAGCCTTGGAAGCAGATTGTTGATGAGCTAGGTGTAAGCTTTGCGAAAGGTATTGCTGCTGAGCTGGGTGTCAATACGAAAAGTCATGAGCTTCGTTAAACACTTTATGTGATAGAAGAATAAAAAAGGAGGGCTTGGCCCTCCTTTTTTGTGTTTGATGTTTATAAGGTCGTTTTTTTATAAAACGTTTAGATCTTCTTTCTCTAACATTCTTACTAATCGGATCAAAGGCAGGCCGATAAGTGTATTCGGATCTTCGCCTTCGAGTTTGTCGAACAGTACAATGCCTAATGCTTCAGATTTAAAGCTGCCTGCACATTTATATGGCTCTTCAGCGCGCAGATAGTTTTCGATCATAGAGGTGGTGAGCTCTCTAAAATAAACCTTAAATGGCACAACTTCTGTTTGGCACTGGCCGGTGTCTGAGTTAAGTAAGGAAAGACCCGTTAAAAATGTAACAGCATTGCCCGATAGTTTTTGTAATTGTGTAACAGCATTCTCATGTGTATGAGGCTTGCCGAGTATCTCATTACCTAAAACTGCAACCTGATCTGATCCGATAATCAATGAGTTAGGCGCTTCTTCGGCAACTTTTTGTGCCTTGCTAGCAGATAAGCGGGCAACTAATTCCTCTGCTGATTCATTCTCTAATGCCGATTCGTCAATGTCTGGTGAAATGCATGAATACTCCAAATTTAATTTGTCCAAAATTTGGCGACGGAAGGGTGAGCTAGAGGCTAAAATTAGATTTCTCATGTGATTTTTTGACCATGAATATGCGAAGGCATAAATATTAGCGGTTTTATTGTAGAATTAAACCCCAAAGTCTTTGACAGGACGGGCTTCGGGCCCTAGAATTGCGCGCTTATGTCAAACGGTCCATTACCTAAACGAGTAGACCCGCGAAAACTTGCTGAGCGGGAAGTGCGAATCGCAGGCCAAGCTGTACTGAAGGACATGCCCAATCTTTGTCAGGCGTTAGTCGATAAAGAAGGGGAGTTTAATGTCGATCTTCAATTTGCAGTAGATGAGCAGCGAATTCGAACTCTCACAGGCAGTGCCACAGGTCATGTAACAATGACGTGTCAGCGTTGCTTGGAGTCAGTAGAGGTTGCCGTAGAGGCAGATTTTAATCTTGGAGTTGCGGCCAGTGAGGAGGCTGCTCAGCAGTTACCTCGCAGTTATGACCCCCTCATTGTTGAGGGTGAAGAGATTGAGTTACTGCCTGTAATAGAAGAAGAGTTGATTCTGAGTTTGCCGCATGATGCTTATCATGATGACTGCTCTATTAACACTTCCTTCGGCGAGGCAGTGACAGAAGAAAACGAAAAACCGAATCCATTTAGTGTGTTGGCTCAGTTGAAAGCCGACAACAAATAGAAAGAACCAGGAGCTATTTAGTCATGGCAGTTCAGAAAAGTAAGAAGTCTCGTTCCCGTCGCGACATGCGTCGTTCCCACGATGCTCTGGGTAACCCGACTCTATCTGTAGAAGAAACTACCGGTGAAACTCACCGTCGTCACCACGTATCTGCTGACGGTTTTTACCGTGGTAAGCAGGTAATCAACAAGCAGGATGACGAATAAGCTTGTCAGATTACTACACCATTGCAGTTGATGTGATGGGCGGGGACTTCGGTCCCCGCGTTACTATTCCCGCCACACTCGATGCCCTAGCGCGTCATTCTCGTTTATCAGCAAAACTTATCGGTCACAGTGATGTTATTCAGCCCTTTCTTAATGGACTGAATTCAGATGTTGCCTGTCGTGTCGATGTTGTTCATGCGCCTGACACTATTTCTATGTCAGCTAAGCCATCTCAAACACTTCGTAATGGCCAAGAATCTTCAATGTACAAAGCTATTCAGCTTGTAGATGAAGGTGCGGCTCAAGCTTGTGTTAGTGCCGGTAATACGGGTGCCTTAATGGTGCTTGGTCGATATATTCTTAGAATGTTGCCTGGCGTAGATCGTCCTGCGATTATTTCGTCAGTGCCCACAGCTAAAGGGCATTGCTACCTTTTAGATTTAGGTGCGAATGTGGATTGCAGTGCGGAGCACTTGCTTCAGTTTGCGATTATGGGGTCGGTCATGACGGCCGCCGTCGATAATATTGAGAGCCCGCGCGTAGGGCTTTTGAATATTGGTCAGGAACAAGTTAAGGGCAATGAGCAAGTTAAGCTGGCATCGCGCTTGATTCAGGAGCAGGGTGGCTTGAACTATGTTGGTTATATAGAAGGCGATGATCTTTATGCCGGAAATGCTGATGTGGTTGTTTGTGATGGTTTTGTAGGCAATATCGCGCTGAAAAGTAGCGAGGGATTAGCGCGCTTAATCAATCAAAAAGTACAAGCGAGTTTTAAACAGGGGCTTTATAGAAAGTTTCTTGCGCTATTGGCTAAGCCGGTGCTTTCTGATTTGAAAAAGCAGATGGATCCATCGCGTCGTAACGGTGCGAGTTTGTTGGGTCTGCAAGGAATAGTTATTAAAAGCCACGGATCAGCTAATCAGCAGTGCTTTGGGTATGCGCTTGATCAAGCTGTGGCAGAGATAGAACAAGATATACCGCGTAAGATTTGCAGCGAAATAGAGGCAAGGCTTACCTAATACCCTTCACACAGTTTTAATTACCTATGAATGTTGTAAACTACGGCGATTGGCCTGATTCATAGGGCGTGTATTAATTGACGATTTGAGGACATCATGTCGCAAACTCTTGCTTTTGTATTTCCGGGGCAGGGCTCTCAACAAGTAGGGATGCTCTCGGAACTTGCTGAAACACATCCAGTTATTAAAAACACTTTCGCTGAAGCTTCTGAGGTTCTAGGTTACGACCTATGGGACTTGGTTCAGAATGGTCCAGAAGAAGATCTTAATCAAACCGATAAGACTCAGCCTGCGCTTCTAACTTCAGGTGTTGCGCTATGGCGTTTATGGCAGGAACAGAATGGTAATAAGCCAGCTGTTGTTGCAGGTCATAGTTTGGGTGAGTACACAGCGTTAGTTTGTGCTGGTGCAATCAGTTTTGCTGATGGTGTAAATCTAGTAAAACTGCGTGGCGAATTCATGCAACAAGCCGTGCCTGCAGGTAGCGGTGCTATGGCAGCTATTCTAGGTCTGGCTGATGATGCTATCGAGAAAGCTTGTCAGGAAGCTGAGCAGGGTGAGGTGGTTTCTCCGGTAAACTACAACTGCCCAGGTCAGATTGTTATTGCAGGGGAAAAAGCTGCAGTTGATCGCGCGATCGAGAACTGTAAAGAAGCAGGTGCCAAGCGTGCTATTCCGCTTCCGGTAAGTGTTCCGTCACACTGTGCTCTAATGAAGCCTGCGGCTGAAAAGATGGCTGAAGAGCTATCTAAAATCGAAATCAACATGCCGGAAATTGATGTGGTGCAAAATGTAACTGCTTCGATTCCTGCTTCAGTTGAAGAATTAAAAGAAAATCTACTTGCTCAGTTATATAGTCCTGTACTTTGGACTAAAACAATCCAAGGTTTGGTTGAGCAAGGTTTGGAAAGCACTGTAGAGTGTGGTCCAGGCAAGGTGCTATCTGGTTTGAACAAAAAAGTTCATAAGCCTTTGAGTGTTGCAGCAATTAGTGATGCTGCGGGCCTTGAAAAAGCGTTAGGTCAATAATTGTAGCGCAGGGAATTTATAAATGAGTATTGAAGGTAAAATTGCGCTAGTTACTGGCGCTACTCGCGGTATCGGTAAAGCGATCGCTGAAGAGCTTGGTCGTCAAGGTGCTGTGGTTGTTGGTACAGCTACAAGCGAGAAGGGTGCAGAGGCAATTTCTGCTTACCTTGCTGAAGCAGGGGTTAAAGGTACGGGTCTAGTACTGGATGTTGCTGATAGCGCATCGGTTGAAGCTGTACTAAAAACTGTACAAGATGATTTTGGTACAGTTGAAGTGCTGGTTAACAATGCAGGAATCACGCGCGACAATATTTTGATGCGCATGAAAGAGGATGAGTGGGATTCTGTATTGAATACGAACCTTAACTCAATCTACCGTCTTGTTAAGGGCTGCTTACGTGGCATGACTAAGGCTCGCTGGGGTCGTATCATTAGTGTAAGTTCTGTAGTGGCCTCTATGGGTAACGCTGGTCAGGCTAACTACGCTGCAGCTAAGTCAGGTATGGAAGGTTTTACTCGTGCGCTAGCGCGTGAAGTAGGCTCTCGTAACATTACAGTTAACTGTGTTGCGCCTGGTTTTATCGATACAGATATGACAAGTGGATTGGCAGATGAGCACAAAGATGCGCTTAAATCTCAGATCCCAATGAATCGTTTAGGTCAACCGGAAGAAATTGCAGCTGTTGTTGGTTTTCTAGCCAGTCAAGGCGGTGGTTACGTGACTGGTGAGTCGATTCAAGTCAACGGTGGCATGTATATGGGTTAAATACCCGTATTAAGGAATTGTTTTTTTCTGCCAATTGTTGATAATGTGCCGTCAGGTAGAGAATGAATTTACAATCTTGGCTTGATAAAGCCGGGATGCTTTAATAAAATTTCTTACCGCATTTCGTACTTGAATGCGGTGTTAATAAGAAGATAGGAATAGATATGAGCAACATTGAAGAGCGCGTAAAAAAGATCATCGCAGAGCAGCTAGGTGTTAAAGAAGAAGAAGTTACTCAAGAAGCTTCTTTCGTTGAAGATCTTGGCGCAGACTCTCTGGACACAGTTGAGTTGGTAATGGCTCTGGAAGAAGAATTCGAAACTGAAATTCCAGACGAAGAAGCTGAAAAAATCACTACAGTTCAGCTTGCAATCGATTACATCAACGCACACCAGTAATCGTTCGCTACAAGCAAGAATTTCGAAAAGCCGCCTATCTCTGATAGAGCGGCTTTTCTTTTGCCCGTAAATTACAAGCGTTTAATGCTTTAAGCAGTTCGGTTAGAATTGGCGAATTGTTAATTTCTGATTTATTTAGAACTTCCTTGCAGGAATATGGAGATCAAAGATGGCACGTAGACGTGTTGTGATTACCGGTATCGGTATGCTTACCCCAATTGGCAATACTGTCTCAGAAACATGGGATAATTTACTTGCGGGTAAGAGTGGCGCTCGTCCAATCACTCACTTTGATTCTTCTCCTTTTGCGACTCAGTTTTCGGCATCAGTACAAGACTTTGATGTTACTCAGTATATGAGTGCCAAAGAGGCTCGAAAGATGGACCTATTTATCCAATACGGTATGGCTGCGGGTATGCAAGCTATTGATGATGCGGAATTAGAAGTGACTGACTCTAATGCTCCGCGTATCGGTTGCGCAATAGGCTCAGGCATTGGTGGTTTACCGATGATCGAGAAAAACGTTGATATCCTTAATACAACGGGGCCTAGACGTGTTTCACCATTCTTTGTACCGGGCAGTATTATCAATATGATCGGTGGCAACCTAGCGATCAAATACGGTCTTAAGGGCCCTAATATTGCTATTACGACCGCTTGTACTACTGGTACGCACAATATTGGTCAGGCAATGCGGATGATCCAGTATGGCGATGCTGATGTAATGCTGGCTGGCGGCGCTGAAATGGCTACTACGCCATTAGGTATTGCCGGCTTCTCATCTGCACGAGCGTTATCAACGCGTAATGATTCTCCTGAAACAGCCAGTCGCCCATGGGATAAAGACCGCGATGGTTTTGTGCTTGGAGACGGTGCAGGCGTACTTGTACTCGAAGAATACGAACATGCTAAAGCGCGTGGTGCCAAAATTTATTGCGAATTAGCAGGTTTTGGGATGAGTGATGATGCTTATCACATGACAGCACCGCCAGAAGACGGTGCGGGTGCAGCCTTGGCTATGCAAAACGCTATTAATGATGCTTCTGTAGCTCCAGAAGAGATTCATTATATCAATGCTCATGGTACATCTACGCCAGCGGGTGATATTGCAGAGTCTAATGCGGCTAAATCTGTTTTAGGTGAGGCTGCTGATAACGTAAGAATGAGTTCGACTAAGTCTATGATTGGTCATTTGTTGGGTGCGGCGGGTGCTGTTGAGGCTATTTTCTGTGCTTTGGCAATCAGAGATCAAATGGCCCCGCCTACAATCAATTTAGATAACCCATCTGAAGGATGCGATCTAAATTACGTTCCTCATACTGCTCAACCTTGTGAGATAAAAGCAGCGCTTTCTAACTCATTTGGTTTTGGTGGAACCAACGGAACCTTGGTATTCCGTCAGATCTGATTTATGACTAAGTACTGGATTAATGGCGTTTTAGCCGATCAGGTATCTATAAATGACCGCGGTCTAAGTTACGGCGATGGATTATTTGAAACCATTGCTGTAATCGATGGTAAGCCACACTTGTTCGATCAGCATTTAGTGCGTTTACAGCTTGGTTTGGAGCGCCTGAAATTCCCTCAAGGGACAATTGATGACGTAAAGAAAGACATTCAAGCCTTAAACTTCTGCGGCAATCAAACATTAAAGCTAACAGTGACACGAGGTTTAGGTGAAAGGGGCTATAAGCTTCCTGCTACTTGCGTGCCTACGCGTATCATTAGTCTTGCGGATTCGTCCAATTTTACTCAGCAAAGACAGCAAGGTGTTTCTGTAAGGCTCTGTCAGCAGCGATTAGGTCTTAATCCTGCATTGGCAGGGATTAAGCATCTAAATAGGCTAGAGCAGGTTCTAGCAAGATCTGAGTGGTCTGATCCAGATATAGCTGAAGGTTTTGTATCCGATCTAGATGGGAATCTCATTGAAGGCACCATGAGTAATCTTTTCTGGGTCAATGAAGGCATGCTCTATACACCAAAAATAGATCGAAGTGGTGTGAAGGGGGTTATGCGTGATCGCCTGATCGAGTTAGCTGATCAGTTATCTCTTGTGGTTGTCGAAGGGGATTACCCTGAATCGGTACTTGAAAGTGCTGACGAAATTTTTATATGTAACAGTCTAATCGGTATTTGGCCGGTTATAACAATCGATGGCAAGTCTTTAAGTGTCGGTCCCATCACCAGAGATCTGCAATTATTGCTATCTAAGGAAATGAGTTGTTGAAAAAGATATTAACTGTTTTATTTGTCCTATTCGTGTCGGCTGCGGTAGGGGCTTATTGGTTATGGAATGATTACAATGCTTTCCTTAATGCATCACTTCCTGTTAAAGAAAAAACTCTTTTTGAAGTTAAAAAGGGTAGTAGTTTCAATAGAGTAGTTGCAGATCTTAAAGAAAGTTATGGTGAAGTTAACAGCCATTATTTCAAGATCTACGGCCGCCAATCTGGTCTGGCGAATAAGATTAAAGCTGGTGAATATGAGTTAAAAGCCGATTTAACACCTGTTGAATTTTTAAAGGTGATCACATCTGGCGTATCTAAAAATTATCGCTTTACGATCATTGAAGGCAGTAATTTCAAAGAGATGATGCACGCGATTAGTGAGCATAAATACCTTAATGATGATGTTAGTCATTTAAGTAGAGAAGAGCTTCTTAAACAGCTCGGTGTTTCTGAAAAACACCCAGAAGGTTTGTTCCTAGCGGAGACGTTTAGTATCGAGAAGAACGGTTCGGCACTTGCTGTATTAAAACGTTCTAACGCTATGATGCAAAAGATCTTAGCGGCTGAATGGAATAAGCGTGACAGCAAACTGCCATACAAGTCTCCCTATGAGGCTTTGATTATGGCTTCTATTGTTGAAAAGGAAACAGCGCGAGCAGATGAGCGTCCGATCATTTCTGGTGTGTTTGTCCGTCGATTGAATAAACGCATGCGCCTGCAAACTGACCCAACCGTTATTTACGGTATGGGAGATGAATACAAAGGTAATATCCGCCGTAAAGATCTAAGAAAGCCGACACCTTACAATACCTATGTAATACCGGCGCTACCGCCTACACCTATCGCCATGGTTGGTAGAGAAGCAATTGAAGCCGCGCTTAATCCTGCAGAGGGTAAAGCACTTTATTTTGTTGCTAAAGGCGATGGCAGTCATTATTTTTCAGCGACTTTGAAAGAGCATAACAATGCGGTAAGACGCTATCAGCTTACGCGTCGTAAAGATTATCGCTCTTCGCCATAGGATCCAGAATTATGAATACGAGCGTTAAAGGTCGCTTTATCACTGTTGAGGGCACTGAAGGGGTTGGTAAATCAACAAATATTGAATATTTGTGCCAGCTGCTACGTGATCGCGAAATAGAAATTGTTCTTACCCGTGAGCCAGGTGGAACACCGCTAGCAGAAGAGTTGCGTGAACTACTTCTATCGCCTCGTGATGAGCGTGTTAGTGAAGATACAGAATTGTTATTGATGTTTGCGGCGCGTGCACAGCACATCGAAAATGTGATTCGTCCTGCTCTTGAGCGTGGCGCTTGGGTTATAAGCGATCGATTTACAGATGCGACTTATGCTTACCAAGGTGGTGGTAGAGATGTAGATCTTGAGCATATCGCGATGCTAGAGCGAATTGTTCAGCATGGTCTTCATCCTGATATGACTTTGCTTTTGGATTTAGATGTGGAAATCGGCTTACAACGTGCTTCGCAAAGAAGTGAGCCTGATCGCTTCGAACAGGAAAAGTTAGATTTCTTCCATAAAGTTCGCAACATGTATCTATCCAGAGCTGAAGCTGAGCCTAATCGTTTTAGCGTAATTGATGCGTCTAAGAGTATTCCAGAAGTACAGGCTCAAATTTTAGGTGCTGTAAATACTTTTATGGGCTCTGAAAATGTCTGAACTGTTAAAGCCGTTTCCGTGGTTCGATGAGCGATTCGCTCATTTGGGCCAGCTACACGATCAAAACCGTTTGCCGCATGCATTATTAATTCATGGTATGCCAGGTATTGGTAAAGCGGCTTTTGCTACAGCGTTTGCGCAATCTCTCCTATGTCAAAGCCCTGTGCAGGGCCGAGCATGCGGTCACTGTAAGTCATGTGACCTTAATGCCGCCGGTAGTCACCCCGATCTCTTTATTCTCTCTCCAGAAGAAGAGGGTAAGCAGTTAAAGGTTGATCAGGTTCGTGGATTAGGGGAATTCATTTACAGTACTGCACAGCAAGGCGGTTATCGTGCAGTGGTTGTCGATCCTGCCGATGCTATGAATGTCGCTTCTGCCAATGCGCTTTTGAAAATGTTAGAAGAGCCCGGCTCCGACACGATTATTTTGTTGGTTACCTCTAAAATGGGGCAGGTATTGCCGACCATTAAGAGCCGTTGTCAGCATGTGGAATGCCATAATCCATCTGAGGGTGATGCAATTAACTGGCTAATGGCTGCTGCTGAAATTGATGCGGAGAAGGCTAAAAGCATACTGCATATCAATCGTGGAGCGCCTAAAGAGGCTCTATCTTATATAGAAAAAGGTCTAAATGAGCATCGAGCACAGCTAATTCGCGGACTTGCGGATATACTTAAACAAAGAAGAACGGCGCTTGAGGTTGCTCAATCTTGGCAAAAGCTTGATTTAGAGATGTTGCTAGGGTGGTTTTACAGTTTGTTGTCTGATGCTGCTCGTGGTTCGGTATGTCAAAGTCCTGAGTTATTAAGGCAGGATGATGCGCGTAATATGCTGAATGCGGTTGCTAAAAAAACCAACCCAGTTAGAATCTTTAAATTAGCGGATAAAGTACACGAAGAGCGCAGGGCAATAATGCTTAGGCAAAACCCTAATAAGCAGTTATTGTTAGAAAATATACTGTTGGAATGGGCTGCGCTGCTCAATTAAGGATAAAGGTTCAATATGGTAGCTGTACCACGTTTAAGTCATGGCATTTTGTCTTTGAATATTCAGACAAAAGAAGAGCTATACGAGGCTTACTTACCGTACATCACTAATAGCGGATTATTTATTCCTACTCTACGCTCTTATCATCTAGGCGAAGAGGTGTTTATGTTGCTTGAATTAATGGATGAGGGCGACAAAATACCGGTTACAGGGAAGGTAATTTGGGTTACCCCAAAAGGCGCACAAGGTGGTCGAACACCAGGTATTGGTATTCAACTCTCTGCTGATGATTCTACCCTTGTAAACAAAATAGAGACCTATCTGGCCGGTACATTAAATTCTGAGCGTAAAACTAACGCACTGTAGTTTTATTGTTAGTCTGTACCTTGCCCATCTAGATTATTTTTATGTTCATCGATTCTCACTGTCATTTGGACAGGTTAGACCTGTCTCCCTACGATAATAATTTTTCAGATATGCTTCAGGCAGCTTTTGACCGTAAGGTCGATGCGATGCTTTGTGTATCTATCGCAATGTCGCAATTTCCTTCAATGTATGAGCTGATAAAGCCGCATGAAAATGTGTTTGCTTCGGTAGGTATCCATCCTTTATCTGCGGCAGAAGAGCAAGTCAGCGCTCAAGAGCTAATTGAGCATGCCTCTCAGCCGAGAGTTATCGCTATTGGTGAAACAGGTCTGGATTATTACTATCAAACAGATACTAAAGAAGCTCAGCAGAAAAGTTTTGAGACTCATCTCGTTGCTGCAGGTGAGTTAAAGCTTCCTGTTATTGTTCATACGCGAGACGCTCGGCAAGATACACTGGATATGATTAAGGCTCATGGTAATCAGGAATCCGGCGGCGTGCTGCACTGTTTTACCGAAAGTTTAGACATGGCTAAAGCGGCCTTAGATATGAACTACTATATTTCATTCTCTGGCATCACCACGTTCCGCAATGCAAGCGAGTTGCGTGATGTTGTTAAAGAGATCCCTCTAGAGCGAATCCTTATCGAGACTGATGCGCCTTATCTAGCACCGGTACCGCATCGAGGTAAGAAGAATGAACCTAAGTATGTGGTAGAAGTGGCTCAGTGTATCGCGGATCTTAAGGGTGTTTCCATTGATGTAGTTGCTCAGCAAACTACTGATAATTTCTACCGACTTTTCAATAAGGCGGATCAGAATGTTTCAATATCCTCCAATTAATTATATCGAACCTGTTTTTAGGCCACCAAGTGAAGCTTATTCACTGATCCTGCAGGTAACGAATGGTTGTAGTTGGAATAAGTGCACATACTGTGAAATGTATCGTGCACCACAAAAAAAATTCCGTCCTAAATCTATTGCTGACATTACTGAAGAGGTCATTCGTTGTAGCGCTACGCTTGGTGCTGTTAGAAAGGTGTTTCTCGCTGATGGCGACGCAATGGCTTTGTCGTTTAAGCGCTTGAAAGAGATCTTGCTGGTCATCAAAGAGTATCTGCCAAGCGTTTCTAGAGTTTCCGCATACTGCTTACCTCGTAATCTCCTAAATATCACCGTTGAAGAGTTAACTGAGTTACGTGAATTAGGCTTATCACTTCTGTACGTAGGTGCTGAGAGCGGTAATGACGAGATTCTTGAGAAGATAGAGAAGGGTGAAACCTTCGAGACGACCAAGGATGCTCTGCTTAAGATTAAAGCGGCCGGCATTAAATCTTCCGTAATGATCATTAATGGTATGGGCGGATCAAGATACTCCCACCAGCATGCGATTGACTCGGCACGATTGGTCAATGCGGTTCAGCCCGATTACTTAGCGACCTTGGTGTTGTTTTTCCATGAAGGTGAGGCTGAGTTTGTACAGTCGTTTGGTGATGATTTCGAGTTCTGCAACCAACGTCAGTTGATCGAAGAGATGCAAACCTTTATTAGTCATCTTGATTTGGACAAGACTATTTTTAGGAGTGATCATGCCTCGAATTATCTTGTGCTCAAAGGGGTGTTGGGGCGTGATAAGGAGAAGCTGCTTACAATGATTGACGGTGCATTAAATTCAGAAAGCAGTGTGTTTCTCCGTTCTGAATCCAGTCGTGGCCTATAAAAATAGTTCTTCGGTTTATTTAGAAAGTTCATATTGAGTACTAGAGAAGTACTTACATAATTGCTTACAGTCTATATACTTTGGTATTAAATGATTTTATTGCCAATATTTAGGGGTAAAAAGCAATGAGACGTCCAGTTCGAGTAGCCGTAACCGGTGCCGCAGGTGCTATTAGCTACAGTTTGCTGTTTAAGATTGCTGCTGGTGAAATGATGGGTAAAGATCAGCCTGTGATTCTGCAGCTGATTGAACTACCGCAAGCGATGGATGCACTTCGTGGTGTCGCAATGGAATTGATGGATTGTGCATACCCGCTTCTTCATACCATCACCCTGCATGACAATGTAGAAGACGGTTTTAAAAATGCTCACTATGCATTGTTGGTAGGTGCTAAGCCACGTGGCCCAGGCATGGAACGTAGCGATCTACTTGAAGAAAACGCCGCTATCTTTGCTCGTCAGGGTAAAGCGCTAAATGATTTTGCGAACCGTGATGTAAAAGTACTTGTTACGGGTAACCCTGCAAACACTAATGCTCTTATCGCTAGCCGAAATGCGCCGGATTTAAGCCCGTCTCAGTTTACCTGCTTAACTCGTTTGGATCACAACCGCGCTAAAGGTATTCTAGCGAATCACTGTGGTGCTACTACGCGAGATATCGGCGGAATCATGATTTGGGGTAACCATTCTCCAACTCAATACCCAGATTTGCACCAGGCAACGATCCTAGGCAAGCCTGCAATGTCCCAGATTGACACTTCTTGGTACCGAGAAGAGTTCATCCCTAAAGTGCAGAAGCGTGGTGGTGAGATTATCGAAGCGCGTGGCTTATCGAGTGCAGCATCAGCAGCACAAGCGATCGTTGACCAGATGCGTGATTGGGTGCTTGGTACAGAGCCGGGTGAAATTATCAGTATGGGTATCTTAAGTGATGGTAGCTACGGTATCGCAAAAGGTATCTTCTATTCATTCCCAGTGCGCTGTAACTACGGTCGTTACCAAATCGTTCATGATATCGATGTAAACGATTTCAGCCGCCAACGTCTTACTGCAACAGAGCAAGAGTTGTTGGATGAAAAGCAGATCGTTGATCACTTGCTGCCTAAAGAAACAGAAGCTTCTCACCAGAATCTATCTATCTGCTTACGCTCCGGTGTAACTTTATATGCGGATAATGCAGGTCCAGAGGACGAAGACAGATTCATGACAACAAACAGAGTAATGTAGTTTTAACTATTATTAATCTGTTAAAGTGCCTCTTCATCTGAAGGGGCATTTTTTTATGGTAAAGCTACTTACAGTCAAAACAGGCCGCCAAGGGCTTTATGAATTCACACGTCAGTTACAGCAATTAGTGGATCAGAGTGGTGTAAATGAAGGTTTATGTACGTTGTTGATACAGCATACAAGTGCCAGCCTAATTATTCAGGAAAATGCCGATCCTAGTGCTAAACACGATTTAGAGAATTGGTTAAATCGTTTAGTGCCTGAACGTGATTCACTGTATACCCACACGCTAGAGGGCGATGATGATATGCCTGCCCACATAAAAAGTGTTCTGACGAGTCCCTATTTATCCATTCCTGTACTAAACGGTCAGTTGTGCTTAGGGACATGGCAGGGCGTATATTGCTGGGAGCATCGTCATTGCTCATCAAGAAGGCATATAGCTGTGCATATTGGTTAGATTGTCTTTTAAGCCTTGGTATATTTCAGTCAGAAAAAAAGCTGCAAATGCAGCTTTTTTCATGCTTGTTAAGCTTAGAATTCTTCGGCGGTCTCCATAGGAGTGACGCTTTGCAGCATTTTTAAGAGATCTAGTAAAATAATCAAAATGCTGTTGTAGTAGCAAACGCCTTGAACGAAGCGCTTTGTTGTCTCTTCGCCAGTAGCGTTAGGTGCGCGATCAATATCGTTCTGAGGTAGGTTGATTACCTCATCAACGCTATCTACAACCAAACCAACTACTTCTTGTTCATTGTATTCAACAACAATGATGCGCGTATCGTCATCAGGCTCGTGTGGGCTTAGACCAAACATCTGGCGTGTATCAATAACGGTAACAACATTACCACGCAGATTAATAATACCCAGAATAAAATAGTCAGAGCCTGGTACAGGGGTGATCTCGCTGTAACGAAGCACCTCTTTTACCTGAACTACATCAACACCATATAATTCATTATCAACTTTGAATGTAGCCCATTGATGATAAATAACTTCTTCTTGATTGCTGCGCTTAGTATCGCTGGCTTCTTGGTGTAATGATTGCTCAGCTTGTAATGCTTTAAGGTGTTCAGCTGCTGCTTCTAGACCCATAGTGTTCTACCTATCCTGTTTGCTACAACTTAGGACTCTTCAGGTAAAAAGAGTTCTTTTTATATATTTCGAGTATCCCACAGCTTTGAAAAGCTTGAAAGTGGGGAGATAGCGTTTTGTTACAGCATAGACTAGCAATGCTACGGTTTAAACCGTACAGATCAAAAAAAGTAATTATTTCAGCTGGATGGAGTGAATTTATTTAATATCTATAGGCAGTTATCCGGTTTTGGTAAGCCGGAAATCTTGGCGATCAATTTCGCAGGACTGCCTGGAAATAGCTTCATTAGGTAGATGCTTTTCCCTTTGTCTTTGCCTAGCTTTAGTGAAACCGCTTTCACTAAAGGACGCATTGCAGGGGAAAGCTGATATTGTTCGTAGAAATCACGAATAATATTGATGATCTCCCAATGATCTTGGGTCAATGTAAGACCCTCTGAGTCAGCTATTGAATGAGCAACGGTCTCATTCCAGTCGTCTAAGTTTCTGAGATAGCCTTCTTCATCAAATTCGATAGTCATATTAAAACCAGCTAACAACTTTGTTCATTTTGCAGCTTAGTTCTACAAACTGCTCATCTGTTGCCAGTGTAAAACGAGTGCTGAGTTTATCAGTTAGGCCGCGTGCGCTTACATCAGGCTCTAAGGCAAAGAGTTTACAGCTCTCAGGTAAGTCAGAGAAAAGTGAAGCGTTAGCAGATAGCGCGGCATAGACGCCGTCTTCAATTACTAGAACGGTGTCTTTGTCTTTAACGCTCGCAAGCATTCTGTTTAAAAGTTGCGTGTTGTTATGAGATTTATTCAGCAGATGTAAAATCATATTAGAACGTCAATACAGTATCGTGGCTATCAAGTAGTTTGCTTAGGTCGTTCCGAGAGATAATTTGAACGGGCAAACCTAGATCAGTTTCTGAAAGGGCGTTAGCTTCAAGATCTTCAGCGCAAACAAATATCTGATCAATATCGTACATGGGTAATGCGCTTAACATTGACTCAATGTTCTTGTGGCCAGTTTGCTGGGTATTGTGGCTTTTGAGAAGCTGGAACAAACCATCACCTAAAAAAGCCAAACTAAGCGGCATTTCGAAAATGGAGCAGGTTAAAGCGACATCCAATGCTTCACGTGCGTAACTTGTGCCATAAGGCGCATGCTGATTCAGGATTAAAACTGATTTTTTATCACTCATCATTAAGCCCCAAATGTAACGACGCGATCTGAAACGGCAATAGCTTCAGCTAGTTGGCCAAGACCGGACAATTCAAAGCCTTTGGAAATGTTTCCACACGGTTTTTCATATCGCTTAGCTTCATTGTCATCTAGTACGCCTCGCTTAACTGCCGCAGCGATGCAGACAACAAGGTCTAGATCGTGTTCGGTTGCCAAGGCTTGCCACTCTCTAGGTAAATGGGTTTCATCCTGTGGTGGGGCGATTAGAGAGTTAGCGAGATTAACCCCATCGGCATAAAAGAACACTCGATACAGCTCATGGCCTTGCTGCAAGAGTGTTTTAGCATAACGTAATGCTGTCACAGCCGATTGACTGCTAGAGGGTGAGGCCTGAATAACTATTGAGAATTTCATTGAATTGCTAAAGCCTATAACTAAAAAGCCCCGCAATCTTAACAAAGAAAGCGGGGCTTTTTATAGATTTACGAACTACTTAGTCGTCACTCATGAAACCTAATAGGCTCATTAAATGAACGAATAGGTTGTATATGTTTAGATAAAGACTAACTGTAGCCATGATATAGTTTGTATATACACCATTAACAATGTTGCTTGTGTCATACAGAATCATGCCGCACATCAAAAGAACTACAAGGGCAGAGAAGGCAAGGTGAAGAGCTGGCATGTGAACACCGAAAAGAGGCAATACAAACAATGCCACCATTGCGATAAGCGCAACCATCATACCAGCAGATAAAAAGCCACCCATGAAACTGAAGTCTTTCTTACTCGTCAATACATAAGCAGAAAGGCCGAAGAAGGTTAGGGCTGTCATAGCGAAAGCTGTGGTTACAATTTCGCCGCCGTTAGCAAGGCCTAAGTAGCGATTGATAATTGCACCAAGGCCAAATCCCATTAAGCCTGTAAAGGCAAATACTAGAGGTAGCGCGGCTGCGCTGTTTTGCTTTTTATTTAGAATGAAAAGCATTACAAAGCCTAAAATGACAGAGCCTAAGTAAGCAATCATAGGTGCTTGAACAAGCATTGCAATGCCAGCTGTAATGGCGCTTACAACCATTGTCATGGCTAGCAGCATGTATGTGTTACGAATGACTTTGTTCGTCTGCAGTACGGACTGTTCGGAACGAGCATCGTAAGTATTTACGTTACGCATGATATCCTCGAAAAAGATTTCCCTATTAAGTTTCTCTATATATAAGTATTTTAGTCGGTTTTTCAAGCCCTTTACATAGTTTTAGTGGGGGGTAGAATCTCCCGCTCATACTGAAACGACCTTTGTTATGACTGATCTTGATATTCTCTTTGAAGACGAGCATTTAATTGCAGTAAATAAGCCTTCTGGTTTGTTGGTTCACCCAAGCTGGATCGCACCTCGTGGTACACCTAATTTAGCGTCCATGCTGAAAAACTATTTCGATGGTGGTAGTCCTTACACCATTCATCGTTTAGATCGACCAACCTCTGGGGTTATTTTATTTGGCAAAAACAAAGAGATAGCGCAACAAATGAATCTAATCTTTGCAGAAAGAAAGATTAGTAAGACCTATCTCTGTATGTGTCGTGGCTACACTCCAGAGCAAGATGTGATCGATTATGCGCTGAAAGAGCAGCTAGACAAAATTGCTGATAAGCACGCAAATCAAGATAAAGAACCTCAAGAAGCTGTCTCAAATTATAAGCGTTTAGGGATGGTTGAGATTGATATGCCGGTAGGGCGGTATGAAAGATCGCGTTACTCATTGGTGGAAGTTAAGCCGGAAACAGGAAGAAAGCACCAAATCCGTCGTCATATGAAGCATATCTTTCATCCAATCGCGGGTGATACCAAACACGGTGACAATAAACATAACAAAGCTTTAAAGCAGGAATTCGATCTTCAGCGCTTGATGCTAATGGCGACTGAGCTGGAGTTTATTCACCCTGTAACAGAACAAACTCTAAAACTAACTGCACCAGTCGATGAATATTGTGATCAATTGTTTAGCGGCTTTGGTTGGTCAGGATTGTACCCAATAGGTAAAACTGAGCCTTAGCAATAGCCTGTACTAAATCAATTAATATCTATTTATTTGAGGCTTGAGCGCAATTTAACGGTCATAAGCCAGTATTCATGGGGATTGGGGCTAGGTTTTTTATAAAAGCTATGCTCTAATCGCGCATTATTAAGATGGTAATTACGGCCTTTTTAGACGGTAAACATTGATGACCCAAGAACAAAGCATTTCCGCGCTACTTTCTCAGAAAAACGGCAACATTCGTATCGGTATTATCGGTGCAATGGATGAAGAGGTGGAGCTGTTAAAAGCTGCACTGGAAGAGAGAGAAGACCACGAAATAGCTGGGTACTTACTTTTTACAGGTAAGTTACATGGACACGATATCGTTTTGCTTAAATCTGGTATCGGTAAAGTCAACGCGGCTATTGGAACTACTATTCTTCTTCAGGCATTTAAACCTGATTGTGTTATCAATACAGGCTCTGCTGGTGGTTATGATCCAGAGCTCAATGTTGGTGATATCGTAATTTCTTCTGAAATTCGTCATCACGATGTGGATTTAACTGTATTTGGCTACGAATATGGCCAAGTGCCACGTCAGCCTGCAGCATTTACTCCAGACGCGACTTTGGCAAAGGTCGCTGAGCGTTGTATAGAACGCATGGACGGCATGAAAACGACTCGTGGTTTGATCTGTACGGGCGATCAGTTCATGAACGACCCTGAGCGAGTAGAGCGCAAACGCAAATTGTTCCCTGAGATGAAAGCTGTTGAGATGGAAGCTGCTGCGATTGCTCAAACTTGTCATCAATTTAATACGCCGTTCATCGTGATTCGTGCTTTGTCAGACATTGCAGGTAAAGAGTCTGGCGTGTCATTCGACCAATTTCTTGTGACTGCAGCTAAACATTCTGCAGAAATGATCATCGCAATGATTGATGAGTTGGCTTCCAACTGATACAAATAAGGCCTTTGTAACATGTAGCAATTATAAGGGCCTTAAATGACTACCTCTTTTTACCCACCTGTTCGTACCCTGATGGGCCCTGGACCATCAGATGTAAGCCCTCGAGTTCTTTCGGCGATGGCTCGCCCAACAATCGGTCACCTTGATCCTGAATTTATCCGCATGATGGATGAGATTAAAGTGATGCTGAAAAACCTCTTCAAAACTGAAAACGAATTAACAATGCCTGTGTCTGCACCTGGTTCTGCAGGAATGGAAGCATGCTTTGTTAACTTGGTTGAGCCGGGTGATAAGGTGATCGTCTGCCAAAACGGTGTTTTTGGCGGTCGTATGAAAGAGAATGTAGAGCGTTTTGGTGGCGAATGCATTCTTGTTCAAGATGAATGGGGTCAGCCTGTGGATCTTGAAAAGGTTAAAGCAGCGTTTGCAGACAATGAAAATGTTAAAGCTTTGGCTTTTGTTCACGCAGAAACATCTACGGGTGTTCGTTCTGATGCAAAAGCGCTTTGTGAGATAGCTCAGGCTAACGGTGCTCTTACTATTGTTGATGCTGTAACGTCTCTTGGCGGTGTAGAAGTTGACGTTGATGGCTGGGGTATTGATGCAATTTACTCCGGTACACAGAAGTGCCTTTCTTGTCCTCCTGGTATCTCTCCAGTGAGTTTTAGTCAGAAAGCAGTTGAGGCTATCCAAAACCGTACAAGTTCAGTTCCTAGCTGGTTCTTAGATACGAACCTTGTAATGGGTTACTGGGGTGGTGGTGGAAAGCGTGCTTATCATCACACTGCGCCTGTGAACTCTCTATATGCGCTTCATGAAGCTCTAGTAATGCTAGAAGAAGAAGGGCTTGAAAATGCTTGGGCTCGTCATCAGAAGTTGCATTTGGCACTGCGTGCGGGTCTTGAAGCAATGGGCATTGGTTTCCTAGTTGATGAAGACTGTCGCCTGCCACAGCTTAACTCTGTCATCATTCCTGAAGGCGTTGATGATGCTGCTGTGCGTACTGCGCTACTCAAAAATTACAATCTAGAGATTGGTGCGGGTCTTGGTGCTTTGGCTGGTAAAGTATGGCGTATCGGTTTGATGGGTACTGCATGTACTCAGCGCAATGTTATGCTGTGCCTTGACGCTCTAGAAAACACACTTGCTGAGATGGATGCGCCAATCAAAATTGGGGTTGCAGCTCAAGCAGCAGTTGCGGTATTGGCTGAATAAGTTTTTAAAGCCATGGATCATCGATCCATGGCTTAATTTAAAGTCTTACTAATCAACGCAATAGATTCAGGGTGATCCCACTCTTTCCCGCCAAGAATTGTTTCAATCAATTTTCCCTCTTTATCGAACAATAACGTCATTGGCAGTCCTTTAATCCCAAATTCATTAAAAGAACGATTTTTCTCATCGAGTAAGATAGTGAAAGTTAATTCGGTATCCAGCTCCATTAAAAAACTCGAAACAGATACAGAATCCTCACCGGCATTTATAGCCACAATCTCAAATTCTTGATCGGCAAAATGCTCCTGCAGCCTTTGCATTGATGGCATCTCTTTAATGCATGGCGGACACCAAGTTGCCCAGAAGTTAAGTAGAACGACTTTTCCTTTGTAATTCGCCAAAGAAACCATTTCATGGTCTGTGTTTTGAAAACTCAGTTTATAGAGTTCGCTTTGTGCTAACGCATTGGCAGAAGTCGCAAACAGAAAAATGGAAATAAGTGTTGATTTTAAGAAGGACATAAATAGCTCTCGTTAAATACAGGGCAAGATGATAGCAAAATAGCGATTTAAAAAGTACGAGATGGTGTTTGCTGTTCCATCCTTTATACTCTGAGCCTATAAAGAATAAAACAGTTCAATCTAGATGGGATAATAAGAATGAAAGTTGCATTTATAGGTTTGGGTGTCATGGGATACCCGATGGCAGGGCATTTAGCACAGGCAGGTCACGATGTTACGGTTTACAACCGCACAACAGCTAAATCAGAGGCATGGATTGAGGACTATAAAGGCAGCTTTGCTTTAACACCTGCAATGGCTGCTCAGGGTGCAGATATCGTGTTTACCTGTGTCGGCAATGATAATGATTTAAGAGCTGTGACATCAGGCGAGCAGGGTGTATTAAGCTCTATGCAAGCTGGTTCAATTTTGGTGGATCACACTACTGCATCTGCTGAAGTTGCTAGAGAGCTATCGGAACTGGCAGGAGAGCAAGGCGTAGGCTTTTTTGATGCTCCAGTTTCAGGAGGTCAGGCAGGTGCGGAGAATGGCGTTTTAAGTATTATGGTAGGTGGTAATGCTGCCAACTTTTCTGTTGTTGAGCCAGTTATGGATTGTTATGCAAAATCTACTCGTTTGCTAGGTGAGGCTGGCTCTGGTCAGTTAGCGAAAATGGTAAATCAGATTTGCATAGCTGGGTTAGTCCAAGGCTTAGCTGAAGGTGTGCATTTTGCAAAAGCTGCTGGTTTAGATGCAGCCCAGGTGTTCGATGTAATTCAGCATGGTGCAGCAGGTTCTTGGCAAATGGTTAATCGCCACCAAACCATGATTGAGGATGAGTATGATTTTGGATTTGCTGTTGATTGGATGCGTAAAGATCTAAATATTGTTCTAGATGAATCCAGAAAAAATGGTGCTAGATTGCCGGTTACGGCTTTGGTAGATCAGTTTTACGCGGATGTTCAGCAAATGGGTGGAGGGCGTTGCGATACCTCAAGTCTGTTGATGCGTTTAGAGGGTGACAGCAAAAAATAACCATTATTTTTCAATGGTTTTTATGGGCCATAGATGGATAGACACAGGCTGTTAGCTCTATATAATTGCCCCCGATATTTCTTTATTACTACTACAAAATATCTAGGACAGTTCTATGGATAAATATAACCTAATCTCTGTTGCTCCGAGCTTAGTCATCGTTGCGTGCATGATTGTTGGCACTTTTGTTGGCATCAAAGTACTTAAAAAGATGATTGCTAAAGACGCAGCTGCTGCAGAAAAGTAAGCTTTTGCTTTAGCCGGGTATCTCGCTTAGATGCTCGGCTAACTTCTATCTACCATTCGTTCGGCACCACAAACCCACGATCTAACTCTTCCCCTTTTTTATTAAATCTAGCCACAAGAGTGGGCCTGTCGGCTTTTAACAGCTCTGCCTCAAATTCGGCATAATCCAAAAGTTTTGAGTGATCAGCAATCAGCCAATAAGGCTTATGCATAATGCTGTAAAAGTCTGGGCTTTTAACCTGGTTAATCTCATTCTGCCTAAGCCACCAGCCTTGGAGGTGATTGGGATTAATTGCAGGGTGAAGTTCTATTTTAGAACCAAACTCAGCAAAAGGATGGAATAGGTAACCCTGCATTAGCATGACGAAAATCACAGGGGATAAACCCTCGCTTTTACACGCTAGGATGCCTTGAGGGGTTTTAGATATTTTAAGTTGATGTTCTACCATCCTCTCGTATTTTATATCTAACCGATCCCTCTTTCCTGGGCCAATAAAATCTGCAAGCTTGGTGCCTGAACCTGTTCTTAAATAGTATTTAATTGCACATTCTAGATGGAAGTCCCCCCTTGATGAATCACCTATAAAATCGAGTTCACCCAAAGTGACTTTATTATCAAAAACCTTAATATTTCTTTTAATATCATATAAATGAGTGTCATTGTTGAGAATGTGGTTGACTATGTTTTCGTAATATCCGCCAAGGTTTCTTGCTGTAAATCTTAATCTGTTAACTACTACTGATTTGGGCTGATCTGCACTAATAAGGTCATGAAACGGAATATAGCTATTCGGCACGTTTATCAAAGAAGGGCTGCTTAAAACCCAGTCTATATCGTTATCCATGCGCAGTGCTCTTTTAAGTAGATGAAATAAGGAACAGTCGATTCGTCGTAATCTAAGACTTTCCTTTTTACATCAACTGTTGAAATGCTTAAAGTATGCTGCAAATACGATGGGATTATAAATAAGGGTATACAATGACCAGATCAGCAGATAATAACGTCCCTTTAAGCGAACAAAACCGTGATGTTCTGTTATCAGAATCAGATATTAATAATATTTTGGTTAATGGTGCACAAATCTCATTAACTAAACTTCGTAAAGCACAAAGTACTGACGCTCAGCTTTGCTACTACGCAGAAATAGGTGTTTACCTGGAGGTATCGCTTTCGCGCGGGGCGGGTATTACTGAGTCGACTATGGAGACTCTGCAAGAAATTCATAGAATTGCTACGCATGAATACATGGATAACCGTAAGCTATTGTCCAAGGTAGAACAGTAAGCAGTGTCAGAAAATACCCCATCCGAAACATTTGATGCCAGCGCCTTTTTGAAGCAACTCACAAAAAGGCCTGGAATCTACCAAATGTACGATGCAGACAATGGGCTGCTGTACATTGGAAAAGCCAAAAACCTTAAAAACAGAGTTTCTAGTTACTTCCGCTCTTCAGGTCTCAGTATCAAGACTCGTGCGTTGGTTGCGAAGATAGCTGATGTTCAGGTCACTATCACTAACAGTGAAACCGAAGCGTTATTGCTTGAGCAAAACCTGATTAAGCAGCACAGGCCGCCTTATAATATTCTTCTGCGTGACGATAAATCGTACCCATATATCTTCGTTTCAGATAAAGATGATTATCCTGCGGTGCGATTTAGCCGAGGCGCCAAGCGTAAAAGCGGTAAATATTTTGGACCGTTCCCAAGCGGAGGGGCTGTACGTGACAGCCTGAACCTGCTACAGAAGATCTTTAAGATACGCCAGTGCGATGATAGTTTTTACAAAAACCGATCGCGTCCTTGTCTTCAGTATCAAATCAAAAGATGCACGGCGCCTTGTGTAAAAGCGATCTCTAAAGAGGATTATCAAGACGATATCCGTCATGCTTCTATGTTTTTAGATGGCAAAAACACCAAGGTTATGGATGAAATTGCTAGCCAGATGGAGGCTGCTTCAGTTGACCTTGAGTTTGAAAAGGCTGCGTTATATAGAGATCAACTTATTAGTTTGCAGAAAGTGCAAGAGCAGCAGTATGTAACTGGCATGCAAGGTGAGGCCGATGTTATTGGCTGCTCGGTTCAGCCTGGTGGTGTCTGCATACATATGCTGTTTGTCCGAGGCGGAAGAATTATCGGAAGTAAGGCTCACTACCCCAAGGTATCCATCGAAGAAACGTCGAGCGAAATTGTTTCAGCTTTTGTAGCTCAATGGTATTTAGGTTCGCAAAGAGAAATACCCTCCTATATTGTTTTGCCAAGCGAAGTTGAAGATAAAGATTGCTTGCAGCAAGCGATAGAGGAATCATCAAACAAAAAGGTAACGCTGTCTCATACGGTCAGAGGCGAGCGGGCAGCATGGCAGAAACTTGCTAATACCAATGCTGAGCAGCAGTTAGGTAGTTATTTAGCTAACAAAAAGAATATCTATAACCGTTATCTAGAACTGCAAAGTGTTTTAGATCTTGATGAGGTTCCACAACGGTTAGAGTGTTTCGATATAAGTCACAGCTCTGGTGAGGCAACAGTTGCTTCATGTGTGGTGTTTGATAGAAATGGTCCTCTCAAATCGGATTACAGACATTTTAATATAGAAGGTATTACTCCAGGTGATGACTATGCCGCAATGCATCAGGCCCTGCTGAGACGTTACACGCGTCTAAAGAAAGGTGAGGGGAAATTACCTGATATTTTGTTAATCGATGGTGGTAAAGGCCAAGTTACTCAAGCGATGGAAGTGCTAGATGAGCTGAGCATATCCGACGTTTTAGTGATTGGTGTGGCTAAAGGGCCTACACGTAAGGCTGGCTTTGAAGTACTTATTTCAGGCGATACGGGTGAAGAAACAGTATTAGAAAGCAGCTCGGCTGCGTTGCATCTAATTCAACACATACGTGATGAAGCGCACAGGTTTGCTATTACCGGACATCGTGCTCGAAGAGGCAAGGCTAGAAAACGCTCAGTGTTAGAAGATATACCCGGTGTTGGTCCTAAGCGTAGAAGAGAGCTGCTTAGACATTTTGGTGGAATCCAAGAAGTAGAGCGCGCCAGTGTTGAAGAAATTGCAAAAGTCTCTACCATAAGCAAAACAATTGCCGAAGAAATCTATGCGGCACTCCATCCTGATATTTGAATGCCAGATGAATATACCCAATATACTTACATCGTTACGTATTGTTTTAATTCCTGTCTTTGTGCTGATCTTCTATTTGCCTTATAGCTGGGCACCTATTGCTACAGGCGTGGTATTTGCCGTTGCTGGCTTTACTGATTGGCTGGATGGATATTTAGCTAGAAAGTTGAATCAAACCTCTCCCTTTGGTGCTTTCTTGGATCCTGTTGCGGATAAGTTAATGGTAGCTATATCTCTGGCTCTATTAGTTGAAAGCTATGCGTCATGGTGGATCACAATTCCGTCGATCGTAATTATCGGTAGAGAGATTGTAATATCAGCTCTACGTGAGTGGATGGCTGAAGTGGGGCAGAGAGCGAGTGTGGCTGTCTCTTATATCGGGAAGGTAAAAACAGCACTACAGATGCTGGCGATTATGCTCATGATTGTTACAGAGCCCTACACGACAATATCGATTGCAGGGATTGTTGCACTGTATCTAGCAGCAGCATTAACTTTATGGTCTATGTATCAGTACCTTAGAGCTTCTTGGCCTGCTTTATCTGAACAGATGTAAGTGGTTAATAATTAAGCAGATTTTTTTATAAAATATGTGTTGACTTATAAATGGGGCTCTCTATAATACGCACCACATTGTTACAGCAGAGCGGGAATAGCTCAGTGGTAGAGCACAACCTTGCCAAGGTTGGGGTCGCGAGTTCGAACCTCGTTTCCCGCTCCAAATTCTAAAGTAACAATATTGAGGCGCGGTGGCAGAGTGGTCATGCAGCGGACTGCAACTCCGTGTACGCCGGTTCGATTCCGACCCGCGCCTCCATCTTCTGCCCGGGTGGTGAAATTGGTAGACACAGGAGACTTAAAATCTCCCGCTCGCAAGAGTGTACCGGTTCGAGTCCGGTCCCGGGCACCACTTCTGGTAATCACTTCCATAGATTTATCTTCAATGCTTATATAGATTTTACGTTAGTTTTTCGTTACCTGCGTACGTCTTTCTATTTGTGGTGCGAGGTCCTACAAAAAACTTCCTATCCTAACTATTTGATTCTTAATCTGTTTTGTCAGCCAGTTTATTTTTCATGTTGATATACCTATCTTCTATCCATGTGATTTATATGGTTTTTTTTAAAGGTGTTTCATGAATGCGCCTCAAGCCCTTATTGGCGGGCCTTAATGGATATTGCATTGTTTGAATTGATGTCTATTGTTACTGTTATTAAGTGAATAGCCTTACTATATATAGGGTTGGTTGTTTTTGCTTAAGGGATCAGCGCAGTCAACGAGATAGTCATTGCTATACTTAAATGACATCGAGGGATATAAGCAACACGCAGGAAAGGGGGTTTAGAGATATTATGACAGATCTTCCGAAAGGTATATTTATACTGGCTGTTGCTGGTGTTATCGGGTATCAGGCAATCAAAGCGCTTGATATGGATTATCTTGCTCAGTCGCCGAGCTCTCCTTCAACTGCGAATAAGGCTGCAAAAGGTCCTTTAAATGACGCTGATAAAGTAGAGGCTGTATTGGCAGGTGCTGATCCTACTGATGTATTTAAGCCAGCTGCAGCTGGTAAAAAGCTTTCGGTTGCTTGTGATAGTGGCTATATCGCAGGCGATATTAATAAGAACCGCTATTCCAAAATTAGTTATGCCTCTATCACTGAGCGAGGAATAACCTACATTCAAGTTTCACGTTACTCACCAACCTATCTTGTCCAAGAGCACTATCAAGCTGTAACGGCAACGGAAGTAAGTAAGGTGCCTCACAGAATAAAAGCAGCGCTGAAAGCCAAAATTAGCAACCCATACGGATGCAGCTCTCAAGATTTATATCTCTCGCAGATAAATTATCTTAAATAATAAAAGTTATATTTGCTGGAAAAATTAAGCCCTTCACTAAGCATGAAGGGCTTAGTTTTTTATGGTTGTCTTAATTTGAGATTTGGTGAATTAGCTGGGCTGTATCAAGCATTCGATTTGAGAAACCCCACTCGTTGTCATACCACGCGAAAACCTTAATGGTGTTTTCGTGGGTCATGGTTTGGGTGGCATCAAAAATACAGGATTCGGGTCTGTGATTGAAATCGATGGAGACCAGGGGTTCGTGATTGCATGCAACGATTCCTACGTAGTTATTGTCTGCTTCCCTTTGGATTAAGTCGTTTAGCTCGCTTGCTGAGCAGTGGTTCTTTAGTGTTGCGCTGAGATCAACGAGGGATACGTTTGAGGTGGGAACGCGGATAGCCATGCCTGATAGCTTTCCTTTAAGCTCAGGTAGGACTAGTCCAACTGCTGCTGCAGCGCCTGTTTTGGTTGGGATCATGGAGCTGGCAGCAGATCTTGCTCTATATAAGTCGCCGCTAAAGGCGTCCATTAAATGCTGATCGTTAGTATAGGCATGTATGGTTGTCATTAAGCCTGACTTGATGCCGTAGTTGTCGTTAATAATCTTGGCTAGAGGGGCTAAGCAGTTTGTTGTGCATGAAGCGTTTGAGATGATGGTGTGATGAGGTTGAATTGAGTCTTGGTTTACACCGTAAACAACGCATGCGTCCGCATCTTTAGATGGCGCTGATATCAAAACCTTTTTGGCGCCGGCCTCTATGTGTTTAGATGCTGAAGCTCTATCCGTAAATAATCCGGTACATTCAAACACAATATCTATATCTAGATCAGCCCAGGGTAGGGCGCTGGTGTCTTTTTCACGAAACACTTTTATGACGTCGCCATTAACGATTAAAGCGTCGTTCTCAGCAATAACTTCATGTCTGAATTGACCGTGAATACTGTCGTATTGCGTTAGGTGTGCATTTACCTGAGGGTCACAAAGGTCGTTGATGGCAACTATCTGTAAATTGTCGCTCAAGTGGGATTCATAAAAGGCTCTGAGGATATTTCTGCCTATTCTGCCGTAACCGTTGATTGCTATTTTTGCCTTCATAGTACTTCCTTATCATGCAGTTAGGGTTACTTTTAGCGTAGCTCATCTAGACATTCCGGCAATATAAAAATTGAAACAAAGCGGCGCGCGTATATAATAATATGTATCATTTGATACATATTTAATATTGTATGAAACAGAATACACAGAATTTGGTAAAAGAAACTGCCGATAAGCTGTTGCGTGAAGGCATAAAGCCCACACAGCAGAACATTAGAGATCGAATTGGAACAGGCTCAATTACGACGATAAACAAAGCGTTAAATGTTTGGTGGTCTGAGCTTGGGCTGCGTCTTGATGAGGCTGAGCGAAACCCAGACATTCCAGAGCCGGTTGCCAATACTGCTAACAAGCTTTGGCTACAAGCGCTTGCTTATGCTAATAAGGAGCTCGATTCACAAAGAAGCGCCATGGAAAGCGAGTTTGCTGACAGAGCTAGAAAGCTGTCTAGAGCATCTTCTGCTGACCATGGAGAGTTAAAGGAGCTGAGGGCGCAATGTCTTCGATTGCTGCAAGATAATGAAAGACTCTCAAATGAGAAGGGTGATGGCCTTCTAAAAATCGCAGAGTGCGAAACAAAGCTTATCGAGAGCCACTCAGAGATATCTCGTCTTACAAGAGAGTTGAGGCAGGCAGAGATAATGTCTGAAGGCAGCTCTAATATCGATCAATATATTGAGGTTCAAGTGGAGAATCGCACCCTGCAAGAGGAGAATAAGAGACTCAATAGGGCAATTGATATTCTTACGGGAGAGAAGGCTGAGCTGCAGCTAGAGGTGATAAAATTAAAGCAAATGTTATCGCCTAATTAGAATCCTAAAGTAGTGATGCTATATATTATTAACGATGTTAATCTTCATTAAGCTTTGTGCAAAATTGATTCATAGCTTGCTGAGCATATCTTTAATAAAATAATGCTTGCTACAGGTAAACTAATTTCTATCTATTTATAGGTAACTATCTGAAATGGATATAGTTTTAAGAGAATCAGCACAAGATCAAGAGATTGTTGATGCCTTACATCAATGTGGCCTTGATGATGCTGTGTGCTGTAATAGTGAGCAGGACTTCAAACAGGCTAAGGTTCTTCTTCTTAAAGAAAAGCTAAAGAATGTAACAATTCAGCTTCTTGATGATGATGGCTATGCTATTAAGCAGGTAACAAGTAAGCCCAAAGATCCAAGGATAGCCCGCGAACAGCTTAATGGTAGGCAGGTGGCGGTTGTTAAGGCGCTGGAGAAGGTGCTTAGGCATTGTAAGAAAGAAGGTGTCCAGCTTGTTGGTTATAGTGATGAGTTGGTTGCTTTGCCTGCGCACATTCCAGTTGAAGAAATTTCGAATGCTGGGGCCATGGATGTTGAGAGCTTTGATGTATACAAAGGTGCCGATGCTATCGCGCCTTCAAGTGATATTTAGAATAATAAATTTATATAAATCAGATAATTAGGCCGTAAACTTGAGCTTAAATATCTATGGGCAACCTGGTTATTAGGAAGCGAATATGTCGACCCCAATTAAGATTTTGCTTGTTGATGATCACCCTTTAGTTAGGGCTGGATTTCAACGCCTGCTGATATCTGATGAAAGCATTGAGATTGTAGGGGAGGCAGATAACGGTCAATCGGCTTGTGAGATGTACTCGCAATATGAGCCTGATGTCGTGATTATGGATCTGAATATGCCTGCAGATTCAAATCCTGAAGAGACTGCTTCTAATAATCTGAATGGCGGCCTTGAAGCGATTCGACGAATTATTTCAAAAGACCCAAAAGCAAAAGTGCTGGTATTAACAGCAATGGAGACGGATCCATTTCCAGCTCACGTTGTAAATGCTGGAGCTAAAGGCTTCTTAACCAAAAGGTGCGCTCCTGATGAGCTTTTAGAGGCCGTAAAGGCGATTCATAAAGGTGAGGAGTACATTACCGAAGAGATACGCTCACGAATCAATGGAGACTCTTCTGGCGAATCATCTTTAGGCAGTCTTACAAAGCGTGAATTGCAGATATTCTCGCTGCTGGCAGAAGGCCGGACGGTTGCTATAGTCGCTGAAGAGATGTTTTTGAGCCCTAAAACCATTCATGCTCACCGTACAAACATCTTTAGAAAATTAAAAATTAGCAACAATTCTGAGCTAGTTCACCTCGCAATTCGTCACAACATCGTCCAAGCTTAAGGTAACTCTCTTAAACGAGGTTGCCGATATGAGTGTACTGGACTTTACAGAGTTGCACCTAGAAACCGAGTTTCTTTGGAATGAAATTTCTGTAGGCGATAGCGTAATGCTTGACGCTGATCTATACGAATCCAATAGCTGTAAGCTCCATAAGTACCAGCCTTATGAGGTTCTGGCTAAAATGCACTGTATGGCGCCAGAGCCATCTGTCTTAATCGTCGAGTCTGATGTGACAGGCGAGCTCATAAACCTTCATCCAGCGCTATTGTGTAGCTATCAATCAGCTGAAGTACCCATTACTCATTCATAGCTTTTTTATCCGATTTTGCTTTCGTGCTTTAAATTTAGTCTCCAATTGAGCATATTTTTTTCTAGTTAAGATCTAGGTATTTATTGCTGCAAAAGTAGGTGTTAAATCTAATTTTGTTGGTGTTTACTGACGTCATATTTTTATCAGCTATGAGGCGTTAAGAGTAGCTTTAATTTATGGAAAAGCGAGCACTTGCATAGATTATAGCTATTGGTAACTCACAATATCATACTTCGCATAATATATATTATGTTAAATAGGATGTTTATATATGTAACTAGGTCTATCGCCTTCTTTGTGTAGATACGTATTGAACATATAACCTTATATGCGGAGTTAGAATTTATGTCTACTACAAAGATGACCCAGAAAGCTGCTTCAAGAATTCAAAGAGCAGAAGCAAAGAAATTTGGAGGAAAAGTGAAACCTAAAAGTTTTCCTTCTCGTGCAACACGTGCTGTGGCAAAGCAAGGAGACAAATAATGGATCAGCATGATGATGACAACCGATCTTGCCAGTTAAACCCTGAGCATGATGCTTATTGGCAAAGTGATGTTTAAGGTTGATACTGATACTCGATATCAACCACACCTGAAACTTCCTAGCTTTACTGGTACATGCCTTTGCGGCTGTCGAGCAGTTATCTGGAAATACCTAGTTTCAAATTAATGCTGATACTTTTTGATTTTGGGCTTATTACCCTTCGTGCGGAGAGCTTCGTAAAATAATTTTTCACAGGTAAAGTATCGAAAAGAACAACGTAGCGCACGCTGTTCTTTTGACTTATTTGGGATTAATGGGCGTAAACGCTTTGCCCCTGGCCTGGGTATTTCTCATAAACGTGCATAAAGACTTCTGAACACGCTTTTGGCCATAGGTCATCATCGTAAGCTTCTGGGAGCTCATCTAGGACTTCCTCTATCAGATTTTTAATCTTAGCCTTTGTGCGCTGTTTCTTTCTCCAATCGATTACCAGTGCGTCCTGCATTTTCTCGATCAAAGCCTTAGCGATGCCTTTAACTTGTGTGCGTTCCTTATCAGATAACGTCACGTCTTCAAGCAGCAAATCAAAGACAGCCAACTCTTCTTCTGTAAGGCCTTCTTTAACCGTGCGTTTGTCTTCTTCGTTAAGCTCTCGGATAAACGCTTCAAGACGTCTGAACAGCTCCTCAGCGTTGTAAGCGCCAAGATTGTACTCTTCAATCATATCCAGGAACTTCTGCTGCAAATCCTGTCGTGTACGGTTACGCATAATCATTGGTTGAAGCTTACGTTCAATGATGTTTTTCAGGCGTTCTGCATCAGACTGTTTCGGGCTGGTAATACGAGAAACCATCTCCGCTAACGCATCAAAGTCGATACCTGCAATATTAATAGGCTCGGGTAAATTGCTGTTTATATTGATGGTTTCAATAGATTCGTCCAGTAGTTCGTTAACCTGATTCCTTACAACATCAAGTACATCTTCATCATCGATGCTCAGGCCTGATTTCTCGCGCATCTGCTTATATATCACGTTGATAGCAATGCGATGTGGAGTGAAATGGGTAGCACTATCATCAGGCAGGATTGCTTTAAATATGCGGTTGATTTGTCTCAGATAAGAAACAAACTCTTCTTTGTATTCAGGATTTAGCAGTATTTCACTCGCTTCATCCAGTAGAGTTAACTTCGTGAAATCTGTTGCAGGGGCATCAAGAATGGCCTGAAGATCAACATCGCATTTCTTTAGATAGATCATCAGATCAGTGATTGCGGCTCTGAGAGCGCTCAGAAGCTCTGTTTTATCTCTGGCAGGGGTATCAACGGTGTAAGTCCCCTGCTCTTCAGCTACGCCGCCACCATAGAGCCCCAGCGCATGCTGTAGGGCACCGAATATATTGATGTAATCGACTATTTGTCCTGCGGGTTTACCTGGATATACACGGTTAGCCCGTGCAATCGTCTGCATCAGAGTGTGGCTCTTCAGCGGTTTATCGATATACAGTGTCGATACAGATGGCGCATCAAAACCCGTCAGCCACATGGCACAGACGAATACGATTCTTAGTTCGTCATCTGGATCTTTAAACTTCTCGTCCAGCTTCTCTTTGACGAAGCGCTCTCGATGAGTTTTGTAATCAATACCACGTTTAGCAAGCTTCTCATCATCATTCTGACCGCCAGAAACGACAACAGCCATATCCGCAGTCCGCATATGTTCTATCTGGTATTCAATTCGGTTTAAGCGTGAGCCCGTCAGGTGCTTTGCCTGAAGCTCAAGGCTGGAAAGCTTCTTCTTCCATGCTTTCTGTACCTGATCGTACATACGAATTGCGGTGGCTTTATCAATTGAAACCACCATTGCTTTACCTAAGCGACCATCTTTGAATGGCTCACGGTTTATATAGTGGTTAACCAGATCTTCCGCGATCTCTTCGAGGCGATCCTCACGGGTGATGATGTGGTATTGCTTTGCAAACTCGGTCTCTAGACGTGTTTCCTGTTCATCAGTGAGATCAGCATCATCAAGAATCTCTGCGATCTGCTCGCCGATGTTATCAGCAAGCATCGTCATTTCAGGAACACGGTTTTCGTAATACAGAGGCAGTGTTGCTCCATCATCAACCGCATCAGAGAAGTTATAAGTAGATACATAATCACCAAATACTTCTCTGGTTTTCTCCTCACCAGAGAGTAATGGCGTCCCCGTAAATGCCATAAACGATGCATTAGGCATCGCTTTACGCATATTCATCGCCAGAGAATCATATTGACTGCGGTGTGCCTCATCGGTAATCACAATGATGTCATCCCGTTCAGAAAGAACAGGATAATCACCCTTCTCATCACCTTTGAATTTCTGAATCAGCGTAAAGACAAAGCGGTGATCTTCAGCCAATAACTGTTTCAATTCAGCACCAGAGTCTGCCTGGCAATCTTCAGTGATCAATCCTGCTGAGTTAAACGTTTTATAGATCTGGTCATCAAGATCAGTACGATCAGTGATTAGTACGAACGTCCAGTTACCTGTATAACGACGAAACGCCTTTCTGGTAAAGAACACCATTGAAAAGCTCTTGCCACTACCTTGGGTATGCCAGAAAACACCTAACTGCCCTTTGGCTAATGTGCTGTCACTGGATTTCTGCTCTACTGAATTCAGCCCCAGCAATGCCTGGTTAACACCAAGGTACTGGTGATACTTAGCTACTATCTTGATCGTCTCTTTAGAGCGAACATAAAGAATGTAGTTTTCGACAATATCCAGCAGACGGTTCTGCTCACAAACACCGCGAATCACCACCTCTAAACTGACCTTGCGTGGCTCAGACTCAGACTCGATCTTCTTCCACTCAGCAAAGTGTTCCCACTGGCTAGAAATCGTGCCTACACGGGATTGAATGCCGTTAGAAATGATGATTATCTGATTAAATACAAAGAGTTGCGGAATGGTGTTGCGGTAATCTTTGAGATTGTCTTTGTAGCCATTTATTAGTTCTTTATGGCTGGCTTTAAGCTCAATAAACAGGAGTGGCAGACCATTAACAAAACCTAATAGATCAGGACGGCGGTTCTCAATTTCACCGCTGATCGTCATCTGGCTGCAAAGAAGAAAGTCATTATTCGAAGGTTCTGACCAATCGACAAATCGAACCGTACAGTCCTCTTCATCTTCTGCATTGCTGATATAGTCATAGCCATCTTTCAGCAGTGCGTAGACCTCTTCATTTGCAGCTATTGGGCTCATAGCGCTTCGATCACGCGCCATTTCATCAATCGCTTCCTGAAGGATACGTGCAGGGATGGTTGGATTAAGGCTAGTTAGTGCACTGCGAAGACGGCTGTATAGAATAACATCATTACGGGTTTCTCTTCCCAGGGGATGCTCTTCGGCTACGCCCTGCTCCCCGAAGGCTTCCTCCCAACAGGTAACCGTTTCCCAATTTAGCTGACTGAAAAGGTTGATTGCAGGTTGTTCTATAAGTCCGTCTTCTGTGTATGTCATCTATCCGTATTCCCTAACACATCCCTACAACATTTTTTCTTTGCATGTTGTTGGGTAAAGGAGTGGTTCTAATCGTTTTTGGTTAAAAACCACCTCCTCTTTGTCACATGCTGACTGTACTCGCGCAATAGCGGCATTGTTTATCTCATTTATATAATTCGATGAGCCTTTATATTGCCAGTATTTGTTACCTTGCTGGTCTTCTGTTACTTCAAATAGCTGTGCTTTTTGTAGTGTCCTAAGGCCTTTTTTAATATCACTAGATGTTGCGCCCCGAATAAGCTTTTGCCCTTTTTCTGAAGAGACATACTGAACTAGGTTTTCTTTGAGGTCAGACACCTCGATAGGATCTGTGCCAAATAAAGCGCTATGAAGGTTCACGATCAGGTTATGTGAAGCAAATGGCCAGTTCATCTTCCGCAGGAACTTACGGTATTGCTCGGTCACTTCTTCAGGCTCATCAGAAGAAGCCTCAGCACTTCTCACAGGATTAAACAGTGCCATCCAGTGAGTTTTATTCTCTGCCTGATAGATATCGATATTTGGGATGTCACGCATAAACGCTGAGAAGTTGGTGTATCCCCAGCTACGTTCATCAAAAGCGTTGTCGCGTGTCATCAGCGTATTTTTGATGGCACTTAAAGGCATAGGTTCAGCATTTGCTTCTAGGAGCTCTTCAACCAGCGCTCTTACTTCACTGAGCTCGGACTGCGCGTCCTGCTCCTCTGCGATATCTGTATAGATATAACGAGTACAGGAGGACTTTACGCTTTCACTTAAAGGGGAGCGAGGTCCGACCCCAAGCACTTCTTTACCCATCTCCCGTAACCGACGGAAAAGCGGTGAGAAATCAGAATCACCTGTTGCCAGCACAATTTGCTCAATGTCAGTTACACGGATAGCGTTTTCCAGCACATCCATAGTGAGCTGGATATCCGCAGAGTTTTTACCGCTTACAGGATGGAAGCTATGAACCAGATCAAATCCCAAACGATTTAGAGGAGCCTGTAATTTCTGTATATGCGGGCTACTCCAGACACCGTAGGCCTTACGGGTAACGATGCGGCCTTTCTCACTTAGATCATTTACAAGCTTCTCAAGTCCATCCTCTTTTACCCATTGGGTGAGGTTCTCCACGTCAACGAATATCGCTATTTTCGTTTTATCCATGTGTATATTATTCCTTTCTCTACAATACCTCAGCCTAGCCCAAGTCTATCTGACCACTGGTTAGCTTTGGAAGAATAAGGTCACGCTGTGTTTTTAAGTTTGAGTTACGTTTTTGCAGATTGAGGGTTTGGTCAAATATCGGAGCGGTAATAGAGTGAAACGCTTCAAGAATTTCCTTTTTAGGCATTATTAATTCGATATTTTCAAATTTACCTTTGCTAACATTTGTCATTGTCGCACCTGAGGAACCAAGCTGCTTAATTAGCGGCTCTATACCTGCTGCAAAAAGGTAAAAGTACTCTCTGTTATATTTATCATTAAACAAGACAGAATTAATCTGCTGATTGGTCTGGACCGTACAAGAAGTGAGGACTGCAACCCCTGCTTTAGCTCCTATGCACGCTACACACACAGAACCTTTGGGTATATATTTCCCTATCTGGGAGTCAGCGCCAACAATTGAAAGTCCATCTTCAATATCATTGGCAAAAATAGAACCGTGCATATCTGGAGTTTTTAGGAAAGGAACATCCTTAGAACTATAGTATTCAGGTTTCTTTTTACTGGGTGTTTTTCCCGTAACGACTTGACCAAAATCTAGTATCTTTTTAACTTCCCACCCCTCAGGAATCATCCCAAGCGAAGAATCAACCATCTGGCATTGCTTATACCCTGGAAAACGAAATTTAACAAACCACTCGCGGTAGAGGGATTGGGCCATCTCTTCCAGAATGGCGATACGGCGATTATTGTTTTCGATTAAGACATCATACGACTGTATGACGTCTTCAATGCCCTTTTGTACCGAGATATCAAATGGAAAGTGAATGTCCATCATATGTAGATGATTTCGGTTGAGTCCAGGCACAGCCCCTGCAGCATTTAGGGATGCAAGATTTAGTGTCGAAAGGAAATAGCTAATAAATCTTGGCCTGTTACCTTTAAAATCTTTTATATAAAGAGCAGTATTTAAAGGCCAAAAATTATCCTTAATGTAGAAAACTTCACCGAGTGTTCCATATCGTCCAGTTACAACTCCAGGTCCCTCCACTTTAAACTCATTATGAGTTCCAGAAGCACCTGAAGAAGATATGATTTCATATTCGCCTTCTACTCTTTTTTTCTTAGGTAAGTCGTAACCACGTTTAAACTCAACTACATCACCGAGTTGGCATTGTTTCCACAGCGGATTCATCGTTAAGAACCCATTACCTTAGAAAGATTCAAAGTGATCTCACGTTCAAGTTTATGAGATTCTAAATTCAGAGTTTCCAGTTCTTCTTGAAGAGCCAGGATTTTAGCTACGAAATCTTCATCATGCTCTTCTTCACCTGCTGCAACACCAACATACCGCCCTGGGTTTAGAGACCAGCCTTGTGCTTTGATCTCTTCAATCGTCGCAACCTTACATAACCCTGCAATATCCTGGTACTGGCCATCTGGGAAATGTTTATCGACAGCCCATTCACCATTATTAGCTTCTTCAGGATGTTGGTTCAAATAGATGTTGTCGATGCCTTCGCCGCGATAAATGCGGACAATATTGGCAATAAAATTAAGCTGTTCGCTGGTGTAATCACGTACTGCTCTGGTCACTTGACGGAAGATATGACGGGCATCGACAAACAGAACTTTATCTTCCCGATCTGTACCTTTCTTAGCTTTATCAAAGAACCAGAGAGAACATGGAAGGGTTACGGTATAGAAGAAATTACTGGATACAGCGATCATCACATCAACTGCTTTGGATTCAATCAGCTTTTGGCGAATCTCCTGCTCCGAAGCGCGAGCATCACTAGCAGAGTTAGCCATAACGAAACCCGCACGACCTTTTTCATTAAGCGCTGCGTAGAACATCTGAATCAGCTTAATTTTCAACTCATCTCTAAGTCCTTGAAATCCCAGAAGCTGCAGTATCAAAACTAATCTGAAACATCAAAAGCCGTGGTGAAGATGAGCGACCAGAGGATTGGTACGAAAGAACCCATGACCTTGCTTTTGATCACCATGATTTAATCAATACAGCGAGAGAAAGACTGAAGAATAAGACTGCCTATACTGTACTGCCCATTCATATTATCAGAGCACCCTTTTCTCTGACGCAATTACAGCAGGCCTTCGAGATTCTGATGGATAAGAAATTAGAGAAGAAATCCTTTAGGCGTCGTATGGCGAATGCGGAACTATTAAAAGAGGTAGGAGAAGGTAAACCTGAAGGCGGGAAAGGCCGTCCTGCAGCGCTTTATATCCCCGCCCCTGGTTCTGAAGAACATCTATTTACCCGAGCATTTAACGATTAAGTTTATTTAATTTAACGCTTCCCCTTCATTGGGTTCATTTGCATCTAACGGTGGCACGGGAGTTTGTAGCTCTTCACTGTTTGAACTCTTGGCAAGATCAATCATCAATGAGAAGTTTTTCATAGACTGGAGATGGATGTATATCATCTCTAGCTCTCCACTTTGCGCCAACTCAGATAGGGTATCGCCAGGTAGTGCGTTTAATTTTGCACGGTTAATACCTAAAAAGCCTGTTAAAGACATTTGTTGGCCTGTATCCAAAGCCACTTTGGCCTGCATCGGTTCAAATAGATCTAACTCTTTAAGTTTATTTGCAAAGCCTTGAGTACGCTTAAAGTGTGCTTGGTATTCTTCGACAAAGGAAAGAACTCCGTTTAAGTATTGTGTTCTTTGCCCTTCAGCATCGAATAATCGTTCCCCAACTCCTTCTTGATTAAAGCCACTAAAGCTTTCATCAATACATAGCATCAACGTTCCGCCGTCGTCTGTGGTTGAAAATACGAACGGATAACGACGTACGAAAGCCGGGATATACTTAGCTTTCCAGTTACCCTCATCATCAACAAACATATTTCGTTCATCAGATACGCCCAATATGGCTACAGGGAGAACATCTGAGCCAGCTTGAGCAAATACTATAGGGTATTCCTGTGCTGCATTTGGAAATTCTACAGCCATTAGCGGAACTGAGTTGGTCAGTTTAGCGTATTCGTAATTTTTACCGATTTTGACTGACCAATCGCGGTGTTTGGTACTGGAGACAGGCACTGCATTTGTATAAAACAACAATTGCTTACTCACGACATTCCCTCCGTGATATTGATATGTGAATGGCAACGGGCCATTAATAATCATCACAAACGGCAGCTGTGTGTTTTAACGTTAGAAACGTCCGTTTTTATGCCGTAGGGAACATCTTGTAATTATTGTTTTATGGCCCTCGATAACTATAGCTGAAGATAGGCTTTAGTCAGGTTATTTGCCTTTAAATATTGGTTATTCTTTGTGCTTATATCCTCTTACAAATATTCTTAAAATCCTGCTTGAACAGCTCTATTCAGATGTATCAACAGCGGAGATAGCCTCAGGTTCATTTGGATTGAATGTGATGTTGCATCTAACACCACTTGGAATAGTCAGTCCTGGGTTTGATAATTCTAATCGAACACCAAAAGTATCGCTGGCAGGGTCAACAATCTTATCAACTACGGCGACTTTTGCAGGGTGATCTTTTGCTCCGGGATATTCTGGAAGAACCGTTGCTTCCATTCCTACAGTGATTTTCCCGTAAAAGTCGACTGGGACGATCAGTTCAACATTCAGAGGATCAACTTCAGCAACCTGTAGAATAGGACGATTATCTACGGATTCTCCTAATGAGATTTTTCTATCTACGACGATTCCATTTAATGGACTTCTAATAATTCTTCTATCATAAAATTTTTGAGCCCTTTCCTGTTCTATCTTTGCTACGGCTTGTCTGTTTATTGCCTGTTTAAGCTGTAAGTTAGCTTTTGAATAATTAGTGCGAGCTTCATCTAATAGTTGTGCTGAAATTGCTCTCTTTTTATGTAGCTCTTTGATTCTTGAAAGCTCCCTACTAGCGAAGTTGAGATCTGCTCTCCTTTCAGATACCTCAGCAGTAATGCTTGCTCTAGCTTTTGCTAATTTAACCGTTACTTCCTCAATATCTGCGTCTAGCTTGGCTATTTCTTGACCCATAGTGATTAGATCGCCCCGATCTACTAATAGCGCTTCAACTACGCCCTGCTCCCTAGTACTCACATCTGCTAATGAATGAGGCTTAATGAGGCAATCGAATCCTTCCAATTTATCATCTGCATATGAACTCGGTATTTGGTTTATAGCCATGATTATTCCCAAGTGAAGCAAGAGGCTTTTCATAAAATTTCCTCATTCCTGTTGGCCGGAATATGACAACATATTCCCTAAATGTTCATCGATTCGAAGAAGCTCTTTTCTAACTTGTGCGTGTTTATACTCAGCGATCTTTTGTGAAATTAAGACGCTAATTTTTCTAAAGTGGCTTTTAGGGGATGCTGTATGTGATTGTAGATTCCAGATCCATTTAGGGCTGAATTTAGTCACAATTTCATCTTCTAATGAAAGGATATATTCGTAGCTTCCAGGATCTCCTTGCCTAGCAGAACGGCCGAATAACTGACGATCAATTCGGCTGGCTTCATGTTGCTCTGTCGCAATGACATGCAGGCCGCCTAAAGCGATCACGCCTTCTTCTAAATGGATATCTGTACCACGTCCAGCCATATTAGTTGCAACGGTTACACGACCTTTCATGCCAGCTTGGGCGATGATTTCTGCTTCATTTAGGTCCTGCCGTGCATTCAGAACTTTGTGCGGTATATCGAGCTCTTGTAATAATTGGCTAAGATTTTCAGATGCTGCTACAGACCGTGTACCAACCAATACTGGCCGACCTTCAGTTCTCATCTGATAAATTCGAGTTAATATGGCGTTGTTTTTAAGATCATTATTTACGTACACTCGCCAGCCCATGTTCTTTCTGATCTGTGGTTTATTTGATGGAATTACCATAGTGCCCAAGCCGTACACAGCCCATAACTCTCCGGTGATCTCTTTTGCAGTGCCGGTCATGCCAGCTAAGTGCAGGTAGCGTCTAAAAAAACGTTGGTAGCTTATACGTGCCAATGTCTCGGGCTGAGAGGTTATGGGGCAGCCTTCTTTAGCTTCAATCAGTTGATGAAGACCTTGTTCCCATGAACGGTCAGGCATAACACGGCCTGTATATTCATCAATAATCAGAACTTTGCCGTCTTTTACCAGATAGTGAGTGTCTTTGATAAAGTAATTTAGTGCGCTTAGCGCTTGCCTAATTAAATTCTCGCGCCTTTTTTTACCTCGCCATAAGCCACCTAAGGTATCGCCAAAGCTATCAAGTTTGGCTTTTCCGTTCTTGGTAAGCTCAATGGCTCGTTCTTGATCTATGAGTTTAAAGTCTTCTGTAGGCTCTAGTTCTGCAGCCATCTCCAATGCTTGTTCGTAGATCTGTGACTCTTTGTGATTATCGGTTTGTTTAGAAATAATTAGAGGTGTTTTGGCTTCATCGACTAAGACGGAATCTGCTTCGTCTACGATGGCGAAACATAATCCCCTTAGCAGAACATTGCCCTGCTGCTTACCATCATTGCAGAGATCATCCAATTCATATCGGAGGCGGCCACTGTTATGGCCCATAACGATTCGATCTTTTAGGTAATCGAATACAAGCTGTTTATTCGTGCAGTAAGTGACATCGCATTCATATGCACTGCGGCGTTGTTCAGGTGTCATCCCTTCACTAATCAAGCCAACGCTGAGGCCTAGTGCTTTATAGATTGGCCCCATCCACTCTGAGTCCCTTTGTGCTAAATAATCATTAACGGTAATGATATGAACAGGAATTCCACTCAGGGCCGCTGTGCACGCAGGCAGTGTTGCTGTTAATGTTTTACCTTCACCGGTCTGCATTTCGGCTATCTTGCCTTTGATCATGGCCCAGCCACCCATGATTTGAGTATTAAAATGCCGAAGCCCTAAGGTTCTTTCAGCAACCTCACGAATAAGAGCAAAGCAGTGAGCAGTTGAGTCATCAGTCAGGCCGCCTACGCTGAGAGATTCCTTTAGCTCTCTACATACTGTGGCCAACTGATCATCGTTCATTGCCGTTAATGGCTCTGAATGACAGTTTACTTGCGTGATAAAACTATCGAAGCGCTTTTCTTTTAACTCAGGAACAAGCTGGCGCAAGCTCCCTTCTATTTGCGAAGCAATGCGGTCTAGCCTGCTGTTTTGGCAGGATGACTTTTGTGGGTAATGCCCCAGAATTACACCGGGGCGCAGTGAGGCGCTAGATTTCAAAACGACTCAACAGCAGCTGTTTGAGTTGTCTATACCATTGAAATGCCAATGGCTCGTAACCGTGATCAAATCGCACATTTACACGACCTCCTATATTCCCTATCTCTTCAATATTTGGGAGAAGCAGATCAAATTGGAAGAACCGTTCCAGTGTCGTTAAACCATCAGGGTCACTGAGATCGACAGGAAACTTACCTCCTCCAGTACTGCCTAATGCTGCCGAAGGTAATTTGAAAATCCCTCCTGGCACCTCTCTCTCTATCTGTGCTTCTTGCGGAAATTTGTCTGCACTCTCTATCCAAGCATCTACTTTTTCAGTTCTATTCCTTACTAATCCGATTTGATTTTGGCTGACAACGGTTCGAATGCGTGTGGTAGTAGGTTCGAGTACGTAGCCAATAATATCGCCACGGTTCATAAATCGTCCGGGTAAGTCGATCGCTGAAGGAACAATAAACAAACCTGTAGCACCACTGAAGACGGTGAGGGACTGAAGTTGTTCTTCAATTCTGGTTTGCTCAGCCTCAAGGCTTTCTATCTCTTTCCTAATGACTAGCGCTTGGGAGCGATTGGCGAACTGTAACTGCACTAAACGTGCTTCTAATTCCCTTCTTTGTGCTTTAAGAAGCGCCGATTGAGCTTCAAGAAAGGGATCGTGAGATTGAATTAAGGGCTGACCTTCTTGGACTATCGTATTTTGCTGAACCAAAAGCTCTTCAACAAAACCATCCACTTGCATACGGACATGAGACTTTTCCGGTAGCCAAATAACACCCTCTGCAAGGGTTTTAGATGGAGCTGGAATGACAAATAGCATGATAAACAAACTGGCTAGCCCGACAGCTGAATAAGTAATAGCTTTGGATCGTTTGTACTTAAGACGCGAATGGGTAAATAGGAAATCCAGCACCTTGAATAAAGGCAGAACCAACTGGGTAGTTATCGCCCAGATAGCCAATAACACCCCGATAAAGAATAGTTCGCCCGCTATAAATAAGATGATGACGAACATGATAAACATGCGATAAGCGAACGAAGCGATCCCGTAGAAGATTAACCACCCTCTTTCACCGCTTTCTGCTGGTGAGTGCTGATCGGTAACGGAAAACAAGTAGCGTTGAGTTAAGTAAGCCAGATACTTTTTAGAGCGGGTTGCCAGATTAGGCATCTCTATGAGGTCCGACATGATGTAGTAGCCATCAAATCGCAGTAATGGATTGCCGTTAAAGAACAGGGTTGATACACCGCCTATCAGCATGACGTTGAATGCAATGGCTCTAACGATACCGGCTTCAACGTTTAACCAAACAAACATAGCGATAGATGCTAAAAAAAGCTCGACCATTATGCCTGCAGCACTGACTACAACACGCTTATGCCTTTCCGGGAATGCGGTTGCGGAAGATGCCTCGACGTAAGGTATGGGCATCAAAACTAACAACATGACGCCCATCTCATGGACTTCACCGCCCCACACCTTTGCCGCATAAGCATGCCCGAGTTCGTGTAAGGCCTTAACTAATGGGTAGATCAGCCAAAGTAAAAATAGATTGTTATAAGTAATGGCTTGGTCGATAGCGTTCTCTGTTAGATCAGACCAATGAATACCTGCTTGAACAGCACCAGCGATAATTACGCTTAGCCAGATTAATAAACCACCAAGGCCAAACAAAGGTTTGGTTAAATACAGTGTTTTGGCTAAGAATTTATCTGGGTCCCATAAGGGAAAGCGAAGCGCTAAAGGTGACATGAGCCTTTGCTTCCATTTAACCTTTTCATGACGTTGGTGGCGGTTAAATAACTCTTCGCTGTCTGGAATTACATCAGTCTGGAGAACATTTGCTATATGAAGCTGACTGAGAAACTGCATCGTTTCATCTTGTGTAGGTGCGTCATCTCCAAGTTGTTTGGCCAATAGCTGCCAAATCTGATCTACAGTGCGCTCCCCGTCCATCAACCCTATAAAGTGATAGGCAGCTGGGGTGAAACGATGATATTGCCCAGACGATGGCTCCTTAATGATGTACCAGATCTGACCACGGTACTCATGTCGATTGATTTGAGTGTGGCTACGAATATGTGGTTTAAGCTCTGCTACGCGGTACCACATTGAACTGTATAGATTGTCAGCCATAGTCTTCTCCGCCTACGGCCACCAAGACCAAACTGTAAACCTTACCCATTCAGTGAATTCATGGGTCCATATCCAAATTAGTTTACGCTGCTCTATATTTACTTTGCCGACTCCCTCCATGCCGGGTCTTAATCTTTCTATTCCTCCGTCTATATAGGCTTCTACTCGGAAATAGTTACGCCCATCCTCTGCAATCGCTACAGGTGTTTTCTTGACGATTACCATATCCAAAAGCTGGTTTGGCATGCTTGCTAGTTTTAATGAGCCTAACTGTCCCTCTTTGACTTGAGAGTATTCCCTCTCATCCACTTTTAAAATGACCCGATAGCTATTCAGTGGCGCCAACTCGAATAACACTTGTCCTCGCTCTACAGGCGCGCCTAGCATCTGACTCAGATCACCACTGACGATGACACCATCAAAGGGGGCTGTGACCGCTGTTCGATTTAGCTGGGTATCAATCAGTGCTATCTGGCTATCCGCCTGATCTTTCTGGGCACGGAGGATCCGCATCTGCGCACGATCGCCATTGGCGAGGGCTTCTACATATTCACGCTGTCTCTGTTGTTTTTGATTGTTCCATTTAACGCGTTCTAATTTGAGATCTTTATCTTCCATGGCAAACAGAAGATCGCCTTTATTCACGATATCGCCTGCTCTGATATCGGATTTAGAAATGTAACCAGTAAATTTGGCGGTGATCGCGCGTTGAATAGAACCCTCTAGACTGGCATTGGCAGATACCCGGTAAGTTCCGTCGGCAATACTCAGGAACACAGCTAGGAAAATTGTAGAAATAAGGGCGAGTTTTAAACCGGTATGTCCTTCTCGCACAAAAAGCAGCAATGTATCAGTCAGCGAATCCCACATCTTACTGCCGATCCAACGATCATCTCTTCTACGTGCATCTAATACAGGGCCAACGAGCAGCGCAACATACCGACAGAAATCGATCTCATCTTCTGTGAAACTCTGCCCTTTAGCTCTGGCCAATGTTAGTCCGCCAATCGGATCACCCGCATTTCCCATCGGAATCGTACAGATATGACCGACACTATCTTGCCTTGCGAGGTCTTCATGAGATCTGAGTGCCCGTGGGGCCGTATCAGAAGGCGCTGGATAGACTAATAGCGCTTGTTGATCGAGTGCTTCATCCATAGCTCTGGCGATCAGACGCATTAAGTTATTTTTCTCTTCAAATTCCGCGCTATGAGAAAATGCACTCAATTTAATGTGCTGACCTTTTAAAAAACCAATACCTACCCATTCACAATCCATACAGGAGGTCAGTTCTGTAACAAAAGCGGTCGCAGCGGCATGAAAGCGCTTGGATTCCAAACTCACAGCGACAAGTTCTAGGGCCAAAGCCAAACGGGTTTTAGAGGTTAGTGTGGTTTGTCGAACAAGCGTTTCAAGCCATGCACAGCCCCATTGGAGCTGGCGCATTACTAGACTTAGTTGCCTTTGATTTCGTTCGCTGACTTCGAGAGCAACCACGCCGCAAAGCTGTTCATCAACCAGTAAAGGGTAAGCTAGCGATGTGTGATGATGAGATGATTTACTTGATCTGACTGAGCCTTTTCTTTCGCTCATAGCGAGCTCGGCCACGACTGTCATATCAAAACTAGCTTCACTATCTTCTGGCCAATGAGCGATTGGGGTATATGGCCCTTCTTCTGGCTCGCCCATAACTACAACGCCAGCATGTACCTCTTCGATTAACTGGCATTGCAGTGCAAGCCATGTCGATACGTAGGCTTCTCGCGAGGTTGTTTGCGTGAGCTTGGCCCAAAAATTGGGGTTTAGAAAGGTGTCAGAAACAGCGGATGCTTCTGAATTTTCTCGGCTACCATCCTCTGGTTGCTCTATTTGGTATTCGTCGGTTCCCACAATATAACCTTCCTAACATGGACTAAGCGCATTGGTAGAGGTTAAGGGAGTTGAATGCCAACAGCTGATTTATGAAACATTATCAGCCCCCACAAACTAAACAGAGCGCTGGATATCAATCTTTTTTGCCGCTTCTATTTAGAATTCTTAGCTGTAGAAAAAGTATAGACGTGGATCTTGAAGCTCTCAAAAAACAAAAGCTATTTATCTAATAGTTGTTTAAAAACAATTAGATAAATAGCTTTTGTGATGCTGGATGTAATGGTTATTTTTTGCTGGATTTTGGCGCTACAGGTGAGTTGCCCCAACCAATCATCGGTTTACCAAGACTAGGTTCCACCTCTTCCGGTAATTCTCTATCATCGAATAACCATTCTGATACAAAACCTGAATCTGCATTGTCTGTTTCAGAAACATTATCTGAGCCTTCATTATCAGAATCACTGAAATCAATATATGGAAGCTCTAGCTCATCATCATTGTGATCATCCTGCGTGAATGATTGTCCAATTAGATCACCTGCGCTTGGAGTATTACCTTTAGTGAAAGCTATATCCCTAGCTGCTACCGTGCCTTCTGATTTGATCTGCTCGATACCAGGAACATCCTCAGGAACCATCATGTTGAGCAATTGATGACCACTCAAGGCAAGGTGTGCAACCTCAGTTCCTTGCAACTCATCTGCTGCCAGAATGGTTGTATGGAAGTCTTCGGAGTCATCGTGACTATCAGGAAGTAGACGAATGCCGGTACTCAAATGCTCGGCCATCAATTCTGAATGTTCAGTTGTATCATGATCGAAGCCAAGGAGATGGCCTATTTCATGAGAAATAACACTGAGTAGATCCATTGATTGAGCTGCTTCATCGTTTCCGATAGCACGTAAAGAGCTTTCAGATGTTTTAACGATAAATTCGCTGTCCTCTTCTGGGGTGCTATCGATAAACCAGCCAAAGCCTGCTGCATTGATGTCGATCACAATGGTGTCAGTCCCTTGAGCTTCACCTAGCGTGTTACCTTCTAGATCTTCGATACGAACATCGATGGTTTGCAATGTTTCAAGCTGTTCTGCACTGAGTTCACCGGTGTCTATCCAGCGGCTAATAGCTTCTTCAACGATTGGCGCTAGCTGATCGTCTGTGACCACTGTTGGGTTTTCAATAGAATTTGGAGCGCTGTGTTTAGCTTCCATTCTATTGTCATCATCCAATATGGTTATCACAGCCTGATTATCAGTGAGTACGATTCCGTTTGGATTACTAAAGTTAACAGTGAAGGTTTCATCACTCTCTCTTGAACGGTCACTGTAGACTCGTAAGTTAATCGTTGCGCTGGTCTGACCCGCAGCGAATGTTAGTGTGCCTGATGCGGCTTGATAGTCATTATCAGCAAGTGTTGCGGTACCGTCTGCAGTGCTCCAGTTTACGCTGACTGATTCAGTCGGTGCAGATGAGAGGTTAACAGTTAGGCTGATATTTTTATGTTTTTTGTTACCTTCGTTGACTGAAAGATCACTGACTGATAGCTCAGGCGTGCTAGTTGCCGGTTGATCATCGTTTGTAATGGTAATCACCCCTGAACTATCACCAATTACAACGCCAGAAGCGTCGGATAGCTCTACAGTGAAGTATTCATCACTCTCTTCGTTAGTATCACCATAAACCTGAACCGTAATATCAGCACTGGTTTGACCGGCCAAGAAGGTTAGCGTTCCAGAAGTCGCTTGATAGTCTCCATCACCTAATGACGCGGTTCCATCTACGGTGCTGTAATTGACAGTTACTGTTTCGGTGAGCGCTTCAGAAAGGCTGACCGTTAGGATCGCAGCAGATGCGCCACTGTTTCCTTCTATTAGCTCGACGTCACTGATAGTCAGTTCTGGTTGAACTGGCTGTTCAAGCTCAGGGTCATCAGTGCGTACAACCACATCATCGAATGTAGTTTCGCCATTTTTACTGTACAGACCGAAGCGACCGTCTAATACTTGGGCATTGAATGCAAAGTCGACTCGTGCAATGTCGTATTCAGATCCAGCTTCGCTAAGCGTTGCGGTGACTGTAAGGCCTTTGAATGAGAGATCGATATCATAATCATCGCCAACTTGCAGATCGCCAGAAACTTCATAGCTATCATCGACGACCCAACCACTCGCTTCTGTGTGGTGACCTACAACCAGAGCATTGCTATCTACATCCAGAGCGACAAATTTGAAATCATTCTCGCCATAGTAATCGAAGATGATGCCACCATTAGTTTCGGTATTTAGTGTTGCTGCTAGTTCTAGAACAGAAGAAACATCAAAACCGTTGCTGAGTCCGAGATTAACTAAGCTGATGACGTGCTCATTAGTATCTGCAGTTCCTGTATAAGCGCCGTTAATAACAGTCCAGTTAGCTGCATCGACTGGTTCGAATGTTAAGTTATTAGTACCGGCGCTAAATCCTTCTGTAACTTCAAATGTGATTTCTGGTGGTAGCACCTGAACTGCCACATTATCGAAGGTGCCACGGGCATTATCAGAACCTACACCGACTAAACCACTATTCAAGCCATAAACAAAGCCATCAGGATCGACTCTAGGGTCAAATGTATGAGTAAAGTACTCGCTGCCATTAACAACCAAGGTTGCGGTTGTGCCGTTGATTGCGAGGAGTAAGTTATAGTTACGATCAGGTTTTACTTGTACCGGAGATTGGACATCAACTATCCAGCCATCTGCTGTACGGCGACCCATTTCGAATTTGTCATTGGAGACATTGATACCGGCAAATTTGAAGTCTTCTGGACCTTGATAATCGAAAATCAGATAAGCATTAGCTTTCCAACCACCTGTAGGTTTCTCTGAACTTACAGTTGCTGTGATTTCAAAGTAGCTAGGCAGTGCATCGTCGATATAGAAGACACTGGCCGCATCGCCACCGAGTGAATCCGCAGCAACACTTAATCGACCCGCTTGCACCTCGAAGCTACCGCTATCAGTGAAGAAGCCTTGTGACTGGCTATTTAAGCCATCATTGAAATCAGCGCTGCGAAGTACATCACGACGACCGCCTGGGATGTTACCTGGTTGTGGATCAGTTGGACCGCCGGTCTGATCTTGCCATAGACCGTGATCTTTCTGAGTAATCATGCCCATTTCGCCGTAAGGCTCGGCTTGTAGGTGCGCCACGTTACTATATCTGCTGGTGGAGTTTTGCGTACCTACATCTGCGGTACGGGTGATATCTGCACCATCACTCGCCGCTTGTGCCCAAAGGAAGTCATATAAATGAGGAGGAACTTGACGACTTACGGTAGCTATACCAAATGGAGCGAACGGAACAATGTAAGAGTTATATTCACCTACCCAATCGATTAAGCGATCGCCACCGGTATTACCGATAAGGATATCGAGACCAGCGCCACCAAAGACACGATCTTCGTAAACGATATGGGTATCTGGTGCATCATTTAGACCATTGGTTTGGTCATAACTTGTGCCTGAACCACCGGTTACATCATCAGCGTTCATGAGGTCATTACCCCAGCCACCGTAGATATGGTCGCGGCCAGTACCGCCGACTATCCAGTCATTACCTAGATCACCGAATAGAACATCATCACCGTCGCTTTCGCGATCTACTAGATCACCGATTGGTGTGCCATTTGGAGCGAACTCAATGTAACCCGCTTCAGTAGCACCCTCGTTATCCATTGCATTTAGGAAGTAATGTCTTAAACCATCAGGGCTTACAGCATCATCTTTCCAAACGCTGTCATCATGATTGAACAAGATTAGACGACGTGGATCGTATTCATCGTATAGATAGAATTCACCCAATCTGCTTTGTACAGGTTTAGGTGCATTCCATGGGTCTGTGTCATCACCGAACAACAAGATGTCATTAGGATTATAAGGTCGACTGAAATCAGTTCGGATTAGATAATCGATTTCAAGGTTATCATCGATCACAGGCGCGTAGGACTCAGGTAGCGCCTCAGCACCACTCATAGCATCATCACCTGCACCACCATGGATAAAGTCTTTGCCTAGACCACCGAAGATGATGTCGTCTGCAAAGATTGGGTTGAAGAATGGATCATCAATACCTGGAGCTAGATCGAATGGGGTTAGATCGACCGATTTTTTCAGTTCGAACTCAATATTGATGGTCTCTGTCTGTACCTGTCCTGGTGTGTAGATAAACTCATTCAGTACGTCGCCCTGACTCGTACGCGTATCAGGATCTCGGTCTAGCAGCAGTTCTACACCGTAAAGGGTTTCTTCTCTGCCTTCTGTCGCGGTATTACGGCTGGTAAAGATGCGACCATCATCACCAAGAATACCGTCGATACCTGTGCCACCGGAGATCCAATCAAATCCCCAGCCACCGATGATATCGTCGTCATCAGCATCACCGAAGGCGATATCATTACCACCGCCTAGGTAGATAAAGTCATCACCAGTACCACCGTGGATCTCATCATTACCACCAATATCCACTTTGGCGAATATGCTGGTATGAACTGAATCACCAAACATTTCACGGTATGCAGGATCGCCTAGGTCTTCTAGCTCGAATAGTTCAGGTTTGAAGTCAGCACCGCCCGGTGTGTAATCCAGTAAGCGGACGCCACGAACGATAATACGTTCGTCGCCACGGTCTTCGCTACCTTCAAAGTTCTGATCGTAAGCATATTCTAAGTAATCATCACCTTGGGTGTTTACATCAATTCCGTCGGTACCGACGAGTCTTATGATGTCGCCGTTATCACCAACAATGGTGTCTGAATCGCGGCTATGGCGACCTTCATTAGTGGTACCATCGGTAAGTTCAGTAAAATCGCCATTCTCATCGATATTAAAGCCGTTGTTTCTATCGATTTGCGTGCCGGCTCCGCCGAAGATCATGTCGCCTTTATCAGGGCGATGGTCTGGAGTAATTAGGCTAAAGTGAGTTGAAGAACCACCAACAAGGTCATCTTGACCTAAGCCACCGAAGATAACGTCTTTACCGCCACCACCTTCGATATAATCTTCTCCGTCACTAGCAAGCTCTGTACTAGCGATAACGGTGAGTGGACCCACTGGGTCTTCCGCTCCCATTCTTTCTCTTGCTGCGCCTATATGGGCCTCTGCATCGACAGCGCTATCGATAGAGCCATCACCTTGGATTATGTCGTGGCCGAGTTGACCGAAAATGGTGTCATGTCCTGCACCACCTGCGATGTAATCATTACCGAAGCTACCGACGCCTTCTAATCCTGAATCGATGGCAAAGTTATGATATTCAGCGTAATCGATCTCATATTCAGCCCACCACTGCGGACCATTTGGATCACGGTAGTCACGAAGTAAACCATCAGTTAACAAGCGACCAGATGATTCACCGCTCAATGGTGTTTGACCCGGACCATCGCCGTAGGCATAGAGAGGATCTACGCCGTCAGGAAGATCACGGTCAGTACGAGCGTAAATCAAGGTGCCCGCAAGAGTCTGGAAGCGAGCATTAAGAATATCGTCCAGAAGATCACCATCGACGACTACGCCATCATCACCAGCCATACGGGTGAGACTAACCATGTCGCCAAAGATCAGATCATCACCCTCGCGACCATCAATCATGTCATGACCAGAACCACCAATTAGCACATCAGCAATGGATGTACCGTAGATAATGTCATCTGCGCCGTTTTGCGGTGATAGTGCGTTGATTTCTAGCACTGTATTGAGTTCAGTAGTCTGGATTTTCTGCAATAGTGGCAAGACGCCTGCAGGAAGCGGAACTATAGCATCAAGATCAGGCTCGTTTGGATCGTGAACAAACTGGACAACCTCACCGTGGTCACCAAATATGATGTTCTGGCTATCAATAATTCCAGCATCTATGCCATCGACACGGCCATCACCTTCCAATGTATCCTGACCTGCGATCAAGTTGTCACTGACAGGATATGGAATTCGAACTGGCGCAAAGGTTTGATCACTTGAGCCAAGGTTCGGATTGATAGAAGGCGCAGGATTGTTATCGCTCGCTGTGATATCCAGTGCTCTAGTGAAGATGTTGACGTTAATACCACTGTCGCCGTAGATATGATCGACACCACGCTGGCCCAAGATAGTATCGTTACCCGAACCGCCTGCTAGATGATCACCTGCTTGGCTACCTATAATCAGGTCGTTGCCTGCGCCACCGTAAGCAGTAAAGCCAACGGTTGGCATATCCCGATCAGAAACACCGGCAAATAGCTGCGAAGCATCGATGATATCGTGACCAGCAAAGTTGTATGGATTAGCGAGTGGGAATACCCATTCATTATCCTCGTTCTGACCATCTGGTAAGTGTGGGAACATATCAAATGGTTTGTCACCAAACTCTTGGCCTAGTCGATCGAACGAGTGACCGGAATACCAAACACCGTCTTGGCTGGTATCACCGTAGATCACGAGAGGACTATCTGGTCCTGCACCGCCTGTGACGATAAAGTGATCGCCGCCAATCTCTGAACCAATATCGGTAGTGATATCAGTTCGAGTAATAGTCACTGTAGTGGATTCAAGCGCACATTCGTGAATGGCAGCGCCTTGGAGATGTATTTCAGTTGTTGTGACGCTCTCTATAGTAAAGCCACCTGCTATACCTTCTAGGTAAATAACCTGACCTGCTTCAAATCCATCTGCTTCCCAGTCTCCACCATCGGAGCGCACTAGCCGATCAACGATCAGTTCGACCTGTTCGACTTCGGTTACAGTAGTTTCAGCGATTGATAGATGGAGGTTTATATTGCTGATAGTACCGCCAGCAAACGCTGAGCCTGATAGAATCATTGCAGAACCAGCACCCCATGTTGCGAATTGATCGCCGGGGTTGAGGCTTTCATCTGCGTCAGCAAAACCGATAACTTCACGGGTTTCACCTTCACTGCCTACCTGAATTAGCTGGCCGATTGCATAACCATCGTCTTGCCAGCTTCGGCCATCGAGGCGAGTTAAGATATTATCGCCATCAACGGTTGTTGCGTCGTAGTCACCTATAGTTTCGATGAATAGGTTACCGCCACCATGAAGGGTTGTGAGACTACCGTGCGGACCTTGCACCCAAATCAGCTCTTCACGGCCTTCCTCTGTTTCAAGCTCATCGCCGAGCAGTGTCATGCTGGAGCCATCTATATCTAATACTCGGTATTGAACTGCTGAATCAAAGCCTCCTAGTGAAATCAAATGGCCTTCTAGGAAACCATTATCTTCCCAGTTTTGGCCGTCCTGACGGGTAAGAACGCCACCTTCATTATTGCCTGCAACATCAAGCACGAGCGATTCGATTACCAAAGCATCAACCGCAGTCAGACGAATGTCACTTGTGCCATCGAATAGCGGTACTGGTGTAGCGCCTGCAAGAACAAGGATTGAGTTGTCGTTTGGATCCTGAACGTCAACGGTACCACCATTGCCATCAGTAACCTGAATAATGGCATCTAGCACTTCAACTACGGTCCAGCTACCGACATAACCATCAATAGTGACTTCTTGCCCAGGTAAGAAACCTTGTGCTTTCCAGTCATAACCCGCAAGGGTAATCGTGCCGCCGCCGTTGATTAGATCAGGTTCTGAGGTAAAGGCGTTTTCAGCAGAAACAAAGGCTGTTGGGTTAAGCGTACCGGTAACTTCTAAACGGTCATTACCTTCGCCGAGCATTAGATTGAATACTTCGATGCTACTTTCGGAATCGTTAGTACCGAAGCCTTCAGATCCTAGATTGATTTTACCGAAGCTAATACCTCCTGGAACGACGATATTGCCACCACCCGAACCTTCACCGAAGGTTGGGCCGCTGACTGGACCGAAATCGAGATCCTCAGCCATACCGAAGCCTTGAAGGGTTGTTTCAGTTAATATGCCACTACCATCAGCTTGGCTTGAGTCATTAAATATATTCAAGACATCGATCTGCTGACTTTCTGGAGGCTGAGCGCCAATGGCGATCAAGAAGTCGTCTGTTTCACCCGGTAGTTTGATACCATTGGTCAACGAGCGATCAGCGCCTGTTGGTCCACCTTCAACCGCCAATGGGCCTCTGAGTTTAGATAGAAGATGGTTTGAAACTGGGAATATTTTCACGCCTTCGCGTGTTGGAGGCACGGTGTAATCATCGTCCGCTTGCAACTCGACAGTTTGCATATTGTAGTAATCTGCATCAGTGAATGTTGCTAGCGGTGCGATTCTTACAACGGTCACATCATCAGCTACGCCATCGCCTAGCCAAGTTGCGTCTAGGTCAGATTCAACACCATCAATGGTCACGTGGATCAGTTGCAGTTTGCTATCCTGACCGTCGTTGTCACCACGAATCAGCTGAACTTTGGCTTCTACGTCGACCTCGACACCATTGGTATCACTGATACGAACCCACATGCCTTCGAGGAAGCCTTCAGATAACCAGCCTGCTTGCTCGCCTTCCAGGCCTCTATCTAAGAACTGGCCTGGGAAGAAGTCAGGATTGGTCTCTTCGCCAAAACTAACCTCTCCAGAGTAGATAAAGGCTTCAGCGAGATCAGAAAGCACAATTGGGTCGACCGATTCACCATCAGTGCCCCAAGGTGTGGCTAATGTTGCAGTTAAGGTTAGTGTTTGACCATCTTCAGATACGGCGAGCACTTCATAATCGCCATCATTGGCGCTGCCACCTATTCTGATGGACTGACCAGCTACAGGGATTAAGTGACTAATAGCAGTAGCGTCAACAGAAACTCCATCTTCTGTCCAACCCCCCAGTGCCGTGAGAGTAATGGTTGTTGCACTAACAGAGAGGATTTCATAATTACCGTTGTTGTTTGAGAAGCCCCCTGCACCTGTGGCATCAATAGCAATGGTTTGTCCTGCGGCAAAACCGTCTGCGGCAAAGTCACCTGAACCTCTTGATAGTGTTAGATTGGTTCCATCATCGCCAAAGGTAACAATATCGTTAAACAGCTCTTGGGCATCGAAGCTAGCACCGTAGAAACCTTCATCGGCAAAGTTACCAAAGTCAGAGCCGGTACCCCTAGTGAGTGTGAGATTAGTACCGTCATCGCCGAAGATGATATGACCATTAAAGATCTGATTAGCCTGCAATCCTCCAATGGCTGCATAATTTTCCGGTGTGATCGCTACACCGTCGATCTCTATTACATCGGCTAAACCATCAGTGAGTACAGCAACTTGGACTTCACCTGTGGGCGCACGGGTTAGACGGAGTTCATAAGTATCGGTTTCACCGCTGCCTGCTGGAATATCGCGGATTAATTGAGTAGATCCGCCACTTTCGATCACTACAGCGCCTGAGGTTTCGTTATCGTAAACTTCAACATCAAGAAGCTGCAGTCCAGAACGTAAGTTCGGGAAGATGTAATCAGCATCTGTTGTGTCATCGTTACGTTCAAACTCTACAACAGCAAGCTGGAGATCTTCTCTGACGTAATCGTCGCGCGCCTCAATACCAATGTTAATAGCATCATTCCAATCAGGGTCTACCACGCCATCAACGAAGGTAAAGGTAGCCTGACCGATAACGACGCGGTCATTGACTGCGTCATAGACAGGGTCGGTAAATAGCTCGAGGCGGCTATCAGCATCAGGATTGGTGAATTTGATCGCTTTATCGGCGAAGTCATTCAATACAATATCAACCACCACTTCACTGCCAGCTGCTGGTTGCATCGCTAGTTGTAGTCGAATTTGATCGTTGAGTTGAGTTGTTGCATCGCCTTCAACCACGATTGTTTGACCGTCTACCAAGCCGTTTTCATCTATCTCGGTAATCAGTACCCCCGGTGTATCGTTATCAAGTACTGTAACTTCGACATTACGGACATCAGCCGCATCGTAGATATCAACGTTAGAGATAACAGAGTGTTGAATGACTACAACGCGATCTCCTTCAGATCGTTGGTCGTCTGGTGCGAACATATAAACGGACTGTTCAAGGTTCCAGTTGGTGTGATCGAAGGTTAGTACGACCGCTCTGTTATCAATCTGAGTAAGCACACCATTAATCATCACAGAGCGTTGGAAGTCAGCGTCAGTGATTAATGCGCCTGGATCGGTAGTAGATAGCCAGATGCTATCGCCAAGGGCATCTACTAATGGATCTGGGTTCAGATCGTAAGGCTGTCCAGTGGCTGGGTCGATTGTTCTCTCTTCTTGAGTAGAGCGCGCTGCAGATACGGTTACATAAACGACCTCACCTGCTGCAAGTTCTTCTGAGAGTCTTACGGTGTAGAAGTCACTGAATTGATCCGCTTCTAGCAGCTCTTCCCTAACGATGCTTTGACCGGAGCTTGTATCACCTGCTGCCTCTTCATTAATGACGACTAGACCTTCAAGTGCGGTAGATACGTTGTAGTCGAAGCCATCAACCACAAGACCGTTGTAGAGAGGGTCGTCGGAAGATACTAGATGATCAACTGCACCTGAAACGCCTTCAAGCTCGCGGGTAACAATATCTTCGACAACATCGCCGCCAACATTGATGGTGTCAGAGCCTAAACCACCGATTACCCGGTAAGCGACACCAAATGCTGTGGATTGAACGAAGAACTCGTCATCGCCTTCAAGACCATCAACTTCAACTACCTCAATGGTGGAGTAACGAACATTTAAGCCAGCACCGTAGATACCATCTTTGGTGATGGCTATGTCATCTGGGAATTCAGTGCCGAGGATGACCAGTTTATCGAAGCCTGCACCACCTTCTACCGAAACTGGCGCGTTAATGTTGTATCGAACCTCATCCTGACCACCTCCTGCTCTGATATCTGGTGCTTGAGCCACCGAGAAGCCTAATCCGATCTGAGGTGTAGCAACGCCCTCTTCATCGAGAACAATAACATCATCAGTTGGATCTTCAGTAAGTAGAAGATCAAGGAAGTTAATACCGCCATCACCGTTAACGTCGAAGACTGGATTGCCACCGCCATCGGTTGGTAATGCCGCTTCAAGTGCGACGCCATTGTCCAATTGAGCAAAGGTGATCACGCCATCTTGAAGATCTTGAAGAATCTTAGCACCGGCTTCAAGGTCCGCTTTATCGATGACACCGCTATTATCGAAGTCAAAGTCGACTGTAGCAGCTAATGCAAAGGCGCGAACGATAAATAGGTCATTATCATCATCGCCCTCTAAACGAAGTTCTGCTTGGTTAGAGTAGACGCGGAACTCATCGTTGCCGCTACCACCTTGTGCTACCAGTGGTGCTGTTGCGCCTGCAGACAACCAGCCTCTTGTAGTTGCTACTAAATCTGGGAATACATCTTGCTCGAGCAAGTTACCGTCAGCAGTATCACGTTGCGCACCGAAGATCTGGCCGATTTGGAATTGATCATCGCCAGCACCGCCGTCGATAGAGGTAATCACTGTAGTATCATCAACGAAGAAGGCATCATTACCGCCTCTGCCTTCAACCAGTAAGCGACCATTCAAACCGGTGTCATAGTTGATACGTTGAACTTCATCACTATCTTCGTTGTTTTGAATAACATCGCCGTATTCGGCTAGATTTCCGTGCAAGATGGCAACATATCCCGGACGATCTGTTGTTTCGTTTGGAAGGAAGGCTGCTGCACGCATCAAGAAGATATCGTCAGTCGCGTAAGCATCTCCATTTGTGTCAGAACCGCTATTAGGGCTATCGAAGCCAAAGATACTTAGCTCGTCTACGCCATCATTCTCAGCGCCTGTATCCAGTACATTGATGACGTAATTACGTTCATCTTCACCGTTACTGCCCAGAGAGTGAACTTCGTAATAATCGGTGCCTGCCTGACCATCGAGCGTTAATGTGTGCTCTGCATCAGATACGGTATTTGGTCCAGTTGTGGTTGATGTGTCTTGTAAGAAGTAGACCACCATTCGGTCTTCACCATCTGCCAATAGTGAATCTAGATCCGCACTACCGTGAACGCGTGTTTTAGAACCGAGGAAGATATAGCCATCATCACCCTGCTCAGTATCACCGCTAGCGCCTGAAAGATCACCAAATTGAATGTAATCGGAATCATCATTACCCCAGATACTGGTGAGATAAACGGGCGCTGTATAGGTTGGAATTGCTGTGCCAACAGGATCACCGGAAGTCACATCAGCTCCAGCGATAATCCGGCCTCTTAGGGTCATATTAGTACCATAATGGTCATCAGCATTGTTGTGATCACCGAAGATGTCGATAGTTTCTTTAGCTAGAATCTCGCTATTTTGATGAAGATCGACATTGTCACCGACCAATAGAAGTACTGAACCACCTTCTGCGAAGATCTGACCATTTAGAATGTTACGTGGAGCATCGGGATCTAAACCCGGTAAACGACTGATACTTTCTGCAAAACGAGCGCTGCCTGATTCTAGTAGGATCAGATGCTCATCTAAATCGGCAGATTCTCTCACCGTTAGACGAATATCGCCGGTATAGGTATGGGCTAGAACCAGACTCAAATCGCCGTCTGTTTCAGTGAGGTAGATATTATCGGTTGCTTCTAGACCAACATCGTCGACGTTTGCAGCTGAGCCAATTCGGGAATTGATTTCCACATCATTCGAGCTACTACCGATATCGGAATAATCGCCGTTAGCATCAAGATCTATTGTTTGACCTAGGATATTGGCTGCCTCATCACCTGCTCCGCCGTTTCTTGCATCTCTGATTGAGCCATCAGTTGTTCTGAGTGATACATTTTCGTCACTGTGAACTGTATCTAACTCTAGTGGACCCGTTAGTTCATCGATATAGATGCCGCCATTGAACGGCGCATTTATATCGAAGGCATTAAGCACGCCGTTACCGTTATTGCGATCAACATTGATCTCTAAGAAGTCATCTTCTGTGCCTATTCCACCAAATAGTGGTGCTGGGGTTTCATCAGTGATTACACCGGAGTTAAGGGTAATGTTTACCCCAGACACATCAACCGTTGTAGCCGCACCCGAATCGGTATCAGCATCGATGATTCTTGCACCGGAATTTAGGGTGACATCATCTTCGGTCGAATGGATGTGGCCAACCAACATATCACCGATCAGCTCATCCGCAATGATTTCGCCATTAGTGGTTAAGAATATCTGAGGTGTACCATCTGGAGGTGTACCACCACTCCAATCAACATCAGTATTGATGATGAAGTCGATTGTTGTATCAGGAGTGACATCAACAGAGACATTGGAGCCGTATGGTGCGCCAGTGATCGAAGTGGTTCGATAAGTTCGGTTTTCTGCTCCGGTATAGCCGTCATTACTGTCAACATGGCCAATATCTATATCATCACCAGCGCGTACTTCCGTGAACGTATAGACTGAATCCACTTCGGTGTGACCTGTGCCGTAGGTCTGGCGAACCCAGTTATATAAGGACTCACCCTCTACATCTGGGCTGAAGTGATCCCAGTAAATTCCGCTACGGCCGTCAGGGTCAAACAGACCTGGAGGATCATAGGTGCTGACATTCACACCATCGATAGGCGCCCAATCATCACCGGCTCTGGAGTCATTGATAATCACATCGACATCATCACCTGCGGTAATCCGGTGGATGGTTATATCGAGACTGTCAGTTTCGGCTGGATCTTGAGAGCGATCATGCAAGGTAATATCCAAAACGGTGTCACTACCGGCATCTGCTTCAAGATGAATCTCTTCAAGTGCTGGAGTTACATCGTTACTGGTGGCATGGATAATTCTGACTAATTCCACCATTAATGGCGTGCGGCCATCACTGGCATTCTGATTACCTATATCACCACTGGCATCGACATCAAGCGTATTGGTTCTGATTAAGCCTTCATCGAAAATAGCCGTTGGAAGTACGCCTTGTTGAACGACCAAATCACGTTCATCAACCCTGATATCCCCGCGTTGGTTCTCAATTACAGTATCACCAATAACATTATCAATGCCGCCTAAGAGTATGATATCGCTATCGTTATTATTTCCAGCTATGCGATTTCTGATTTCAACTAAGGTTCTTGGGTAAGTGATATCTAAATCAAATTCAAAGGTATCGCCTGGTGTTACTGGGTCTAAGGATACGTTGTTTACAGACGCTGGATTAAAGCGGATATCGTCCACTTTAATATCTACGGCAGCCGATCCATCATGAGTATCTATATGGTTTATAACGAGGTCATATTCCGAGTCATTGATGATTCTGACACTGTCCCAAGTACGCTGACTTTCTACTAATCCACTATTACCCCAGATAATGCCATCGGTGCCGTTCACGTGGTTGGCAAAGAAGGTTAATTTACCGGCTTCGTTGTAGATAATGTCGTCGAGAATAACTTGGTTATTAGCGGCACTGAGTGTATTGCCAACGACCTTACCGGTATTACTGCCTAAGAATTCAATGTTAGTTAGACTGAGTATTACTCCGTTTTCATCGATAACCAGCTCTGGGTTAGGTTCACCAAGCAATACTACGTGGGACTCCCAGAAGATATGACGATCTGGTGTACTACTAACAGTCTCATCTTCATCAATATCTACGCTCAATACGTTGAAACATACTTCTAGATCGTCGACCCCAATACACACTTCTAGATCTGGCAAATTAGTTATGCTGTCGGCGTCAGCGGTGATCGTAGCGATATTTTCAGAGTTAACATCGATATCTTTAGCTTTTAAGAACGATCCATCACGACCACTAACGCGGGTTAAGCTATTGTAGGTAGAGCTGGCGTCAGAGTGCACATCGACCGGAATCGGATTAAATACAGAGGCAACAGCACTGATAAAGTTGGCTAGCGCATTGTCGTAGTCATTGTATTTAGCAACAGCATCGGCATGCATTTGGGTATTGTCGTGACGCGCTTCTACAACGATATTGCTATTACTGATTATTGAAGAGCCGTTATGTAGGATAGTTTCAACGAGATCCCAAGATTGAATATGTGCATCAGCGGTCGAATCTGCAACAGGATAAGCTTTGGTATCGGCTTCGGTGTTAACATTTGCGGTCCACTCTTTTACTAAACCGCTGTTATCAACAACCACGTCCCCTGTGCTGTTATCTATTTTGGTTTGACTACCAGCGCGCGCAGCCACGGCGACATTATTAGCTTCAATGTCTGAATTACCCGTCAATATGACTTGATTGAGCACTGGATCAATCGCAGAACCTATGGTGAGCGATCCATCGGCATCGGCGAAGCCTGCTACGGCTGTAGCATCCGCGTTTGCAGTAACATCTGCATTTAAACCAGTGCGAGATTCAACGAGTACAGTTCTATTAGCTTTAATGGTCGCATCTGAAGTTAGAATCACATCGTGATTAACGACAATGTCAGCATCAGCATCTGAATCAGTTACCAAACCAAATGAACCATCGGTTTCAGCCAGCGCTGTTAAGGTTTGCATGCTGGTTGCGAGTATTTGAACATCACGCTGTGCGATAATCGAACCAGAGCCTATATCTGTAAGTACATGACTATCAGATGTAACCGTTGCATCGGTGTTACCAATGACAATGCCACCAAGTGCTTTGTTAGTTGCTATAGCACTGGCGTTGGTATTGGCGCTAGCCTCGATGACGACGTCATTACCGCGAAGAATGTTTGCATCGACAAGGGCTTGCACTGTGTGATTGGACTCAGATGTGGCATTAGTATTACCAACCGAGACAGCACCGCCTCCAGAACCTGTAGAATCGGCTTTAACTTCTGCAGAACTATGCACTGCTCTAAGGGTTAGATTATTACCTGACTCTACGTAACCACTACCTACGATAACATTAACGGTTGGGTTCGCTTTGGCACTAGTGTTAAGGCCTTTTACGTCTATAGCCCCACCACCTGAAGAGTCCGCAAATGCATCAGATATAGAGGTTGATTGAGCTGTAAGAGAGACATTTCCAGAAGCTGTTATATTGCCTGACCCAAATTCTGCGACGACCGTAGGATCAACCTCAGACGCTGCAGTAGATGCGCTTGCTGCTACTATACCGGCTCCGAAAGATTCGACGACTGCTATAGCTGTATCATTTGATACGGCATTAACTGTGACAGAGGATGCACCCGAAACCCCGTAAGTAGTTGGCAATCCATCTGTATCGAATCCAGCTACAGTTGTACCAACACTACCCAGAAGTTTTGCAGAGGTATCAGCAAAGATCTTAGCGGTAGGACTAGATACGCTAACTGCAACTGCACCTACACCTACAGCACCTGAACTGGCCACGGCATTGTTGTTTGAAGTTGCTGTAACGTTTACAGCCGATCCAGGCATTGTAATTAGAGAGCCAGAACCTATGATGGCATCTGTATCAGCGCTATTGGTTACTTCAGCACTTGCATTGGCACCACCACCGGCAAATAGACCGATTGAAATTACATCAGAAGTGGCTATCGCATCGTTATCAGAGGTGGCTGATACAGTTAATGAACTAGCATCAATAACATCAGCATTCATTTCCGCTTTAGTGCCACCTCCAACTTTAGCAGTTGGTATAGAGACACCGACCGCGACTAAACCGCCCCCGGCGGAATCAGCATCCGCAGTCGCATCATGATCAGAGGTAGCGATAAAGGTAATTGAGCCATTGATATCCAGAACGTTGCTACCCGTTCCACCTGTCGCGTTGACATCGGCAGAGCTTGTTACCTCAGCAAACGCTGCTGCACCATTGACAGTAAAGCCACCTAATCCTGCGGTAACTACGTCAGCATCTGCAGTATTATCACCATCCGCTTTAACGAGTAAGGAATTGGCAGTGACTGAACCATCCATATCAGCAATAACTGCACCGCCTATTTGTGCTTTTGCGCCTACTAGCGATGCTGTAAACAAGCCGCCAGCCAGACTTAATGCATTAGCTGTGGCGATATTTTGAGCACCCTGCAGTAACGCCTCAACTTTTACTGCGCCGGATGTCCAGATCGTAGCGGCAGAACCCACTTTAGCTTCTACGTCTGCATCACTAGTGATAATTGCGTTAGCTTGGGCACCATTTCCGCCACCTAAGCTGATTGATCCCATAGTGACAGTTGCTAGAGCAATGTTTTGACCCAAGGCTTTCACGTCTAAACTTGATGCGGCACTACCGACAATATCACCATCAAACTGAGATAAGACACCGCCACCCACGGTTGCAGATGGCAACATCACAGATATTGAAATGACACCGACTGTAGCGCTATTGGCGATACCTTCGGCTTTGTTATAGCCCGTTGCGATGACATCAATATTGGCAGCAGGTACTGTCAATTGAGCGGTTGAACCGACAGTTGCTTCAACATCAGCATCAGAGGTGATCTCGGCAACTGAACTCGCACCTGCTCCACTAAACAAACCTAAAGAGATGGTGAGTGCATCTGCATCAGCATAGTTATTACCGGTAGCGAGGACATTTAGCGTATTAGCATCGAAAACATCCCCATCCATTTCGGCAATAACAGCACCACCAATTTCCGAAGTTATTTTACCGCCTGCTAAAGAGACCAGACCGCCAGCCGCTAAATCGGAACTTGATAGAGCATCATTGTCACCGGTAGCCTTAACAGTTAATGCATTATTTGTAGTGAGTGATGCTGTTGAACCGACAGAAGCAATCACATCAGCAAATTCAGTAATTTGTGAGAACACTCCACTTCCGCCCCCGCCAAAGGCGCCGAATCCACCCGCCAATGTATGGGCTTCTGCAAAGTTGCGACCAACGGCTTCAATGGTGATAGAGGATGAACCTGTTACATCACCATCAACATCAGCGATAACTGCACCGCCAATATTAGTAGTGGCCAGCATGACTGAAACACCCGCCAATACACCAGCAGCTCCACCTGTAGCCGTTGCAGTTGCAAGGTTCATTGCGCCTTGCAAGCGAGCATCAACAACAACTGCGCCTGTTGCTGCGATAGACGCGGCTGAGCCCATTCTCGCTTCTACATCGGCATCTGCCGTGATACTCGAAATCGCTTGAGCACCTGCACCGCCACCCAGCGATACACTGGCTACCGTAGTTGATGCATCTGCGATGTTTTGGCCGAGAGCTTTAACATCTAGGGTAGATATCGAACCACCGGTTGTCTGACCATCGAATTGAGCTAACACACCTCCGCCAACATGGGCTTCTGGAAGCATGACAGAGATAGAAATTACACCACCACTGCCGCCAACCGCAGTACCTACTGCATGATTGTAGCCTGTTGCTAGGACATCAATATTGGCATTAGGCGTATTGAACAGAGCGGTTGAACCGACTTTGGCTTGAACGTCTGCGTCGGAAGTGATTTCCGCTATAGCGCTAGCACCTGCTCCACTGAAAAGGCCTAAGGAAATTGCGAGAGCATCAGAGAGTGCAACGTTATTACCGGTAGCTTGTACAAGCACGGTATTTGCGTCATTAACATCACCGTTCATCTCAGCGATGACTGCACCACCCACTCGGGCAGCTAAAGAACCACCTGAAATAACAACAGCACCGCCAGACGCTAGGTCAGAGCTTGAGATCGCATCGTTATCTCCGGTAGCACGAACAGTTAGAGTATTTGGCGTAGTGAGTGATGCCGTTGAGCCTACAGATGCTATGACATCAGCATCAGACGTAATATCAGCTACAACACCGCTACCTGCACCAGCAAAGGAACCAAATCCTCCGGCTAAGGTATGGGCTTCAGCAAGATTTCGACCTACTGCTTCTATAGTGATTGAAGATGAACCTGTTACATCACCATCTACATCCGCAATGACTGCACCACCGACTTCAGCAGTTGCGAGCATCACAGATACACCTGCTAATGCGCCACCGACAGCACCAAGCGCCGTCGCTGTTGCAAGATTCATATTGCCTTGCAAACGAGCATCTACGACGACTGCACCAGTCGTTACTACTGTGGCTGCTGAACCAATTCGAGCTTCTACATCAGCATCGGAGCTGATTTCAGCGATAGCTTTAGCACCAGCACCACCGAGTAATGAAATATTACCTACGGTGGTCTGGGCATTAGCCCAATTATCACCTAGGGCTTTAACATTAAGTAAAGACGCTGCCCCGCCAATAATGTCACCACTAAACTCAGCTAAAACGCCGCCACCGACGATCGCCTCTGGGAGCATAACGTTGATAGATAGACCGCCAATACCGCCGCCTACTGCGCTGGCTTGTGCCTCATTGCTGCCAGTGGCTAATACATTGATCGCTGCACCAGGAACCGTAATCTGTGAAGTTGAGCCTACTTTGGCTTGGACATCGGCATCTGATGTGATTTCAGCAAATGCATCCGCGCCAGAACCGCTTGCAATACCCACAGAGATTGCTAAAGCATCAGCTTTAGCATAATTATCACCGGTGGCGATAACATCGACTGCAGTCGCATTGAAGAGATCCCCATTCAGTTCAGCAATAACAGCGCCTGCAACGGTTGCTCCTAATGCTGAGCCAGAGACGGCAACAGTACCGCCAGAGCCTGCATCGGAGTTACTGAGTGCGTCATTATTACCTGTCGCAGTGACTGAAACCGCTCCGGTGGTGGTAATGGAGGATGTAGAACCAATTCTAGATACAACATCTGCTGTACCGCTAATTTCTGAAACTGTACCTGTACCGGATGCACCAAAACCTGCACCGATAGCGACTGCCAATGTATCTGCTTGGGCTAAATTTCTACCGGAAGCGGTGACAGTGACAGAATCAGAATCCAAAACATCACCATTAAGTTCGGCTTTAACACCTCCTTCGACGTAGGCTTCAGCCAACATGACAGCTAAACCACCCAACTGTCCGCCTGCTCCGCCTAATGCTTTGGCGGTTGCGAGATTGTTGTTACCTATATGATGAGCATCCAACAGAATTTCATCAGCGGTAAGGGTTACATCGGCTCCGATCACGGCTTCAACATCAGCGGTTTCATTAATAATCGCGACGACATCAGCACCGGAACCACCTATACCTACAACAGATAGTGATAATACCAAGGCTTCCGCTTCCGCTTTGTTAGATGCGGTCGCAACAACATCTACATCACCAGCAATTACAGTAACCTGACCGTCCATGCCCGCTAAGGTTCTGCCACCAACTTCTGCAGTAGGTAGTGATACATCAACCGCTAACACACCGAGAGTCAGTGCTGAACCTAAGGTATCTGATATGGCGGTTCGACTGGCTGTCGCATCAATGACTAGATCGCCACTACCGGTCACTGTAACTGTTGTTGGGTTACCTAATGATAGTTCGCCCACTCGAGTGCCGATGAACGCTTCAGTATTGCTGAGCACTTGTGAGGTGGCGCTTGTAACACCCACTGCTGCTCCTGCAGCGTCTAGAGCAATGGTTATTGTTTCTGAAGTAGCAACTTCTGTACTGGCTGCTGTAATAGATATATCCGAAGCGGTAACTGAACTGCTCTCACCGATGTAAGCCAAGGTATTACCTTGGATGATCGCTTCGGTGACGGTAACTGCGACGGTTATACCTGCGCCTAAACCAAAATTCAGAGGCGCTGCTGTAGCGGTAAATGTTGAATTAGCATCAATATTTAGCGGTCCACCGGTAAGCATGACGTTGGTACCACCTAATGGAACCGTTCCTGCTCGTCCGCCGATATAGGCTTCTGTAGTTCGATCTACAGTGGCCATTACAATTGCACCAGATCCTGCACCACCAAGCGATAGCGCTACTGAGGTGACATCAGGTAAAGCGCTGGCAATAGAGTCGGCGGTGATATCCATCGCGCTAGCTGTGACGGTCATATCCCCATCAGCGTAAGCCCTAGTTGCACCACCAACACTGGCATTACCGTTAACAATGGATATACCCGCCGTTGTTGAAGCTGCTAAACCAAATGAAGTGGCATTAGCGATATGACTACTGTCTGCATCTATCTGAACCAGATTGCCTGCGGCAGTTAAAGTTGAATTCCGAGCATATGCTTCAACATCACTGTCAATGTCCGTAATAGCCGAAGCACCTGCGCCTGCGAGGCCGCCTAGGGCTACGGAGACTGAAACAACCGAACTGTTGGCATCAATCTCTTGAGTCGCATCTGAATCGATCAAGATTGTACCTGCACCCAATGCGGTAACAGAACTATCTTCTACTGCTGCTATCACGGTATTCGTGATGTAGTTCTCAGCCAGTGAAACACCAACGGAGGTACCTAATGCCCCCACCGATACGGCAAACGCAATAACATCGGCCTGAGCGTCGGAGATATCGTTAGCTGAGATAACGACATTACCTGCTGAAGTTATATTAGATCCATTGCTGACTCTTGAACTCACCGTTGAAGTGGATGTATTACGTGCAAAGCCTCCAGCCCCGGCCCCTGCAAAGCCGATTGAGATTGAAACAGAGACCGCAACAGAGGCAACAAATGCATCCAGATCAGATTCAGATTGAGCAAGTAAGGTGACGGTTCCTGCTTCAGAGGTTACATCTGAGTTATCTATTTCAGCTCGGGTAATGCTGTTATTGGTATTTTCAGAAGTCGCTGCAGATACCCCGACAGCCACACCTACGTAGGAACCGCTAACAGATAGTGTTACTGCTGCTGCATCTGAAGTCACAGACAGATCATCGACAGCGGTAACAATTACATCGCCACCTGCCTCAATGAAATGGGATCCGCTTGCATCCTCAATATAGGATTCGACCAAGCCGTCGACGGTATTTTCAGTTACAGCCGCACTAATGCCGGCTGCTAAAGAGAAACTACCTGATACGGCGACAGTAACAGAGGCTGCAACACCCAGTACATCAACATTAGCCTCAGATTCTGCCTCGACAGTGAGGGAACCACCGATATCAACTGAAGAGTTTTCGATGCCGGCCCGAACAGTGCCGCTATAGGTATTACTTGCAACAGAAGTCGATAATCCAACCGAGATTGCTACAGCACCGGAAGCCCCCACAGACACGCTGGCTGCAACAACATCAGTATCTATATTAGTGACATCTTTAGCACGAACCGTTAGATCCCCTGGTGCATCAAAAGTGCTGTTATTGGTAATCAATGATTCTGTAAGATTTGCGGCACTTACCGTCGCAACAGCAACACCAACCGATGCTGAAACAGCTGCACTGCCACTTGCAGATACACCAAGTGCTGCACCGACGGAGAATGTAACTACATCACTATCTGAACGGGCAGACAAAATAGTAGGCGCAGCAGAAGTTAAGTCGACATCAGAGCCAGAAATTATTGACTGAACAGATGTATCGAAATCAACCGTAGAAACCGCAACAGCTCCAGATAGAGCAACGGTTATATTGCCGCTGGCTGCAACACTCGCTGCTACAGCGACGGTCAAGGTATCTAAGAGCACTCGATCTTCTGCAGTCACTGAGAGCGTGCTCGCATCAATATCACTGTCGATGATGCTAGCAGCAATCGTATTACTCATGTTGCTGGTAACTGAAGCACCGCTACCTGCTCCTGATAGAGAGAAGTTGCCGCTTGCAGTAACTGATAAAGCCGCTGAAATACCTTTTGTTGTGACAGTTGCCCTATCTCCTCCTAAGAAAGATTGGGCATTAACGGTGACATTGTCTGCATCGATTGTAGAGCCTTGAATTGTGGCTAACAGGCCATTGGTTACATTGACGGTTGCTAAGCTCACAGAGATCGATACGTCGATCGCTGCAGTTGATGATGCCGCAACACCAATGGTTGCAGATACAACCAGCGTATCCACTTCACTAATATCTATTGCCTCAACTAAGACATCATCGGCAGAGGTTATGGTGGATGGGTTTATTACTGCTTCTGTGGTGCCACCAACGTTGGCAACGGATTCTACGACTGCGAAACTAACACCTACCGCTGCTGAAGAACCTGCGGCTAACGACAGTGTTGCAGCAACAGCTTTGGTTTCTATATCAGTGTCGTTAAATGCTAACACTGAAACTGTATTAGGATCTGTGATAGCTGAACTTCTAATGCTCGCAGAGGTTACCGTGTTCGAATTTAGCGTCGCTAACGTAACCGAGCCAGAGACACTGACTGCAGCTGTACCACTAGCAGAGGCTCCGATCGATGCTGCTACCGCTAAGGTGTCGATGGTGAGTTCATTGGTGGCCATCACAACTACATCAGTCGCATTGTTAATGGTTGCAGTATCAATAGTGGCTTCGACAGTATTGGCTAGCGTATTAGTAACTGCACTACCAGAACCAGACGCCCCGACGCTAACGGTACCACCACCGCCAACCGAAACAGAGGCAGCTACCGCATTGGCATCTACAGAGCCATCTGCAAGTGCTGATACATCAACTGTGCTGTTGGCAGTAATAAACGACCCATCATTAATTGCCGCTCTTAAGTCTGTATTGATGTCGTTATCCGCAATAGATACCGCAATTGCCGCTGATATTGCAGCACTACCGCCACTGCTAATGGCTATACCGATTGAGGCAGCAACTACCGTAGAGGTAACAGAGGAGCTATCTTCAGCATGAACGCTTAAGCCGTTGGTGCTGGTAACAGTACTGTTACTGATTCGAGCTGCCACAGTATTGTTCAGAGTATTCAAAGATGATGCGCCCGCACCTGCACCCGTGATCGCAATATCACCTGCAGCTAAAGATAAGCTAGCTGCCACACCCGTAGAGAGAATCGACATCTGCGTATCAGTACCAACTGTTACGCTGCCGCCATTCACTGTTGAGTTGATAATGCCTGATTCTGTTACGCCACTTAGACTATTGGTAGCTAATACAACGGACACGCCTAGAGCAAAGGCTGCAGTGCTACCGACTGCGACTGAGGCTGATGCAGAAACCACCTCAGAATCTAGTGATGATGTATCTACCGCATCCACACTAACCGCACCTGTTGCATTTACAGTGCTATTTTCAATGACCGCTCTGGAAACACCGCTATGAATATTGTCTGCCGCTGCACCCGCGCCAGCGACTGTACCTGCCACATCACCCGATGCACCAACAGTGACAGCAACTGCAACTGTGGTGACATTCATCTGTAACGATGAGGTGAGATCTATATCAAGAAAGCCGCTACTAGTGACATCGGAATTAAGCACTCCTGCGGTCACTGCTGTACCCACATTGTTGATGGCGACAGCTGCTG